>NZ_RDBW01000012.1:0-127643 GCF_003934235.1 Pseudoalteromonas sp. J010 | reverse complement strand
GTGCCGGATATTGTTGCAAATCAATTGAGCACCAAATTGGGTTCCCTCGGCAACAATACCGTTGCTGACGCGCTGTCGGCCATGGCGCAGTCTATCACGACTGACTACCGCAACGAGATAAGCCAAGCCATTGAGAGTATTGGGCAAAGCAATAGCTGGACACAAGGACAGATCGAAGAAATTGCTGCAGCCGTCGACAACATTATCGTACCTGACATTGTTGACACTCAGCTGAGTTTAAAAGTCGCACCTTTAGCTAAAGCGGCTCTTGCAAGCGATCTATATCAACTGGAGACCGCTGTAACCGAAGCGTACACCGCGGCAATTACGCAAGCGGTTGATAATATCAGCCAAAGTAACAATTGGACACAGGCACAGATAGAAGAGATTGCCGCTAACATCGACATGGTTACTGTCCCAGATATTGTTGATGCACAGCTTAATTTGAAAGTGGCACCCCTTGCTATCACGGCAATTGAAGACAGCCTTAACGCATTGCAAGCTTCTGTCACCGAAGCCTATAGAGCCGAAATCACACAAGCTCTTCAGGGGATAGAGCCTGGCGATAGTTGGACTCAATCGCAAATAGAAAATATTGCTGCGGCGGTAAGTACTGCTATCACCTCTGACATTGTTGATAATCAACTCAGCGCAAAATTAGGCGCTCTTGGCGACAATACCGTTGCAGACGCACTTTCGGCCATGACCCAGTCTATCACGACTAGCTATCGCGCCGAGATAAACCAAGCCATTGAAGACATAGGGCAAAGTAGTAGCTGGACGCAAGGACAGATCGAAGAGATTGCCGCAGCGGTCGACAATATTATCGTACCAGATATCGTTGATACTCAGCTGAACCTAAAAGTCGCCCCCTTGGCCAAAGCGGCCATTGCTGACGATCTATATCAACTGGAGAACTCAGTAACCGAAGCGTATACCGCGGCAATTGTCCAGGCAATTGACAATATCAACCAAGGTAGTAATTGGACACAAGCACAGATAGAAAGCATTGCCGCTAATGTCGATACTATCACCGTACCAGATATCGTCGATAATCACCTCAATGCCAAGCTTGGTACGTTGGGAGAACAAACCGTTGCAGATGCACTCCTCGCAATGGCTCAATCGATCACGACCAGCTATCGAACTGAGATAAATCAGGCAATTGAGAGTATTGACCTAGGCAACAGCTGGACACAGACGCAAATAGAAAACATTGCCGCTAATGTCGACTCAGTTAACGTTCCCCAGCTCATTGACACTCAGTTAAGCGCAAAAGTTGCCCCCTTGGCCAAAGCTGCGCTGGCTGATGACTTGAACGCATTGGTGGCGTCCATCACTACGGCTTACCAAGCAGAAATCATACAAGCGATTGATAGCATAGAACAAGGCAACCAGTGGACGCAGGCACAGATTGAGGACATTGCCGCCAACGTCGATTCTATCACCGTTCCCCAGCTCATTGACACCCAGTTAAGTTCAAAAGTCGCGCCCCTAGCTAAAGCTGCGCTAGCTGATGACTTGAACGCATTGGTGGCGTCCGTCACTGCAGCTTACCAAGCAGAAATCACACAAGCGATTGATAGTATTGATCAAGGCAACCAATGGACGCGAGCACAGATTGAGGACATTGCCGCCAACGTCGACACGGTCACGGTACCAGATATTGTAGATGCTCAGCTGAGTTTGAAGGTCGCTCCTCTGGCCAAGGTCGCCCTTGCCGATGATTTACTCGCGCTGGAGAGCGCAGTCACCGAAGCATACAATACGGCCATTACACAGGCGCTTGACAGTATCAGTCAAGGCAATAGCTGGAACCAAGAACAAATCGAAAGCATTGCCGCCGCAGTTGATGCTATCACCGTGCCAAGCATTGTTGATAATCAATTAAATGCAAAACTTGGCGAACTTGGGGATCAAACCGTTGCTGATGCGCTTTTTGCTATGGCGCAGTCCATCACCCAAACCTACCGCGCGGAGATAAATCAAGCCATTGAAGGCATTGATCAAATTAACAATTGGACGCAAGGGCAGATTGAAGACATCGCCGCTAATGTCGATACTATCACCGTACCAGAGATTGTGGATAATCACCTCAATGCCAAGCTCGGTACGTTGGGTGAACAAACCGTTGCAGATGCACTCTCGACAATGGCTCAGTCGCTCACAACCAGCTACCGAACTGAGATAAATCAGGCAATTGAGAGCATTGACTTAGGCAACAGTTGGACGCAGACACAGATAGAAAACATTGCCGCCAATGTCGATTCTATTAACGTTCCCCAGATCATTGACACACAGTTAAGCGCAAAAGTTGCACCCTTAGCCAAAGCTGCCCTTGCTGATGATTTGAGCGCATTAGTGGCATCTGTCACCGCGGCTTACCAAGCAGAAATCACACAAGCGATTGATAGCATTGCTCAAGGCAACCAATGGACTCAAGCACAGATTGAGGACATTGCCGCCAACGTCGACATCGTCACGGTACCGGATATTGTCGACACACAGCTCGCTTTAAAAGTAGCGCCTCTAGCTCAAGCAGCGCTTGTCGACGACCTCAATGCCTTGCAGGCAGCCGTCACCGAAGCCTACAAAGCTGATATCGCTCAGGCAATTGAGAGCATGGGACAGGGGATCTGGAACCAGGCTCAAATCGAGGAAATCGCCGCTGCTGTTGACAACATCACCGTCCCAGACATTGTGGCGACTATACTTGCCGAAAGGTTAGGTGATCTGGGAGAACAAACGGTTGCCGATACATTATCTGCTATTAGTCAGTCTATCACGCAGGCGTACCGCACCGAGATAAACGAAGCTATTGAGCAGATTGCTCAGGGGGCATGGAGCCAGGCTCAAATTGAAGAAATTGCCGCAGCAGTCGACAGTGTCACCGTGCCAGACATGCTTGATGCACAACTGCCCGCGAGAGTTGCTCCACTGGCTCAGGCTGCTGTTGAAAACAATCTGAACGCCCTGCAAACTTCCATAACCGACGCTTACAGAGCTGAAATCGCGCAAGCCATCGAAAATATGGGCCAAGGCAATCAGTGGACTCAAGCACAGATTGAAGACATTGCAGCGGCAATAGACCATATAGTCGTGCCAGGCATTGTCGACACACAACTTGAGGAAAAACTTGCGCCACTTGCCCAAGCAGCACTTGTCGATGATCTCAGCGCGTTACAAGCAACCGTAACTGAGGCCTATCGGGCTGAAATAGCCCAAGCAATTGAGAATATTGGTCAAGGAATATGGAGCCAAGCTCAAATAGAGGAGATTGCAGCAGCCGTCGACAATGTTACAGTTCCAGGCATTGTAGAGGACAAGCTTAACGAAAAGCTCGGCACTTTTGGCGAACAGACCGTTGCAGACGCGCTATCAAACCTAGCCCAGTCAATCACTGAGACGTATCGCACGGAGCTGAGCCAAGCCATCGATAGTATTAACTTGGGTAACCATTGGACTCAAGAACAGATCCAAGAAATAGCCGCGACTGTCGACGCGATCACTGTTCCGGATATGATTGATGCTCAGCTAAATGAAGATACATTGTGGCCCATTATCGCATCAAAGACTGCGGCACAGATCGATACACACATCAACGGATCCGTCGTTCCAAAAATAGCGCAGGAAGTAGACAAACAACTACCCGATATTCTCTCTACTGTTGTACAATTAGAGATATCTAATCAACTTCCACTATTTGTGAGCGGTGAGGTTGATAAGGCGTTTGGCGCGATAACCTCAGAACTACCGAGTTTAGTTGAGTTCAAGATCAATGAGGGTCTAAAAGATGAAGGCAGTATTGCCGCATACTTTCAAGACAATGTAACCGCGCTTGCGCAAGGTATTGTACAAGAGTATGTCGACACAACGGTGTCACCCTTTATCGAGCGCATAGTACCTGAATACGCATTGAATGAAGTACAAGCTGCGCTCCAAGAAGCAGTTCCTGACTTGGTAGACAGCACCGTTCGTACCGTTGTAGATACAGAGGTTGAAACATTAAAGTCGACCTTTATACCAAACCTGGTCACGTTAAAATTAACGGAAACCGTGCCACAGCTGGTCGAAGACCGCATGGCACAAATACTGACTCGAGTATCACTGCCAAAAAGACTGAGATTTGAATTTTCTCAGCAATCAACGCAGTGGATTGTACAACATGAGAGAAATACCAAAGATTTCTCGATTGAAATTTTTAACAGTCAAGGTGTGCGCATGTTCGCACATCACGAAATCATTGACGACATGAGTTTTGTGGTGAGTCTCACCGAAGCCCTAACCGGCTTCATTGACGTTGTGTTTTATTCATAATTCGACGTAAGAGGACAGTCAAAGTATGGCTAACTACCCTATTTTTCACGGTATCACGCTAGCAAATAGCGCAACATTTGAAAACCTTGTTATTGAATCCTTGGCTTCAGATCCGCAAGGCGCTTCTGAAGGCCGCGTGTGGTATAACTCTGCTGAAAAGCAATTTAAGGCATCGATCACTGACGAAGGCGGTGCGCTGACAACGATAGCTTTTCAAACAACCCAAGAGTTTACTGACTTTTTAGCAGCGCTTGCATCTCAAGAAGCTGGCAATTCAGGTGCTTCCAAAGTCGGTTACGAAGGCAAGCAAGGCAGCAATGCGAAGTTTTCAGCGCAAGCAAGCACGCTAGATAATATCATCGGCGCCATCATTGATGCTGTTGATGCAGACAAACAAGCATTAGCTGATTTAGGTGCGCAAAATGCAGGCCTTGGTACCAATAAAATTGGCTACGAAGGTAAAGCAGGTGGTTTAGGTGAATTTAGTATTGCACCGACCACGTTGAAGGCAGCCCTAGATGCGATGGTTGATCAAATCGACATCAACAAAGCAGCCAGTAAAGTCAGCTCAGAGGCTATTCAAGCTGAGTTAGACAAAACCCAAGCAGCAGCAGGGTTAAGTGAGTCTGGCGATTATACGCCTCCAACTGGGGCAAATTACCTAAAATCAGAAGATTTTACTAACGCATCTAAAGTGCCTTCTCTCGCCGCTGCTGACGAGTTGCTAGATGATGCAATAAAGTCGCTAACAGACACGGTACAAAGCAATAAAGTTGCCGCTGAGCAAGCCGATGACTTAAAACTAAATATTGCGGGCGGTGTAATGACTGGCGCACTCGATATGGGTACCAACCCAATCAGTAGCGCGCACGTACCTACGCAACCCAATCACCTAGTTAATTTAAAATACATCGATGGTATGCGTGCCGGCTTAGATGTCCGAGAGTCCGTACGGGTCGCAACAACTGCCCCCATTGCCAACCTCGGTGGTGATATTCAAGATAATGGCGATAACAGTTATCAAATTGATGGTGTAACACTCGTCAGTGGCGACCGCGTACTTATCAAAAACTCAGCAAGCCAAAATGGTACCGACTCACCAAGCGCGATTTATAACGGTATTTATGTCGTAACTATCTCTGAGGTTTCTGACCAAACGACCGAAGCAAAAGCTGAATTTGAGCGCGCGATAGACGCAGATGGTACGCCAGATGGCGAAGTAACTAATGGCATGCACACCTTCATTGAAGAAGGTGCAACCTATGCCAATGCTGGGTTTGTACTTGGCACTCCCAACCCAATTAGTCTAGAAACCACCGAGCTGACTTTCGTACAATTCTCGGGCGCAGGCCAGCTAACAGCAGGTGCAGGTATTCAAAAAGATGGCAATACCCTATTTTTGAATTTTGGGGCTGGTGTTAAGGAATCTCCAACTGATGAGATTGGTATCGACTTTGGCGATGGCTTATTTACAACTGAAGATGGCAGCACCGAGTCAGATGCGTCAGCGGCTAAGCTACAGATTAAGATAGATGGCGATACACTAGAAAAAAGTAATGCAGGCCTGAAGGTTTCAGCCACATTCCAAGACAGTGTGAATGCCATTGCCAATGAACTCAACGCCACCCAAATTGCTGCAGGCCTTGAGGCAGACGGTCGCTATGTTGCTGATTCAGAAACGAATTACTTAACAGCGGTCACTAGCTTAAAAACAGCTGATAAAGCGTTAGATGATGCAATTAAAGCCGTTGATGAACGTCTATCCAGCGAATCAGAAGCACATAACAATGCAAGACAAGCGCTACAGTTAGAGCTTGATAAAACACAAGTAGGCACGGGTCTAGAGCTGGATGGAAGCTATAAGCAAGCAACCGACAGCAACTACTTAAACACCGCGACGAGTGTACACGATGCAAGCCTACTCTTAGATAGCGCATTAAAGGCAGTCTCTAGCGAGTTAGTCGCTGAAAAGATTGCCCGTGAGAACGCTGACAACGCTATCAAACAAGGAGCAGGCCTATCGGCAGACGGTAGCATGCAAAGTGTTGATAGCTACACTTATATCAAGGATACAACGTCGCTATTTGGCGCTATCACCAAGTTAGATGTAGAAATGGCATCTGAACTGGGTGGCGTACGCTCTAATATCACCAATGTCGTAAACCAAGTTAATGATAATGTTTACTTCGAGCTGTCACAGAACAAACTGATGCAGCACAAAATCGAACACAATCTAAACTCTGAATATGTCGACGTGATGGTATGGGTGGAGCGCGGTGAAGGCGAAGATGCCCGCTTCTATAACGACATTACCATGGTCAAGCAAGAATCAGACAATGTTGTGATGATTTACCTAACTGAAGCGGCAAGAGTAAAAGTCTCTGTCCAAGCAGTTCGTAAACTTGCAGACCCAACAGCTTAAGTTTTTTCGGCCTACCTTGTATTAACACACATAAATGGGCCGACGTAGTTGTCGGCTCATTTATGTTGTACAACATATGAAGAAGGAGGCAAATATGTCAACCTTGTTTAGTTTTTACCGCGTCAATGTTGTTGCTCTAAAAACGCGCGAAGATGCTTTGTATGTATTGCACGATGCACTATCGGAGCTAAAGGCAGCCATGCTCAGTGAGCAAGGCGTGCCAATCAAAGAGCTAACGCAAGCCATTACGTTCTTACGCCGATTTTATGAGCGTATTGAACGCTTGATCCTTGACGAAGGACATTTGGATTATCGCAAGTTACAGCAAAAGCAACAACAGAGCGTGCTTTTACTGAATGCTATCCAAATCAATAAAACGGTGTTGAGGCGCAAATAATGACGGTGAAAGATGTCAAAACGGTACAAAGTGCAGGCTGGATAAATCAGCTACAAAGACAGATTGAACGCTTCTTACTCAAATCAAATAATGGCAAGGTGCCCGTCGATGTACCAACACACCTAGCACACAAGCTTGAGCACACCAAAAGCAAACAATTCATCGACAGTACAGATGAGATGTCTGCTGAAGACATGGTGGTTTTTGTTCAAGAGCAATACGAGTTATTGAGCTTGTTGCAGCAAGTTGCCACAAATTTTGATGGTAAGTGCCGCTTTAGTGGCATTGACATAGATAGGGAAACAGAAAACCCCTTCCGAACAGGCGCAGAGCAACCGTGTCCATCTTACGATACAGCCAAACCAGAGTACCCAATTAAAAAATAGGAGACGATATGTCTACTTCTGAATTGCGCGTGATGACGAATATGAGAATGTTCGGTCGTTCAGCGCTTAGTTTTGATCAAATTGATTCTTTTCCACTGAACCCTTTTCCTGGGCAATTTGCACTCGTCGAAGGGATCCTATACATATATTCCAAGATCGGCGTAACGCAAACTTGGTTTCCATTAACCAATAAAAAAAGTTCCCATGTCCATTTTCAATCAACTCCCGCTTTCGAATGGACAGTGTCGCATAACTATAACACCGATGAGTATGTGTTTATGGTGTATGACGACAACGGCAATATATTACATGCCAATCCAACCCCTATAGATAAAAACAAGTTTAAATTAAATTTCAGTCATGCGGTGTCAGGTAAAGTAGTGGTGTTTATCCATAGCGACTTGGCGATCCCTAGACTGGCAACTGAAGATGGCATTATCGAAATGCTAACCGTTAACCAAATTATTTCTGTTGCACAGGGCAAAGTAACAGCGGATAGCAATGGGTTGATGGTTGATGGAACCGATGTAGGGACAACGCTAACCGATCACGCGCAGCACATCGATTCATTTAATGGCATGTTTACCGCCGATTTCGATCACACCAAGGTCATCAAAGACTTATTACCTAATACCGATCAAGAAACTTTAGGTCGAGCTGATCACCCATTTGCCCAAGTACACGCCGCGACTATATCAGCAAATTCAGTCGACACACGCTCTCAAAGTGAAGATCCAGACACACAACAAGGAAAGTTACTTGCTAACCAAGTAGATATTCAAGCGCGGACAACCAGCGCAGGTGTTGCCCCAGCACAAATCATACTGACAGGCTCTAATAAGACGCAGTATCTATTACGCTACGACGAAGCAACTGGTCAATTAAAGTTAATAGATGAAACCGGTGCGCCTCTAGAAATCAATGGCCAGGCCTTTACTGGCGCACGTATTGATGTTGTACACGGCGCGCTGGAAAACCTCAATGTCAGTGCTAATACCGTTTTGGGTAGTGGCGCTGCAAACAGCGCTGAAATCAACGCCACTACCACTTTCAATGCACCAGTGAGCTTCTCGGAGCATGCAAGTATTGGCAATGGTGATGACAACGTTAATATTAATTGTGGCGCTGAACAGCTGCTCACTGTGATCAGTAAGTTCTTTAACTTAAACTCAGAAGGTAAGTTAACTGTTAAAAACTTGGTTGTGTCAGAAAACCTAGACGTAGCAGGTACACGCACCGAAACTAGCTCGACCAATGTTACCTCTGGTGAGCAATTTATCACGCTATTAGCAGGCACCACTGATGAACCAACCTTGGACGCAGGCCTAAAAATTACGCGTGGTAACTCGGCCAATGCAGCCATTTTATGGGATGAAACTCTCAATGCGTGGACACTTGGTGTCGATGGCGATATGCGTGCCATTGTTCGCACAGATGACCTACGCTTGCTCACCGAGCAACAACACCAGCAACTCACGACAGGTGAAAGTACTCACCTACACTATCACGAAGCGGATCGAGATAGAGCAAATCATACAGGTACACAGACGGCACAGACAATTTCTGACTTCGCTCAAGCGGTAGCACAAACTCAGTCAGTACAAAGCAAGGTTGATAATGTACCGGGAAAAGGCCTTTCAACTCATGATTTGACTGATGAACTGATCGATAAAATCAATAGTGCGCTGCAAAGTGTGAAAATGGCTGACATTGCTGATTTACCCGACTTATCAGGTGTAGGGCCACACCCATCAGATGACTTTACCCATGTGGAAGTAGCAAACTTACGTTCAGGTAAAACTGCTACTGGCGAAACCATGCATAAAACGTTGGTTTTCGGCGGTGATGAGCCACCACCAAATACAGATGCTGGCATTAACGACATTTGGTTTAACACTGCGGGTGATGCCACTGTTGTTGAACGGAAAACGGCCGAGGGGTTTCAACCAATTGTCACCATTGCTTCGGAAATGAATATGCAGCACTCAGATGTTGAGTACGTGATGTCTGCATCTATTAAGGAATACATTTTTAAGGTTAATGGTGAGCCACTCACGCTCAAACCCAAATTCCTTACCGTCTACTTGAATCGGAAACTCTTGCGTAAAAGTGAGTACACCATCAACGGGACGCAGAGTATTACGCTAAATATCGATTTATCGGTCGATGATGAAATTGAGGTTGTAACTGCTTAATGCGGTTGAATTCATAGCTTAAGGAGAATACCTAGATGAGTAATATTGATGACCTATTTGTGGTCAGAAAAGGCGGTGGACGCCAGTATTTAAAAGCCAATAAGCGTTACGTTGTTACCCGACAGGGTGCCGTCGTAGAACTGGATACCTCAGATCCATCTTATGCCGCACAGGCAGAAAACCAAGAAGCTCTGTTGTTGCTGGGTGATAAAGGCGATCTGCGTCAACTCGAAACCATTTATCGTAATTTGACAGTGCTCTTCAATGGCTCTGTTCGAAAAGAAGAGATGTATCATATTGAGGATGGTGCGATATCTTCAGTCAATGCCCCTAACGGCAGCTATGATGCCACAGGTTTAGCCTACCTTAAAAGTGTGCGCTTCAAATCTACGGCCAATACCACGGTAAACTATATAGTCCAAGGTAGTAATGACGATCACACTTGGCATGACATCTTCGAGGGGAGTGTTACGGTGCCAGAATCAGAGTCAGCATCCGATGAGGGATCTGTCGAACTGATAGCACCACAAGGCATTGCAAAATTTAGGTATTTTCGCGCCAGTGCGCAAGCAGGAGAAGATTTCCGAGAAATCGTTTTTGTTGTAGAGGAAATAGCGAAAAGTAAGTTTCTTCCGTTAGATGAGGCGGGTAAGCTACAAGAGCTCAATTCGGAAACATATGATGTGACCTTTTTCGTGCAGGGCGCCCCTGATCTATCAACCAAACTATTGACGTTTGTGGTACCTCGTGAACTCTATATTAGAAATAACTGGGGCGGATTTATTGGTTTTGCAGATACTCCACCGGCCGCCCCCTACCCTATCAAAGTACTCATAAATGATGTTGAAAAAGGCACATTTACGGTCGATCCTAACGGCACGACCAGTATGTCAAGCTTGACCAGAACCAAGTTAGTTCCCGGTGATAGAGTGAGCTTACTCACGCCTGCATATGTGGATGCAACCATGGCTGATCTATCTCTTACTTTGGTATTCGATAGACAAGAGTTAGCTTAAATACCGTGCTAGCGAGCGCTAGCACGCCTACTCAAGAAGGAAGTATCATGGAGAGTATAATCAAAGCTCTTTTTAACTGGGCACTTGTTGTAGAGCAAGATGGTTCAATTCGAGTGATGGCGGATGTGTTTTTATCATCAGCGCTTATCATCGGTTTGTTCTTTCTATATCGCTACAAAATGTCTCCGTTATTTAAACAAATTGAACAAGCACTCCCCGCTTGGGTTGAGCAAACCAGTACGTTCAACGAACTGACTAAAGCGCATAGAGAAACCGCTAAGCGACTTGAGCATATTGTTGAATTAATGAAAGATCTTGATGCGGATCAACTTAGATTTCATGAGGATGTTAGATCATTTATCAAGTCGCACCCAGACGCTTTAGAGCAGCTCTCCTCCGCCACCGTTAATCAACATAACGAAACGCAAAAAGAAGTACGAGACTGGCTTGATAACATCGTGGACAAAACCCAAAACAGTAGCCACCAATTAGCGACAATTCAAACTGAGTTGAGAAACATTTCAGCGCTACTAGTCGCCGCATCAGCCGCTCGTTACAACAAACCGTTAAATTAACCTCAGCCCACATCTGTGGGCTGCATTCTATCAAGGGAAAATACAATGCATGTAGCACCAAGTACACATCATAAAAAGCTTGCATTTAGAATGAATTCATCCAAGTGGATTGAAACATTTAAATCAAACCAAACTTTCTCACTGAATGAAATGGTCAGCTACGAACCTCCTTTTCATATTGAAAGCCAAGAGTTATTAATGTCTTTATATGACAAGTGGTTTAGTTGGTTGCTCGACTTAGAATCTGAACTTAGCCAAGTTGATCAATGTGATGGCACAGTAAGGCAACAGATAAAGATTGCCACAGAGCAACTCAAAAATACGCTACTGAGTGAATGGCAAGTAAAAACCAGCGCACAACATTTACTGTGGCAACGAGTCTATCTCAATGCACTTGATGCGTTTGTCAGCCAGATCAGTGCAATCTCTCAGCCAGATCCCGAAACTGTCTTTTCTTACTGCGCCGAGCAATTGCTAGGATTCATGCAGCATACCCTATTAATAATGCACGAAATTGACACAATTGTGAATCAGCCAAACAAGCGTCATTTCGTTTCACTAGACGATTATGGTTGCGCAGTGTATCGACAACAAGGCAAAGATCTTGTGAGTGCAAGGCTACAAGCATATCGACATAACATCGAAATCGATCAGCTTGGAGAGTGGGAGGTAAAACACTATAACAATATCGACGTACCTAATGATATGCATTGTCAATTACAAAGCATACTAGATCAACAGCCATAGCCATCATTTTGAAGTGTTAACGAAGAAGAAAAGTAAGCAATATAGGCTTGTGGATAAGCGATCATTTACCACTGATCCGTGTGATTACCCACCACTGATTTATCAAAAAAATCAGTGGTAAAACAGCTGAARAATTAAGCTTGCTGTGGATATTGACCACTGATCAATATGAAATTTATAAAAAAATCTGTGAATAAAAAACCTAATTCTGTGGAAAATTTGTGGAAATAAAATCAGATAAAAAACACAACCACTGATTCTAATGATTGGTAACCACTGATCTGAAAGGATCGAAACCCCTGATCTTAATGATTCAAAATTCCTTAAAACCTTTTATAATATAATAACTTACTAACAATCTAACCTTAACTAACCAGATCTAACCTATAGATCTAAGTAGATATAAAGATCTTTAATCTATATTAACCACTAGAAATTCAAAGTTCCAAACTTGCTGTTTTACAAAAAATAAGTTTAACAGTTGCGGTCAATAAAACGCTATTCACTGCTTACTAAATACGCACTGACGAACTAAAATTAATCAATAAGAACAGGGAAAGTCTAAAGTAGTTATTTTTAAATGTAAAAATTATCAATTAAAACATAATCTTATGAATTTAAATCAATAAAATAAGTGGTAGATAAGTAAGTCACCTTAATCATCAAAATCAGAGGTTATGATTAGTGCTAACAAAGACTAATCAGTCAAATCAAGGGTCTAAGTTGATTTTACTGATCAGTAAAATCCATTTACTACTCAAAATGGGGGATTTAAACGATCAATCAAATGAGTGTAATCATAAAAATCATAGGTGCTACACGATTTGAGTGATCAATAAAATGAGTACAATCATTAGAATCAGTGGTTGAGTTGATTCTAATGATCATAAAAATCAATGTAATCAATAAAATCAGTGGTACGAAAACCTTTAAAAATCGCTGTAGTATCAAATAATCATTGGAATCATAGGTCAGCTGATAATTGTGAGTAATCAATGAAATCATAGCAATCATAAAAATCAGCGGTAAAGTCTAAATTCTATAGCTCAAGAACAACGAAAAGTTCACCACTAAAATTTTAACTGTATGATTATTAATGAAAAGTTCACTTTAATATCATTGAGCAGGAGGAACGCAACATCATGCAAAATCTCACGGACCTCTGATCATAGTGATTATTTTTAACCTGAACCACTGATCCCTTTGATTATTTTTATAAAGATCCTAGTTTTTGTTAAAATTAATACCTCAATAACACATTAATTATCAAATGCTTATGTTGTATTAATCAGATAGATCAGAGGTTATGCCCATCGCTTGCGAATATGACTTTTTTGCGGCAAACTCAGTCCAATATCCCTACGCGCTGTTCTAAACTAATCAAATGAGGATCATGATAATGTCAAGTAAAGAGATCACTCGAGATGATTTTATCAAAGCTGAGTCTGAAAAAACTGCCCTCTTCGKTATGGTTAACCAACGAACTGAAATTGACTATGCTAATGCAGTTGAGTTTTTAGCGTGTATTCCTCGTTTTTTGCGTAAAAAAAAGAATTGGGCAAGATTTTCAGAAGTCGACACCGCTGTCGTAAAATTTGAAACTACCCATGACAATATTGATTACGAAATCCAAATGTCACCAGCAACCATTGAGCGCAAAGGTAAAGATGGTGATACAGAAGAAGTTTTTATATGGCCTGGAGATAGGGAAGAAAAAGTTGAAGCAGCGATCATGCGTATAGCATCCGATGGTGGTTTACTTCAAGCAAATGGTCGATACCAAAGAGATGATAATAGACCAGTTTATGGGTGTTACTTCTCTGTACATAGAATACAAAAAGAGCTCGAAAAAATAGGCAAGAGCGCTCATCCTGATGATATTAAAGAAGCCATTGAAGTGATGAGTAAAAGTGCGTTGCAGATCAGAAGCTTGTCAGGTAATGGTCAAGATGTTCAGGAGTTTAGCTCTGCAGTTTTTCCGCAAAAATATATCTCCGGCAAAGCCACTGGCCACAGGGACGATAAATGCTATGTAACATTTCATCCACTGCTCAATGCTGCAATTGAAGCGATGCGTTATCGTCCTTATCAATTTGCACAAGTAGAGATGCAAAAAGGACTATCTCGTTATATTCACATGAGACTGATGATGCGATTTACCTATGCTGCTGCGGGAAAAACATACTCCTTACGCGTGCGAAAGCTATTGAATGATTACGGAAAACTACCAGCCAGTGAAGTAATATCTCGTGCTCAACTAAATAACTGTGGTCGGGATGTTAACTCTGCATGCAATAAGCTAGTTGATTCTAAAGTGCTGCAAAAATTCACTAAAACAGCTATTCGTAAAGACGGGGAAATTGTTGATTACGAGATCACTTTTTATCCTCATGAAGAGTTTAATGCTGCTCAGTTACAAAATAATAAACTTAACAAAATGGTACAAGCGACCGGAAAAGTTCAATCTGAAACCGTGATTGAGCATAAAGAATTATAGTTATTGTACAATAACCAATTTCTGTATGAGCTCATCTTTTGCGTTCTGATCAAGGACTCACCTACCCTTTCTTGACTCACTAAATAGTAAAAATTAAAATGCAGTACGTGTTAGTTTGTCTTAAAGTGTGGTTCGGCTTTACATTCTATCATGACGAAATGAGACTTAAGAGTAGTGGTGCACACTGCATTGATTGAAGATTACTTATCGGAGGGAGATTATGGGCGAGCAGTGTAAGAATATGAATTTAGTAGGTTCGAATGCTGATCTACACAAAGGAACTACACTTCTTCGAAAAAACGCTAAAGACTGTGATAAAGTGAGCCAAGATGATAATGACTTTATTTCTTGGGTACTTGCTGATTTATCATTAGATGTTGATGTACCATCGCGTTATAAAATGAACCAATAAACTTAATTGATTATAAGTAAATAGTATGTGCTTGGGTTTTTAAATACCTGAGCGTACTGAGTTCAGAGATGGGCTATCTTTTAAAAAGGTGTTGCTTGTCGTAGTGGTTAAATTACCTCTTTTGCTACCCATTTTTATTCACCTACAGATCTCACTCTTTCCAGATATCGCAAAGAGTCTAAACAAACTAACTATTTCCCTGCTCTTTTCTTTAATTCAGATAACTTTCTTTCGCACTGAAAGAGTGTATGGCAAAAAGTCTTTCGATTGTGTCGTCATATTTATTTTAGCTGAGATGATAGCAAGCCAAGAAATGAAGTTATGCAGCTAGTCTTAACATGTGCCAAGTGACCTATCACCTCGCTTTAAGGGCATAGGTGCAAACCTTGGCATAACTATGTCGCTACGTTATACTTATACGGCTTTAGAAGGGGGAATTTATGGCTGTTACTTCGGTAAAAAAAACAGAAAATGTGCGAACGTTCATACCTAAAATGAGCAACTTTGAAATTAGTTCTAAATACGAAGGACTGAGTTTTAAAAAAGAAGACTTAAGCAAGTCGATCGCTGATCTAAAAGCAAAGTATGCGAGATAAATATGGTGTTGCACAGGATAGCTACTGCTATCCTGGATCTGATGTACTAATTAATAAGCTTAATATTACGAATGCAGATGAGTTATCAGAGGCCGAGTTAGAATTTACCGCTTTTAGATACAGTGAATACTCATCTACCCTAAACTCTCTTGACGAGTTTAATTTGAATCATCTAAAACACCTCCATTGGTATTTATTTCAAGACGTGTACGCTTGGGCTGGTGAAATCAGAACAGTTGATATTTCCAAGGGAGATACCCGGTTTTGTACTTGTTCTCGTATCGACGTTGAAATAAAAAAGCAGTTCCAACAAGTTCAAGCATTGAATATACATGCAGCTAAAGCAGAAATTTTGGCTCAACTCGCGGACGTATACTGTGAATTAAACATTATTCATCCATTTAGAGAAGGGAATGGTAGAGCTCAGCGTTTCTTCTTTGAGGAACTATTATTCTTTCTAGATATGCCTGCTAATTGGCCCGACATATCAAAGGATGAATGGGTCAAAGCAAATATCGATGGCTATTATGGAAATTTAAATCCGTTACACCACATCCTCATACTCGCCACTCAATAGTTTATTTAATGTTGAAATAGCATAAGGGATGAATGAACTTGGTACTATGACTCAATTATTAGTATTTACTGATTCACTCCATACCTAAAAAATTTGGTATCATAAAGGTTGCCCTTAAAGCATCAACTGCAACAATGTGTTTGGCGACGCTTAGGAGATAATACTTTTTGAGTCTGAGCTACTAGTTTAATGGTAAGTTATAAAACTCGTTTGATTAAGAGAGCTATTTTGAGGTGAGAAATCTTGTCAATAATGCCATTGCCGCGCTCAGTTATCGTCAATGTACTTGCACCCTTCTCTTCCTCTGGCTATCAATTCGAAATGACTTTACGTTGAGCTTGTTATAGTAGTCACTATTTTAACTGTGTTAGTTGGTTTTTGTTAACCTGATTGAAACTGGTTTAGACAAGCTTAATAGACGTGCTTATATCATTACTGCTTGTATTTT
Organism: Pseudoalteromonas sp. J010; assembly: GCF_003934235.1. Classification (NCBI taxonomy): domain Bacteria; kingdom Pseudomonadati; phylum Pseudomonadota; class Gammaproteobacteria; order Alteromonadales; family Pseudoalteromonadaceae; genus Pseudoalteromonas; species Pseudoalteromonas sp. J010. Next base: position 111,058 of record NZ_RDBW01000012.1, on the reverse strand, counting down.
GAGGGAGCCACCCTACTTTGGCGTAATGCTTAGATCTTTGCTATGTACCCTACTCTCATCATTCTATGGAATTTCTATGTGCTTGGCGGTTGCTAATACCGGCTCAGTGGATAAGCAAAAGTGGTTCTATGAGATCAATTTATTGTTCGTCTATATGAACTGTGTATCGTTGAAGTTCTACTTTATGGCTCGGTCGAGTATGGAACTAAATATTACTGATACGTACTATCAACGTAGCTAGACTTAGGCTGAACTCTTTATTAAGAATAACGTACCAATGGTACATTTCCATTTCTTTAGTTCGTTTCTTTCGAGCACGCGGCTAACAACCATAGAAGTCTAACTACATTGATTTACCAATTAACTATCAAAAATTGGTGTACCATTGGTACACTTATTTTTGGAGTCAGTGCCAAATCCATTTAAATAGAGTTATCGTTTGAACGACGTCACCCAGTGTGTTGGCGCATACAAAGAAATAAGCAACGTACCATTGGTACACTTATTTTTGGAGTCAGTGCCAAACCCATTGAAATAATATTGGCCACTTAACGACTTCATCCCATGTGTAGATGTTTACAGAGAAATAAGTAGCGTACCATTGGTACACTWAKTTTTGGAGTCAGTGTCAAATCCATTTAAATAGAGTTATCGTTTGAACGACGTCACCCAGTGCGTAGACGCATACAAAGAAATAAGCAACGTACCATTGGTACACTCAATTTTAGTGTCAGTGTCAAACCTATTGAAATAATATTGGCTACTTAACGATTTCATCCCATRTGTAGATGTTTACAGAGAAATAAGTAGCGTACCATTGGTACACTAATTTTTGGAGTCAGTGTCAAATCCATTTAAATAGAGTTATCGTTTGAACGACGTCACCCAGTGTGTAGGCGCATACAAAGAAATAAGCAGCGTACCATTGGTACACACTATTCAGGCTTGCTATAAGTAGTGGGAAAATAAACAGATAAGCATGGATAGCTTATCAAAATACACGATAAAAAGTTCGACATTGAGATCCATATCCCTTATAGTCTTGCGGAGTTTTATACCTAAAAACTTGAAATAAGTTTGTAAGATAGTGAGTGACACCCGACGTTTTATGCGTCGGGTTTTGTTTATGGGGTCAGAATATTGCTATGCTTTTTGACATCGCGACACAGTATCAAGGTACTAAAAACCAATTTATAAATTCCCTCTTGATATATCATTGTTTTTAGAAACAGTTAAGACAAAGTGATGCTACCTCGTTTAATCAAGTTATTTATTTTAACGTGAGAAAACTTTTTGGCCGATAACACCTCTCCCCCCCAAAGTACCTACACCTACATAGATAATGCAACGACAAGAACTAATATCTTAGAAAATGTAGATAATAATCTGGATGTTTTACTATGCCTACACTTAACGAGTTTGTATGACTAAGTGACCGAGCTAAATAAACAAGTTTAACTACTGGGTTAAGAACTAAGTGCATTTAGCAATACAAAGGGCGTATGCCAAAGATTAAAAAACCATGGTTAGAATAGGCACAATCTTAGCCGTTACTTTTTACCGTGTTATTGATACAACTTTTATAACGGCTGTTATTTATCTGCATAGCGCTGCTTAGTCGCTAAACAGTATACAGCGGAAGATAGCCCCTAAGTTAACAGGGTAGAGTAAGTGGGTAAAAAATTTACGTAAGCGATTGCCATTTTACAAATCCGTAGTGGCTTCAGCCAATAAGATTGTAAGAATGGYATGGGTGATGGTTGTGAAAAAACGTTTTAGTYTGCTTAAAATAAATAATCACAAGCAAAACGAAATAAGATTGCAATGCAAAACTGGCAAAGCTAGATATTGATGAGAGCCGCTCTATTAAAACCTGATAATACCAAGAGCCTGACTGAATACGCTTGATGAAGAGAGTTCGGGTTGTAATATGAGGAAAATGAGCATTTCGCTCGTAAAAGTCAACATGACTATTACAAAGCGATGAGTCACATTATGTGATGCGTAAGATGTGATAAAGTTTAGATTAGTAAGAGAGGGAGTTATAAGCCGTGTCAGCGCGACAGGCGCGCTGAATTAAATAGACTACTTTGATGTGAATCGGCCAAAAAGCGCTTGCTCTGTAATTGATGGTGTTCCTTTGCTGATGATCCAAATAGGGTCAATTCTTGCACCTAACTGGTCGTCTACTGTTCGGTCATTGATCCTTGCTCCAATGGTTCCGATATATCGAGCAAATTGACATTTATGAACTATCGCATCTATCGCACTATCAACAAAACGAATAGGCTCACTACGCTTGGAACCTCTTAAATCACCCATATCTAAGACCAGAACACCGCCTTCCTCGAGCATGTGCCAAGCATTAACAACAGCTTTAACTAAGAAGTGATCAACAAACGCATTTTCAGTTTTGTACCTTTTATATGCTTGACTCTCTTCATCAGTATATCTCTCATCGTGAAATGGAGGAGGGCAGAAATACAGTAAATCAGCTTTTTCTTCAAGTATTTCGTACTTAAACGATTCTGCTTGTGCATTATATAATTCAACTTTTTTGCTGCGTTGCTTCAATTGTTTATGCATTAGATTACCAGCCTGAATAACTCTATTATCAGGATCAATACCAACAAAGCGTTTAGGGTAAGGGCTGGCTTCAAATCCCAGTAATCTATCTCCCCATCCTAAGCTCATATCGATCACTGATTTAGGTTTAAAGTAGTGAAAAATTGCTTTCGCTACTGCTGGCCTGTACTGTGCGGCAATATAACGCCTTGTGCCTAGCGCCTTGCGTATAACATGTCTGTCAATGAAGGGCGTATCTTGATCCAAAATGTGATTGAATACGGCACGTCTTGACTCTTGGTCATTCCAACTATCTGTAGCGGAGCCTACACGACTTCCTTTGCATGTAAAGCGGATTGCTTGAAAGTACGGATCTGTCGCTCTGCTACCGGTGTTATCAACATCAATGGTTAATAGTGAAATAGGATGCTGGTAGCTCATACGCGCGTGGTTATAATTAACATGAAGTAAACTGCCTGCATCGAGAGCTTTTAGCGCCTGAAAGTCATCCCAAGCTTGCTCTTTGCTAGTCATGCGGTAGGGCACATCTATATTATTTTTCTCAACCAGTTCATTGAGTAAAGATACAAGAGCGGGTCGCTTTAGTTTTCGTTTCAGTAAGCGCCATTCATCCTTACCTATATTGATATGATTGTCACTACCTAGGTATTGTGGCATAAATGCTTGTTTAGTTGGTAACTGTGTTGTTACCTCGTCGTGCATTATTGAACCTTTTGTCCTGCGCCTGGAGATTTGTCTATTAGTGTGCTCTTGATTATTTATATCACTACGTTCACTGGATAAGTGACGGCGGCGAGGTCGACTTTGCACCTCATCAGTATTCAACGCACTTGTTTGATTCTCTTCTTGGTTTAAACGAAGAGAGCGACGTCGATGTCGTTTTTCCAGCGCTGAAGATCCTTGTTTATTATCATCACCCATAAAAACTCCAAGACTCAGTTTATTCGATATTTATAAGCTTAAACTTCAGGCTTTCTGTGTAAAAACGCAACGTATAGCAGACCTGAGAGTAGGGCGGTATCTTGCCACGGTAATGCCTAGGGTGCAATCGTTTAGGTATTTCACTTATGACCTTACTTATGGATCCTAAGGTACCTTTATTAATTTAAAAATAAATTAGCTTGAGAGTGATACAAAGGCCAACGAACTAAACACATTCAAATATCAGGTATCGGAATATCACAATGAACACTTAATAAATTAGCGGAGGATTGCTCTGCAGGCTCTTTCAAAACATTATTACCGCTTCGCGATTTAGGGGGGGTTATAAAGAACCCGAGCGAATGAGACGAATAGTGTTGAGCCTTGAGTAATTCTTTTAGTTGTATCGGACGTCTTTGCTGTACAGTCTTAATGACTTTATTCCAGTGTCTATAAATTGTAGCTCTGGAAATCTGGCAGTGGTTAAGCAGGACGTTGGGGGTAAGAGACGTTAAGGTGTAACCGGCTTTACATAACCTCAGCACTAATTCCACCAAGGTATTTAACGTAGTACTTGCTCTCGCTTTACTGACTTTTTTAGCGCTGATAGATTGGCGACGTTGTTGCTCTGCTGGACTCAACTTTTCTCGACTCTTTAGCTGCACACTTAAGGGGAGTTCTAATTCGTCGGTCAGTATGTCGTTGAGCCGTTTAAGTGTGTATCGGTATACTGTTTTTATTGAGCTTGATAGGTACGCGCTTAACTGCTGCCCAGTAAAGCCGATATACTTATCATTGATCTGAATAATCTTGTCCCATGCAGTTTGTGGAGCCATTATCCGACGATAGATATTGTACAAGTGGAATAGCGTTAAATCGCGTTTACCTTTAACCACTTGCCCATGTCGGTGTAAGTACACCTCCCAATCTTTTGCCAGTTTAGCCAGTTTGTCAGCCGCGGGATCTCGCGCAATACTAGTACAAACCTTGGGAGTTCTTATATGATGCGCTTTCATTGCTTTAGAGGCCGGTGCGGTGGCAGCGTCCGTTGTAATTGGCACTTTAAACCCTAGCTTTTTTCCTAGCATTTGTAAGCTTGTCACAGGTCCTCCTGTGAGATAGAGCACTTCTCGCGCGGTTTTGTTATGTTGGCTGCCCGGCATACGCATTAATCTAGAAGGGTCGTTTGATGCCCCATGGTCGACTTTCCAGTCGTTGTAGCCTAATTTAATGCGCCAGGTCTCAAGCTTTTTGCCTAACTTTGCGGCTATATCTTTCCAGCGTTTTAAGAGTGTGAAACGATGGGTTTTGTTCTGTACCAGCTCTGGCTGATCATAACGCCAGTACAGATGAACGCCACCTGAGCCTGTTAACACCCAGTTAGTTGGTGCTGGTAAATTCGATGCACCTAAACAGTCTGCAATTTGCTGATATATTTCCCATGATTGATTGGCTGTGAGTGGAGTATGACCTGCGGTATCAATTTCTAACCAATGAGCTGTCAGCCCTTTTATATTTTGTGTATTTCGCCAATCAAAAAACAAGTTGGGGGTTAGATAACATGCTGTTGTTTCTGTTTTATGTGTCGCTTGATACGCCCAAGCTAAATACTCTTGCCGTGAAATCCGCTTTTTTCGACGAGTCTCATAAGTTGGTTGCCCACATGGTTTGAGATCAGAAACTTTATTGTCAGACAGGCGTGCTCTAGCAAACCAGCGTAGCGCTTCCTCTTTACCAATATGCCAGTCTACGTCAAATTGTTTGTTGGACGATAGATAATAGCGAGTTGCGCGCGCACTCGTGCCTGCGTAAACGGAGGCTACAAGAACCTTGTCACGTATCATGGATAAGACCTGTCTGTAAGATATTTAATATGCGATGAGCAAACTATCGCGTCTCTGTATTAAGGTCAGTATGCTATTCTTAATAGGCACTAAAAATCAAGAAGAAAAAGCCGTTTTTTAAGGACTTGTTGTATYTATGAGCGATGTATCGATTGCGCGCATAATTATTGTTCTAATTGCTTGTTTTTAATTATTGTACAATATCTTTAAGCCGTACTAAATTATATCCCAAGCTAACACATCATACTGCTAATTTAGGTCGTTGCATCCCATCTCGTTGTGATTATTTATGAATAGGCTGTCATGTGTTTATTTTTATTGTACAATAACTTCTCATTTGAGCACATTACATTTGTTTATCGTAGAATTAAGTAGCACAAGTATGATGTGCTTATGTTAGTAACTAGGGTCTAGCATGACGCTATTAAATAACATGTTGTGAACTGTTATTCAGATATAACGCCTAGGAGACTATATGGCTGATAGCTATGAGGTATCATCACTTTTACCTGATGACACGTTGCGCCAGATCTTACACGGTTGGGGGTGTCCAGCATTYGCAACGCCTTCGAATGCGAATGTAGCAAATACAGCACAAAGGCAGTATTTTGTACATTTATTTTGTGGCCGCATCCCTACTCAAAGTGAGGTTTTACACGGCACATTTATTGACAGAGTAGGAGATAGCCATCGCGATATGCCGCTTACGCTGGAGCAGCGCTATTTAGGTAGCTTTAATGTTGCGACGGCTGTTGGTGAGAGTGTCATAAATAAAAGTGTCAAATCGACAGGTCGTATATGGCCAGAGCAGGTATCTATCGCTTCAAGTTATACTGCCTTGTCACCGCTTCCCGTTGCATCAATGGCTACGCAGTCTTGGATGTTAGATTGGTCTTTTAAATCAACTAAAACGCTCGTGCTGTCAAATGGGAATCTCGGGTGGCTTAGCCAAGAAGCGCTGTCTGGAGGGTTAAATACCACTGGGGCGACTTGGTTTTATATTTCGGAGAGCGAAAACCGGCCTAGCTGGAAAACACGAGTTGTACAAAACCCTCACTCATTGGATAACACTGCAGTGATAGAGTCTTTGCATGTTGATATGCAAACCAGTGCGTTACCTCTAATTGTCGGAAATGTGGGTGCGATGGGCACTAACTCAGATCTTGAACTGATTTCAGGCGCAACCGGATTTAATTCACATATCCGGATGGCTGGTTTACGTATAATCACAACTTAGGAGCACAATGATGGCGATAATGTTAAATCCCATGCTTGTCTACCAGTCAGAGTCGATGAATGAGGCGACGCAGGGCGCGTTTAAACAAAGTGATCCAAATATTGCATTGACACGACAATTAGAAAACAAGCCGGCCATACTGGTGATTACAGACGAGAATGATACGGTATTACTTACAACTGTAGGTGAAACCCATTGGAATATGTCTCAAGAAAGACAAGGAAATGAGCATGATTTAAGCGGGTTTTATTTTTATGAACAAATGTCAGAACAAGCTCAGCAGCCCGTGCTGAGCCAGTACAATACCCCCATTAAGCCCGTCCTTCCTACGCTTGTGTTTACGTCTAATGCGGTGTCAGCGGAGCGGATCCTAGCAAAAGGAGTCGCGACAAAATCCTATTTAGTTGTTGATAATAAAGAGTACTTTAGTAAAAAGGTGACTTTGGGGTGGCATGATGCTCTATTCAACGAAGGGCAATTTAATCGAGCGCTAAGCGACTTACCTACCTTAGAACTGAGCATTGGAGAGATAAGTGCGTATACAGACGTAAGACTCACCGAGCTTGAACTTGACCCTGATAGCSACACAGTACATGTTGCGGGCAAAGCGCTCCATATTTGTTTTAGAAATTTGTTGGGTGACTGGACGCAAACAAATACAGAGCTTAAAGCGTTGTTGTCTACCATAGCTGAGCTGGGTGTTGACCAATCAAGCATTGATGCGCAATTGGCTGATACTAATCTGTAATATCAGTTAAGCATTTTTAAAGAGTAATACCAATTTGACTTAATACTTGCTCAATTTGAAGGAGTAAATCTGACGCTAACAGCGTTAAAAGTTTCTTATTTAGAACAACTAAACAAGAAACTTTTGCCTGGTTATCGACAAGGTCTTCTCGCCTCAAAATAGACTACTTAATTAAGAAAATTGGTATAAACCTGACGATAGCTGCGTTAAAAGTTTCTCATTTAGCGCAGCTAAATAACGGAATTTTTGCTTTATCTACATAGATCTAAATCTTTTGTCGACAGCAGATTTCGGTAGCGGTGCTACCAAAAAAGCTTTCTTGGTTCAAAACAAACCTAGTAGTTAGGCGGGTATGTATAGAATGACATTTAGGGCTGAGGGTAAAGGCCAGTAGCACGATTTTAGGGGAATACGGTGATAACAAACTACTCAACGGTTTTAAAAACTTTGTTGTTTTTAAATCACTCCAAACGCAGATTGATGCTTTTTTCAGGGGCATTACCAGCTTTTGACATGGGACTATCAGAAGAGGACATGTTGCAGGTTTTAAAAGCACGCAGCAGTGATTTCATTGCGACGTATGAGTTAATTCCAATTTTATCTGGTAAATCTCTGTCTTACACCGATTCGGTAGAGTATGGAACGCCTAATTGGAACAAATCTGCATTAGTCACAAACCTTTTATATAGCCAAGCTAATGATGAAGCGTCATTATCTCACAAAGTGGCTAGCAAGCTTTATAGTGCGAGCGAACCTTTGCCAATACCAACATGGTTTGCTGTTCTTGAGGGTGACTGGGAGCAGGTGGAAAATGTAACCGGTGGCATCGAGTTTTTAGGCTCAGTTGGTGTCGGCGATACTGTTTCTAGCAAGGACTTGCTGGTGATAACTGAGAGTTCTGATCCAGGGCAGGCGCCAGATCCTGTCAATATGTTACCTGTAAGAGTCCCCTTATAAGGAGTATATTCATGACCGCTGCCCACTACTGGATTAGCAGCCAAATGCTAGTAAACTGTCTCAGTGAATATCTGCCAACATTTAAAGGCTCAACCTGGTCTAGTGACCACAATGAAGGCGCGTTGTTTTTACTCGATAGCAGAGAACCTGAAGCGCTTGCAGCATATTTACGCCATCAAAATGGGCTAAGTAAAACGCAGGTTAATAATATGCTCACGCAACCATCGAAACCAATGGGCTGGCGTGGTCGCGCACAAATAGCTATCGATAGTTCTGGTGGCATTACGTTTTCTTGGCCTGATGCACAGCGCTACCTTTGCTACCCTCCGCAATTGGAAGAAGGGGAGGTTAAGTCATTTGCTTTTTTAATGAGTAATACTAGTGATAGGGCTACGTTAGATAGCCAGCTGAGCGTTCGATCTCATATTTTTTTCGTGGGTTCAGTTGGTGCGAAAGGAAGTGGTGCCGAGCTGGAAATTGAAAAGGTCGATGAATATAAAAATGGTCGACCCTTGTATGTACCAGATAATAAAGTAACTACACCATTTAATATTTATAACACGCATATTGACCATCTGAATGCACCACAGCCGCTGTCTTTAATTGGAACAAATGGTATTCGTGTGGCTAATTGCTCAACAAATCCAAGTAGCAATTATTGGCGTCCATTTAAGGTTGGAGGTGTGTGGGGGACTACGGCGGCCTCTGGTGGCAGCTATGTTAAAGTTGATTTCAAAGAGCCACAAAAAGAAATTACAGGCTTGTTTGTTGAAGGCCAGCTTAATTGGCGTTATCGCTTACCAAGGATAATCAAGGTCTTTTATACATTGGCCGATGGCGTTGAGCAAACAGGTCCCACATTCGATAATACAGGTTCAAATGGTATTGTTACCCTTACATTTCCAGATCCCCTAAAAGGCGTGGTCAGCATGCGATTTGAACTGATCGAGTCACTTGCTAAAGACAGAGMCTATAACCGTTGGTCAGGTCGTTACAACTACTACTATCACATCGCAATAGAGCAAATGGTTGTACTAGGTTGTGTTTAGCACGAACTTGGTTGCCTATTTCCGTGTTATACCAAGAATGGAGAGATTATGGTATCCACACATTATTGGATAAATAAGCGCAAACTAGGAGCTGATTTAGCTTCATACTTACCTACTTTTACAGGTACGGCTTGGGGAGGTACCTCAGATCAGGGGGCGCTCTTTTGTTTTGATGCTAGGCCTGTTGAAGCACTAGCGGATGAGTTGAGGTTAGAAAATGGTCTTAATGCGGCTCAAATCAATGCTATGTTAGTATCTGGGTATAAGCCTGTATCGTACAGGCAGATGCCTGAATTGGTCGTCAGTGACAACGGTAAAATATCATTTATTTGGCCACAAGAAACGAACCAAGCGATTTATCCACTACAGTTAGAAGCGGGGCCCGTTCAGTCATTTTTTTTACTGATGACAAGGGTAAGCCCGTATGCTTCAGTTGACTCCAACTTAAGTGCTAGGGCTTACGTATTTTTTGCAGGCACAGTCGGTGGCAAAGACTCTGGCGCCGATTTGGAGCTTGAGGAAATCTCTGAATATGAGGTAGGAGGCGCGCTTTTTATGGAGAATAATAGCATTGATATGCCATTTTTCATCCATCAGCCCCATGCCGATAAAAGTACTCATCCACAGGCATTATCTTTACCTGGTACTAATGGTATGACTACCAGAGATTATCAAGGTGTAAATAATTCAGGGCCATTGTATAGTGGAGCGCAGCGTGGTGTGTCAACACCACCTTATTCTGCGTTTCAAAGAAGCTTGTGGCTTTCAAGTGCTTTAAATGGTCATTTGCAGGTTAACTTTGAAACCATTCAGCGCTCTATTTCTGGAGTGTATATTGCGGGACAGATAGGGCGACGTAACCGTTGTCCAAAAAAGATAGAGTTTATTTGTATTGATGCTCAGGGCGTATGGCACAGTGTCCATACATTTGTCATTCAAGGTACACGAGGTATTGAAACTCTATATTTACCAGAGCCGGTAAAAAATGTGAAAGGTGTGCGCCTGAAGTTTAATGATGTATTGAATCCTGATTCACATAAAAACCGTTACGGGCCTGGACGAATTTTCACCCGTACAATTGGTATCAGTGATATTCGTGTTCTAGGTGTTGTATAAGGTTTTGTCATGTTTACTAATCCATTGTTGTAGCGGGTTAAGGTCAGGAATACAGAGGCTCTGGTGCGTTTTGCGCTCGCTGAATATGTAAAGGAGATCTGGTGGTGTCCCAACATTATTGGGTTAATAAAAAAAAGCTAGCGACAGACTTAAATGCAAACTTACCAACGTTTGATAAAACACTTTGGCATAATGACCTGAGCCAAGGTGCGTTGTTTTGTTTAGATTCTCGACCGGTTGAAGAGCTTGCAGCGTACTTGAGGCTTAATAACGGCCTTAGTAAAAATGACATCAATTTGATGTTGAGTGCAGGGCACAAACCTGCTGCTTATCGAGATATGCCACGGCTTGAGGTCAATGACGAAGGTATTATGTCATTTAGATGGCCACAGGAGACAGAAGGAGGCGTTTTTCCCTTGTATCTGCACACTGGCGAACTACGATCATTTGTATTCGTGATGACCCAACTAGATGGTGTCGCGTCTGTTGATGCCAATTTAAGTGTGAGGGGATACGTATTTTTCGTAGGAACAGTTGGAAAAAAGGGCTCGGGTGCTGATCTCGAAATTGAACACATAGAAGATTTTGCAATGGGTCGGGCGCTTTTTTTTGAACAGCATCAAGTTCCATTGCCATTGTATATTCACCAACCGCATCAAGATGTGTGTGAAAAGCCACAGCAACTGTCTCTACCCAGTACCAACGGATTAGTTTCGAGCGATTTCACTGGGTTTCGTAACGCGGGTCCACCCTATAGTGGCGCACGTTTTTGGACATACACTTTGCCTTTTCATGCTTTTCAAAGTGGTGGTTTGTGGCTTTCCGACCAAGTGAACGGCACGAGTTACTTGCAAGTTGACTTTAAAACGTTACAACGTACCGTGGTTGGGTTACATATTTCAGGCGAAACGCAAAGACGCAATCGTTGCCCCAAGCAAATTGAGTTTTTATACTCTGATGCAGCTGGTAATTGGTCTAGTGCACACACATTTGTTATCGAAGGCGTAAGCGGTGTGGAAACCCTTTATCTACCAACGCCTATTCACAATGTTAAAAGTATTCGCCTTCAGTTTACAGGTGTACTCGCACCTGATTGGCATAGGAATTGGTACGGCACTTACGATATTATTTACACGTACACCACCGGCGTGAACGATGTACATATTTTAGGTATTGTATAATAGTAAGTTGTAGTTTAGTGGTATGTTGAGTGTAATTTACATTGTACAATACTAGTTGGTGTATATTTTAGTGCATCAGCACGTTTACTTAGACTTGAAATTTTATGATGTATGGCTAGAAACAGTCCACCGAACATAGCTTGCATTGATGAGACACAGTTATTAGGAGATCAGATGAGTGATCAAGGTGCACCAAGGTTAGAGACCTTATTAAATAAGCAAGATCTACAAGAGATATTACATGGTTGGGGGAGTCCTACTTTTTATGCAGGAAACACCAATCACCAGCGTGGAGAAGCTTCAAGGTATTTTATTCATGCTTTTACTGGACGCATGCCGACCCCTGCGGAAATATACTATGGTACCTTTGTTAATAAGGTTGGGGATTTATATAGCGATGTTCCACATACATTTTATGACGCTTATATTGGTTGGATTGGAATGCGCACAGATAGCTATACGAGCCACCCTACCAACAAGGCATACTATTACAGGGCCGGTGGTGATTTAGATATCAGTGGCCGTATTTACCCTGAAGGCGCATCTATTTCGACTGCTCACGGTTACATATCGGCAAGAGTGCCTGTGAAGGCTGAGCATGATACCTCCATGATGATGAGTGCGACCTTTAGTGCTGATTCACAAAAGCAGTGGTTCGTTGGCAATACAGCTGCCTTAGAGGCTGCGCATGATGATAACCGTTTAGTGCATGGACTGAAGCCGACTTGGTTTTACATCAGTCAAAGTGAGCATCGTCAGACTGTAACTGATCATGAGGTGCGCGACACACAAAACCAGCATATTGCAACGATTAGCACCCTAGCACATTATCACTCTGATTCTAGTTACAGAACACGTCAGGGAATTGTTTATGGCCGATTTGGCTCTATTGGTAGTGGCGCTGAGATCGAACTCGTAGTCGGTGATAACAACAATATCCGCACTGTACGACCAGTCTCAATTAAAATAAAAAGCAATTAGGAGAAGGCTATGTCTTTGATTATTCACCCACAAGTTTTGCCTGCAGCAGAATGTAGTGGATATTACGCGCAAGCAAGTCTCTCCCAGAGATCAACTGACATTCACATGACTCGAAAAATTGAAAACAAACCAACACTACTGATAGTGGTTGATGCGAGCAATAACATTTTAGCATCAACGGTTGGGGTGACTTTATGGGGAGTGATGGAGCGCTCTGAACTATCATCAACAAAGCATGGTATCAGCTATACTGCCCGTACTTCAGATGCTGATGATGTTACTGCCTTTTCTGAGACTGTAAGTTTACAACCGCTTATTCCCCCTCTGCGTTTTAGACCACATCAAAATTACGATATTGCATTAAGAAACACAGGCACTATTGCTAAAGCTTACTTGATCAGTGACAGAAATGAACAATATAGCACGGTAAACATAGAAACCTGGCCTAGTGAGATGTGGCGTGGTGATGAACCGTTTGACGTAACAACCAGTGGTTATAAATATTTAGAGTTAACGGTTGGTGCTGAGCAGTCGGATGCCACGTTGCGATTTTCCTCTTTAGACGTTGATCAAAACGATCAAGTCATAAAGTTGATTGAGCCCCATATCAATGTGTATTTCACTAACTTTTTACGTGATTGGYCCAATGCTAAAGCGGAGCTAGAAGCGCGATTAAATAGTATTGAATCGGTAAGCACGACGCAAAGCCCACAAGAGATGTTGGACGCAGGCCTTTAGCCTCACATAGTAATTAAATTTTTGGAGAATATATGTCTACATTAAACACACTGATTAATGATGAGGCGGTTAAAGAAATTGTACATCGTTGGGGCAGCCCTGCATACATTGACACGTCTTCAGAAAACAAAGGTGCACGTAATTATTACTTGCATGGTTTTGTAGGTAGAGTGCCTACCCCAGCAGAATTACTTTACGGCACCTTTGCGATGAAAGAAGGTGATGTCGTTACTGCGGATGCAACTGAAAAATATGGTTTCTCTCTTGATCTTCGCTTTCCTCACCTCGGGTCTATTGAATTGTCCTGTGACCATACTGACAACCATTCTCGAGCTGTATTTGGTCAGTCGGTTCGAGCTAGCGGCTTGATACTGCCGGAGGGAGTGCGGTTGGAGTCAGCGATTGAAGGTATGCAAACGCTGCCACCTTTGGAAGGAGTAACGACATCGTGGATGATGGACTTTTCTTTTGACGGGCAGAAGGAATATACCTGGAATGCGGGTAATCGCAATGGTGTTATACAGGCCGGTAGAGAGAACAAACTTACATCTGGTGATCTGCCCACGTGGTTTATGATCAGCGAATCAAGTTCTTTACCAACAATGCAAGACTATAAAGTGTATGCGCCAAAGAGTGCCACAAATCCTGATGGCACAAAAGTAACAGGCTATGTTTCACACATGTTTTATGATTATCAACCTGAAAGAAGACCGATTATTGTTGGTACAATTGGCCTGGTTGGTAGCGGCGCCGATTTGCAAATAGAGCAGCCAAGACGGGGTTATGAATTTGAAACTATTACGCCACTTTCACTGCGCATCATGATGCAATAGGAGTATTTTGTATGTCACTTATTATCCTACCACATATCTTGGCTGCATCTGAGCAGCCACAGTATGCTACCCAGTCTCAGTTCAAAGATACATCGGAAGATCTTAAAAGAATGCGGATTGTTGAAGGTAAACCCGCGTTATTGGTGGTGTTAGATGCAGATAAGCAGGTATTAGCATCGAGTGTGGGGTATACCCAATGGTCTTCGGGCAGACCTCAACTGCCTCTAGCTGAATTCGGCGTATCATATACATATCGAAAGGCCGCTGATAAGGGAGATCCAGCTACGAACTTTGATACAGAAGAGAGGCGTTTGCCTATTATGCCAGCACTGCGCTTTAACCCCACCTCTAAATTTGCAATTGATATTCGTAACAGTGGTACCGCAGCACAGGCATTTATCATCGTTGATCAAGACGAAGTGCGTAGCAAGACAGACATTACGGATTGGCCTAATGAAATCTGGGATGGCTCTGCACCGCTGGATGTAGCGCAGCTAACTTATAAATATTTTAATATGGCGGTTGGCTTACACGATTCACAGGCTCCGTTGCAGTTAACACGATTGGATATGAGCAAAAGTGATGTGAATTTACCTCTAGTGAGTAAATTTATCGATGTTTACTTCACCAATATGTTTCATGATTGGTCAGATGCAAAAGCACAAATGGAAGCGGCACTTAATCGTCTTTCCTCTGTGGATACACTCAAAAGCGGTGCTGAAATAGAGGCTTTGGGAGAGTGATAGTGATGGTAGGCATTACCTACCATTTGCGTCTGACGGCTAGGAGACATTATGCACGTTACTTTACGATACAAAGGGATCACGTTACGCGACAGTTGGAACGGTGAGGAGAAGCCAGTTTCTCGCTACCGACAACATTGGGTGAAGGCAAAACAGCACACTACAGAGTTTATTGGCTATCCACAAGAACAGCTATTGTTTTTTGGCGATGCTAATTATTCAGATCTGGCAGTCAAAACTGCGCATACGGCCAGGTGGAGTGTGCTAACTAATTATACTGGTGAACTTCAAGAGCCGGTTTTAGTTGGCAGCTTTCAGTCGCCCAAAGTTAGCTATATATTTATTCACACAACGGTTAATTCAGATCCGTTGCTGTTTAATACTACGTCTATTAAACCTAAATATGTGTTTTTTGACTCCATTGCCAATAGGGATGCACTTTTATATAACACCGCACATATAAAACCAGAGTATCTGTGCAATGTATCTCAGGTTCAGGAAGCTGCGCTTCTCCATGGTACGCGTAGAATACGGCCTAAAGTGCTTATCAGTCACCCCCAAGTAGCTTCTGAAGCGCTCTTAACCAACACTGGTTTACCTGAGCAAAACAAAGTTGCTGTTGCTGCTGTAGAAAGAAGGGCGATTGCTCTACAGCCTTTGCGATTTACTACTAAGGGTAACTTACTGCTGGCTCGATTTGGTTACCATACTGAGTATTTCAATCAAGCAAACATGGAGTCTGCTCCCTATATTATTTCGCGTGGTATGGATACGCGCTCAATATTTGCAGATGGCTCAGTAGCTGGGCATATGATTCAGTCTCTTGGCATGGATGCGCGTGCATTATCGCGTTTAGACGAAATTAACGCAGCTGCTACGCTTATCAGCCAAGGAGTTGACTCAAGGGCTCTAGCTAAGGGTTACCAAGCAATTTAGACAGAGAGATACACTTTCTCAATATCTGTTGTACAATAGCCGCAGCGAATGTAGACTGCGGCTTTTTTGTTGCCGTAATTGATTAGACTGCGATACTGGCATACTCCAAACCTAGGGTTATCCGTTTATCGATGAGTTTTGAGGCATTAGACGCCAGTATCAGCTTACTGGTTATATTAATTACTAGCACGTTAAGTACAGTGGTGAGAGTGTTGGTTGCCTATTCGGCGCCTTTACACAGGCTATGATAAAAGGAGTGATGAATGAAAAGCACTGAATTTAAACGCCATAGAATAGAGCAAACGAATAATGACTTGGTGTTAGTCAAAGGGTTTCCCAGCCGTGAACAACTAACAGATTGGCTGTGCAATACTGCTGCGACAGTGTATTGCTTATTCCCAAGTCAGTTTCAAAGTGAACAAGCTCAGCTTCAGCTGCGCACCCACGTTAGGAACGAGGTCGAAAAACTCAATGTTGCGAGTGTGCGCTGTGTAGCGTTGACGATAGCAGATGACTCGGTTGGGACGAGTTTAGAACAATTCGATTTTGAAGCTGCTTGTGATTATGTCATTGAGATGCTGACACCTATTCAGCCGCAATCTAGCCAGCCGATGACTATCCCTTCTTTTGAGTAGTACTCAGTAAAACACGGAGAATATGATGATTTTTATAACTATTTTGGCTTTTACTGCGCTGTTGATCGCAGGGAATGCGGCGTACTTTTCTATCTTAGGTTTAGCCGCGATGTTTTCTGCCAGCTATTGGCCAGTGGTATTTATGGGGGCGAGCCTTGAGTTAGGTAAACTCGTTGCTGCATCTTATGTTTATCGCGCGTGGGATGACGTTAGCAGAGCCATGAAAGGGTATCTTGTGAGTGCGATCTTGGTGCTTATGGCCATCACTTCATTAGGAATATTTGGTTTTCTATCACAAGGTTATGGAGATTCACTCAAGCAACTGAACGAAATAGAGTTGCTTGTCGAGCAAAAACAGATTGAACTTGCCATCGTTCGTGAGGATATTGAGCGTATACATACGGAAATAGGAAATGTACCGAATACCTATGTGACCAAAAGAATTGAATTGCAGCGAGAACGTCGACCTGAGCTGGAAGTGTTAGCAGAACGAGAGAGCCGCTTGATTGAGGTGTTAACTCAATTAAACAAACGCATACTTGAAGCCAAGTCACATGTAGGTCCGATATTGTATGTGGCTGATATGTTTAACATCGATAAAGACGAAGCGGTGAAGTATTTTATTTTTGCCATTATTATCGTGTTTGATCCTTTAGCTGTGATTTTAACATTGGCAACCAATGGTGCATTAGCGCAAAAACAGAATGAATCGAAACACAAAAAGTCGGAGAGGGAGCAAAGCGAAGTGCAACAGAGTAGTACAAGCGAGCCTACTACCTCTGATCTCTCGACTAAATCTGTGAATGAACAAATCGCTCCAGTATCTCAAAAGCGAGCGCCAGATATTCCGCCGCAGGTCCGACAGATGGCAAAGCAACAAGCGCCTAGCATTCAGCAAATGGATGCCGCATTAGCACAAGCCCAAGGCAAATCGAGTAGCTTGCAAATAAATAATCAAACAAAAGAGCAGCCTAACCTAACATCAATACAACGAAACGATAAAGATGTCGTTGTACTGGGGGGAGCTAAAGTGCACAAAGCTGTTATTCAGGATATGGAGCTTTCGGATCAGGAAGTTATCATGGGGCTAGTGCAAGGGGTATCGGTTGGTGCGCTTGCATCACGGTTAGGGTTAAATGAAAGTGCTTTTAAGAGCCGGGCAAGCCACTTGGTTGATAGATTGAAGTCCTCTGGCTATCAGATCAATACGGACCATTTGTTTGTCTAAATGTGTTAGGTGGCCAACATCGATGATGTTTTTGAGACATGACAGAGAGGCAGGGAGTCTAGTTGTACAATATTAGACTACCGAGCAGTATAAAATAGATTGGGATTTAGCAAATGCTTTACAGTGCACTCGAATAACCGTATCCTTGTACCCAAGTTGCTATATTGTACAACTTAAATCAAACATGAGACTTGAGATATCGCAGCGGCTATTTTGCTGTGAACATAATGAGATAAGAACAATGCACTATTGTATTTTTGCTTTAAATGACAAGCGCATCGTAAATAAAGGACTGATAGCGCAATGCGTATATACGTGCCTGCTTAATTTTGCTAAAAACGTTTGAGGGAGGCAAGATGGAAAACCGATTGCCACCTAGTCAAACCAAGCAAGTACCAGCTGACGGCATCACTGCTAGACTGAGCAGTCAAAAAGCAGTCATGCTAAATGCACGAAAGCAATTACAAAAACACTTATCTAAGGTGTACCCCCAACACTTTGGTAAAGATCCTCGGCCTTGGTCATTGGCTTTACATACGCAATTATTGCGTAAACTTGAAGGGGAGTTTTCAGCGCAGGTGATCAGAGACACGTTGGCATATGTGGCGCGCTCAAAAAGATATTTAACATGTTGCGTTTTGTGGGGCGTTGGCGCTGCTCGGGTTGACTTGCATGGTAAGCGAGATGGGAAAATCACGCGCCGAGAAATGATTTATACTCTTAATCAACTTGTTGGATTGACTAAGCAGCATAACGCGTTGCAAAGTGAACGCTATGCACAATGGTTAGAGCGTGAAGTAGTGCTTGGGATTATGCGAGCAGAGCTTACTCGTAGCGATCTTACCCGCGCTAAGATCCGCAACAAATATGCTAGCTACTTGTTTCGGGTCGCGAAAGAAGATAGCGCCGCACAGACATACGAATTGCTGGCTGAAAATGGGCGAGATCTATGTGAGCGTATTGCTCCGCGGCCCTATTTATCTGACTCACTAGTCAAAGTTCACGCAGCTATCAATGACAAGCCCAAGCGACTATCAAAACCGAATATTGGCAAGTCAAAAGGGGGGCTTAAGAAAACAGTGGGCAAACCTACGATACTGATTAAGCGTAAGCGTCGAACCACGACCTTAGCACCAGAGATGATAATTCCAGTCGGTCAAAAAGTAGAGACTAAATAAGATGAATACTGATAATTCTTGCACGTCATTTTATCAATATGGCGATAGCATTGGCATGTATCAACCGACATGCGGTGATGTTACTAATATGAGCTTCAATTTACCCCTGGATCAACACAATGACTCGCTAACACAGCTGAAGTTGGTAAGTGATTTGTTTAGTCCGCCACAAGCCCCTTCTCAAGATAAAGAGCCTGAGTCGTCACTACACTTTACTTATTTTGAAAAAATAGTCGGTTACTGGCAAGGGGACTATCACCATTTTCTATGTGCTACTCAGCTTAATGACCGTAGTAGCGATTTATATTTTTCAGACTATAACTAAGTAACGATAAGACCAGCTCCGTAGTGTGGGGTACCACTAAACAGCGATTGAGAGGCTAGGGGCTCAGCCAACAAAAAGTGTACTTTATCCACTTTATGTCCAAATATGTGGCGGAATTAGTGTCGTTAATTAGGACTTTTGTGGACATTTTACTAAGCTCCCCTGTTAACTATCGGCAATATGAAGAGCCTAAATTTTGGGTTGGGTCATTACACACGAACTTTGAAACTTTGGCTGCGGCCACTTCGTTGCCTGTTGCAAGTTTGCGAAGAAAAGATAGAGTAAGAAGCCCTAAAGTGCAAAACCGTTTACGTGACGTACACGCTATCTTAAACATCGTCTCGCCCTGTGTGAAGCTATTTTTAGCTGGTAAGACAATGATCTGTTTATCTCTCGTAGTGGCCTTTTTGTCGCGTCGATGGGCTAAATCGTCCGGAACCAGAGGTCTTTTTTCAGTAGATCTCGGAGTTGGTAAAATATTGCACTATGTACCAGTAGCTCGCTATTGGAAGTCGATTCAACGCAATTATCGCTAAAACGCCCTGTCAAAAAGTTATATTTATCAAAAAGTTATGTTCACTATAAACCCAGCTGTTTCAGTTTGATGGTATTTGTTTCATGGTCGTTTTTACCATAGACCTTAATCACTACTGCCACGCTATCCATCAGTTTGGTTGCTGCCATGCCATAATCACCGGTTTTATCGAGAACAAAGGTGGCCATAAAATGTCTCAAGGCGTGGGGGTTTATGCCATTTTCAATAAACCGCTCTGGCCAAAGTGCTTTGGCGGTCTTAGCTGTCCACTGTTGGATCACTTTGGCAAGTGCCTTACGTGTGTATGGCGCACCACGGTCGCGCGTTTTGCTGTCTCTGGTTTGTATAAATACCGCATCACTCATGGTTGGCCAGGCCAATTGCGTCCTTATGGCTGCTAATCGATTTAGCAGTTTGATTGTAAATGGATCTTCTATTTTAGCCTCAATCATAGTGACTTCAAGACTACGGCGATTTTTGAGCCAATTGCGGGGAACTTTTAAATAATATGTGCCTGCATCTTTATACAAAACGGGTGTTTTCGCTTGAGCTGCAAAAGGTGCATCAAGCCATTGCATAGCGCACCAGTTTGAAATGCGTAATGGCGTTTTTATGCTAAGTGATAACCACACTGCTACCTGTAAAGGCAGTAACTGTCGTGCAGGTTCTGTTATTTTATCAGCAAACTCTACCATGGCTTCAATCATTAACTGTAATTCTGCCATACTCTGTGATAAGTCTGCATCCGGCCTATCGAGTAACCAGTGAATATTTCGACTGCCACTGCTTTGCTTATCATGTCGCCTTTCATTGATTTTATGTTTTGTATCTCTGATCCAAGTACCAATTTGTCGATGTAAATATATGGATTGACTCAGCCAGTCGTCGAGGCCATCAAATTGCTCCGTGCTATGGCCATCGTAGAGTATCCAGGTACACTTCGGAGCATGATACCTGGTTAAATAACCTGAGTTTGCCTCACATAGGCCATATAGCGGCGTAAGAAAAGCTAATAGCGTGTTATACACTTCACTTCGAAAACATGCGTGTGTGTAACCCTCAAGGAGTTCAACACAAGTAAGCATGCTAAGGTCAAGCTGCTGAACTTCAATATCATGTGATGTCACAACCCACCGGAAGAAACGTAAGACTTGAGCGCAAAAATTTTCAGCGCTGCTGTTGATGCCATCAGGGGTTGTAGTCCACCGCCCTGCGCCTTGTAGGGGAAGCGCTTCGCGCTTTCTCATCGTAAAGCTAGCTTGTGAAAGCGGCGGCGCCACTAACTTATTTTTGAAATCTAGCAGGGCGTTAATTTGTAACTGCAAGTGTGCTGGTAAGGTGTCGATTTCGGGTTGTTGTTTTGGCAACGGTACCTTTGGTTTAATGTGCTTGCTTAGCGAGCGCTGCTTATTGATGCGAGCGCATTGTGTGAGCGTGCCCGTATCCAATCCAAAGAGCGTTTCTAATTTTGCCAGAGCTACAACATGCTGTGTCCTTGGCTGCGCGTCGTGACTCGTCCAGCGTTTTATTGYCCCAATTGGAATACCACTGTACTCATTGATTAACGTATGTAGTTGTCCTTTGTTTTTTTTAGGCCAATATTTAGCGGCATAGTGCATTAAACGTTGCCCCGTATTGGCTTGTTCATCTAATACGTGTGGATTAATGTGTTGTTTGTATGTGGTTGCCAATTGAGTGAGGCGGCTGCGATAAGTTGTGATTGAATTTTTAGTAAAGGCATGGGCTTGTAAATGCGCGGACAACCTCGCTTTAAGTGATGCTAAAGTCTTTGCACAGAGGCAGGCTTTGATAATTGTCTGCTCATCAATGAGCATATCATGGCGTAATAGGTTCAAAGTCGATAGCAGATTCAATGCTCTTCGGTCACCCCGTGAGCTGAGTTTGCTTTTGAACGATTGATATTCTTTTAACGCCATGAGAGCAACTTATACATTTATACAATAATGATAAGTGTAGCTTGGGCTACAATCACTAATCAAGCATAACACACTGCGGCGCAGGTATTTTGTCGACAGATAAGGAGCATTTTACCATTGTACAATAGTTGGGGTTTCGTTGTACGTCGTATCCATATTAATAGAAAAGCCGCTTTGAATGTATGGCTCGCATATACATACGGTGACACGTTGCTTGCGTAAATTTAGACTGATACCGAGAGAGAATATAAGGTTGTACAGCTAACCTATGTGCATTGTTTTATTTCATGTATTGTAACTGCCTGCCTTATAGTGCTTTGCGTTCAGCACCAAAATAAAACTAGATTGGAAGCTCTCTTGCAACTTGTTGTACAGCATCAGTCTTGATAAACTAGAACCAACCATTTCATTGTACAATTGTAGTTGTAACTTACCTTGTACAATTATATGAACTAATGAGACGTGAATTTAGGGCGGTACCCTTAGTGAATACTAATCTGTATGACACAAAGCAGGCTGTTGAGTTTGATAAATTAACTGAGTCTTCGACTCATCACCACGAAGCAAATTTTGCTAAACAGTCATTATTTGGCTTTCAGGCTGCTGTAAAAGAAGAAATAGAACAACGAATTGCTGCAAGTAATACCGATGGCGCAGCAGCACTGGCAATGGTGAGTACCTTTACTAAAGCTGCGAGCACCAAGCGTGACTACAGCCGTACAGTTGAAGAGCTATCCACTTATTACCTTGTTGATGCAATGCACTCACTGATATGTGATGAAGTATTGGTGGCCGACCCCGAGCATGGTTGTATCGTAAATCTCCATAGTAGCAACAAGGATGTTGAAGCTGCTTTGAGCGCGTTACAAAAAGAGATTAATCTTGATCAACTTTGTGAAGATGTGACTCCAGATCTGCTAAAGTATGGCGACTACACACTACGTCTTATTGCTGATGCCAATGGCGTGAGCGAAGTGATCGATGATGTTACACAAAATGATGTAGTGGCATTATATCGTCATGGAATGCCAGCCAAATTCTTAGTTCGAGAACAAGAGCGTATCCGTATCACACCCGCAAATTCTCACCTGCATTTTGCACTTGGGCGAAATAAACTTCGTGTCGACCTAGGCGATGAATTGGGAGTATCGGTGCGAGATAAGCAGCACCTTGCCACCAAAATGCTACCTAACTATGTGCGAGTGGGTAAACCGCTGCTTTTTGGTGTACAGTCAAAACTAAAGGAGCTTCAACTACTTGAAGCGCTGGTGCCGGCAAGTAAGTTGCATCAATTAAGTACTCGGTCTTTGGTTGGGGTGTCGATCCCAAGCGCCACGGAGCCTAAAGAAGCCTTTAACATCGCCAGACGTTATGAAAGTTTATTGAATCAGAAAACCACGTTTAACGGTGAGGCGCAGTCACTGACAACGGTGGGAGATATTATGGCCACCGCAGGGAAAGCCAAAGTGTTACCTGTGTTTGGTGATAGGGGGACGCTGCAGGGAATGGATGTACCGGACACCGTAAATATTGATGATTTACTCGCGTGTATCCGTGATATTAGAGCAGCAGTATGCGCGTCGGTAGGAGTGCCGATTGAATTACTCTTTGGTGGTGAAACCTTACAATCTCAAGGAGAGTTTGAAAAACGTCATACGCGTTACTTACGAAAGGTAAAATCAATTCAAGGTGCCTTGGCAAATGGTTTAAAACAGCTTGCAATGACGCACTTAGCGAAAAAAGGCATTCAGTGTTCTGTACAAGAGATCCAAGTTCATTTCAGCCGTCAGGGAGTGGGCTTAGAGGCGCTTGATCAGCTCGAGTCAACAGAACAGGTATTGTTCTCTGTATCAAATTTACTGGCGTTTATGCAGGATCTGGATGATTCGGCACATTTTCAAGATAAAGTTGATTTCAAAGCCGTATTCGAGTGGATCAGGCGTCAATTAAATATGGTTGGTGTGCTAGACCCGTTTTTGGTTTCTAGAGAAACCGATGAACCCCAAAGCGTTGTGCTCGATAAACCAGCAAAAAAAGCGGCTTCAGGGGTCAAGAAACAGCCCGTAGAAGCAAAAAAAAATCTCCAGCCTAAACGCAAGCCATTAGAAGCATTGCATATGGATGAAGCTTCGCTAAGGCAGTTAGTAGACACCGCAGTTCAGCAATTATCACAAAGCAAAACAGCAAATAATGCTGAGCCAATACAAAGTGAAACATCAGTAAAACGCGACGCTAGAGTGAAGATGAGTAATGAGAAGTGATGAGGTTTGCAAAGCCTGCTGAGCGGGTACTGTTATTGTGCGAAGTGGGTCAGCTTGACTTGATTGATGAGGATGGGAGGGCGCCAGAACAGATCCCCGAAGATGTTTTGGATGCTTTTATTGAGCGAAGAAATCGCTTAGTTTATGGCGCCAGTGACTTTGCTAGAAGTGAGTGCATAGCGCATGGCTCAGTTGTAAATAATGCTATGCTGATGCGTGTTGCTAGCCGATTTCATGGTCGTACGGCTGGAAAACGAATGCACAAAATTTTGGGACGACATTTAGCTGTTCGGATCAGCGGGCAGGATGAAAAAAGCCTGCTAATTGTTCGGGAGCGTTTGTTAAATGCAGTGTCGTCCCTACGCAGCCTGCTATACACTGGGAATGAGGAGTACCAGACGTTAAGTCACCACATAGAGTGGCAGCAGGTGACGGATGTCGCCATCCCAATGCTGCTCAATATTGAGCAGAAATGGTTGCAATTAGACAGCTTATCAACAAAGGGTGAAGCTAACTTACCCTTGCAAGAAGACGAACTATGTATTTTGCTAGCTTTGGTCCATCCGGTTGAGCTAGGAAAAGCGTTCAACAAAGCCAACTGTACAGTGGATGCTGTGCAGTGGTTGCAAGATTCACAGCACCATTTGTACAACAATGATTCTAAGCAAGACATTGTACAACGACTGCGTGAAAAATTAGAGTTTAAATGAGGCAGCGCATGACAGAGCGTACACTATTTATCGACGCGTTCGATACGTCTAATGTGATCTACCAGATCAGTGAAGCGTCTGAACATACACAAGGTTTGCAAGAAACATCACAGGTAGATGGAGTAGGCATATTGGCGCGTGTTGTAGGGCCATTTTTTCTAGTCGATGGTACATCTCGCAATGGCCGTTTTTATACGCGTGAATTATGGCGTACTGCTATCGAGCGCAGCCAAGCTAAAATATCATCAGGAACTATGCTGGGCACAATCGGCCATACGCAGGCACTTGATGATCAGGCTCTATTGGAAGGAAGGGCATCGCATCGGATCTCTAAATTATGGATTGATGAGAAAAACAGCATAGGAATGGGTGAAATATTAGTGTTAAATACCCCAGCTGGTCGAGTACTGAACGCCTATCTTCGAGGCGGTGTGCAATTTCCTGTATCTAGTCGGGGTTATGGAGGCTATACGCCATACAAACGAGACAATGCCCCGGTGATAGATGAAGCCAGCTTTGTACTTGAAACCTTTGATTTCGTGCAAGAGCCAGGTGTTGCTCAAGCTATTCCCTCGTTGGTCGAATCGCTCGATGATGAGGCCACGAAATTACATCAGTCCATTCTTGAGCTGGCCAATACCAGCATTCATACGAGTGTGGATGAAAAGAATGAGACCCCGTTAAAGACTAACCCCGTTAAGGATACTGTAATGAGTGAGAGTGCATCTACTATTGCGGCTCTAGCGAAACAGAAAAGCCACGTTGAAGAGAGTCTGGCAAAAGCTTATGCCGAACATGCGACACTGCGTAGCAAAAATGATTCGCTAAATGAGCAGGCAAAAACACAGGCTGAGCATATTGAGTTACTGGAACAAACACTGGCGGAAGTTCGCCAGCTCAACTCGAGTATGATGGCGCAGTTAGAAGACTATAAAAAGCTAGGTAGCGTATGTGAAGTTCAAGCAGCGTTAAGCAAAATAGGTGGGCAATACTCGACTGCACGAACACGAGTAGGCTCTTTGTCTGAGCAGTTATATGCAAACTTTTCCGTCAATTATGAAGACAGCGTAGTGCTGTCAGATAGCCAAGATAACACAGGCACAAGTCGATTAAGCTCGTTGTTTGAGTCGACACAGTAATACAGCTTACTCCTAATATGAATGCTCGTTATATCCAACGAGTGCTGTTGATAGTTTTTTATGAATTTTGAGGACAATACCATGTTACAAGAAACCGTAACGGGCCAAGCAATTGAGCGCAAAGCAGATCACTACTTCACGAAATACAAGCCTTTTGTCGAAGCATTAGAAAGAAACTCTTTATTGAGTAAAGTGCGTGCAATTAATACAACGGATGTCTATGCGTTGGGTAAGCAACTTGAAAACTTCCAAGTGTATAAGCAGCTTTGTGAAGAAGATGGCACATTATCTCAGTTGGGTAAGATCCCAGATGTTGCACTGGATGTGCTTACTGTCGCCTACGGTACTTCACCTTTATCTGCTATTGCGTCAATTCAACCAATTGATGAAGAACAAGGCACCATTTACTTCAAAAATATTGTATCCGGCGACTCACAGCTTAACTCAGGTGATTTATTATCAGGTGTGTCTGCAACGTCAAATGTGATGGGTGAAGCACTTGGTCAAACCCAAGCAGGTGAGAGCGACTACAGTTTCTCGCTAAAAAATGCGCCTGTGCAAGTAGGTTCTGTACGTGTTGAAATCGCAGAGTTGAATTTAGTTGCGCAAGACAATGGGTTAGGTCAGTTAATTGGTTTCGATATTCAAGGCACAATTGATTACGTCAATGGTACGGTTACTTTATCGACAAAGCATGCGCCAGAGGCGGAGCATACCATTACCGCTGCATATAGTGGTGATTATGACGCGGCAGATGACATTCCAAAAGTAGGGATGAAGTTTGCATCTAAAACGGTTCAAGCACGTTTATGGGCGTTAAAAGACA
Organism: Pseudoalteromonas sp. J010; assembly: GCF_003934235.1. NCBI lineage: Bacteria > Pseudomonadati > Pseudomonadota > Gammaproteobacteria > Alteromonadales > Pseudoalteromonadaceae > Pseudoalteromonas > Pseudoalteromonas sp. J010. The sequence continues at coordinate 84,414 of NZ_RDBW01000012.1, read as the reverse complement.
CGATTGGTTTACAGCAGTCCTATGCTTTACGCCGCCGTTTTGGCATGGTAGCCGAAGATGAAATTGCACAAGACCTCGTCGCTGCCATTAACTCAGAGCAAATGAATACGGCTACGCGCATGTTATTAGCCAAAGCACAGGGGGAGGTGACATTTAAGAAAAATGCACCCAGTGGTATTAGTTATAATGATCACAAACAAGGGTTTAAAGATGCTATTGCGCAAGCTGAAGCGACTATTTTAAATAATGCAGGCAGAGGCACTATTTCGGCAATGGTTGCGGGACGTAATGTCTGTGCATTGGCAGCTACTTTACCTGGCTTTACTAAGCTTTCTGACGGCGCTGCTGTAGGTCCACACATTTTCGGTATTTTAGATGGTATCTTAATTGTACGTGTGCCTAATCAACAGGTGATGGATGCTGATACGGCAGTCTGTGTTTATAAAGGTAAGTCAAATTTTGAAAGTGCATTGGTTAGCGCGCCTTATATGCCACTTGTTGTTACATCGGCACTTCCGCATGGTGTTAACCCGCTGGTTAACCAAAGAGCGGCTGCAGTATGGTCTGCAATTGATGTGCTTGTACCAAGTTTTATTACCAAGATCCGCTTAGTATAAGCTCGCGATACACATACTTCATAAGGTCGCATGTGTTGCGGCCTTTTTTGTTTTTACGCATTTGCTTTATTTAAGCGAATTTAAAAGTTGGTGAATGAGATAAGAAAATAATGGCGCTGACTAAAAACAAACCCGCACATAGTTGATAAGGCGGGTTGCTCAAATATAATGCAATTTGCGGCAAAAAAATCTACATACCTATTATCCAAAATAACCGCATTACTTTAGATAAACCATCATGGTCTGTACCTTGATGTTAACAGTATTTTATGTTTATTATCAATGGTTTTATTGCTAAATATGTAAAAATTACTCTGTATATATTAATGATAAATTTAATCTAAGTTCTGCGCTTAACGGGTTTAAATTCCAATTCACTTAATAGTGCATCAATACGCTTGGCATCTTCTATACTGAGGTTTTCATCATATTGAGATATTTTAACCATTGAGTCATATGAATTTGCCAGTTCCTCGTCTACAAGACCCATATCACCCATATACAAGAGCATTTTACGAGCATCTGATATTTTAGCTGGTAATGCTGAAGCCGCATATTTTATACCCAGCAAATCTAACACAGCCATGATTTGCGCTTTTGATGCTTGCTCGTTTAAAACCAGCATATGGCGTACTATCCGGATCATTGCACCGTGACCTTTTTCAGCGCGTGCTATTTTACGGATCTTTTTCTTAGTTGTGGTAGGTGTGTACGCTGTGAACTCCGTGTCATTAGACGCTTCGCTGGCCGTTGTTTTTTCTTCCACTGTGGTTTGTGTTAGCGCATGTTGCTCGGCGGCATCTGTCATTGGCACGTCAACATAGCTTTTAACTATGTAGGCATTTTGAATATCCGCAATCGCATCGGGTGTTAGATCACTGCCGTTACTGAGTGGATCGGTTTCTGTTGGTATTGATTCGTCAACAATGTCGATRGGTTTTTCGCGGCTTTGCTGKCCAAACATAGAGGAAAGAAAAGCGTCGGTATCTGGCATTAGAAAAGGGGATGCCTGCTGCGCCAATGTTTTTAATAGCTCCGGTATTGGTAAATCATCTAAAGCAATCAATGTCTCTGACAATGAAGGTAGCGGGTTGTCAATTGTCGCTTGTGCTTTGCTTGGGAATTTCTCAAACTTTTTGTGATATTGGCGGGGCATTTTTTCCCATTGCACCTCGGTATCGAAAACGCTGGAGGCGGATTCTGCCCAAGTTGTGAGTTTATCAAGGTCTTTGCGTTTTTTATCAGACCCCTGTGCTTGTTTTGTTAGCTCGATGATTTGCTCTTCTGAGGTGGCAAACCAAAACGCATAATGAAGCTTAGCGGCAACAAGTAAGGCTGTATCGTTGGGCTTAAGTTGTGAAAGTCCGCTGTGCATTGCGGGTAAGAGGTCGTGAGCTATCGCTAATATCCCGTTAAACTCAGCTGCTGATTGCGTCATGTTGTCACCTTTATGTAAGCATGATGGTTTTTTTAAAGTGAAGGTTGAAGCAAGCCAAAATGACTGCACAACAGTAACTTTCAGTTCATTGTACAATAAAAGTCATTTTAGGCAACTTTTAAAAAAGGAGGTATCGATAAGTGATGATATTTTGTCAAAAGTGTTTGAATAACAGCCAATGTGATAGCTTTGTATTCCCTAATGCGTGACATTCTAACACGCTTAGCATACGATTATACAATTCGTGTAATGGTGCGCGGCAGGCTTTTTGAATGGAGCGAGTATGAATTTAGAAAATGCAAATTATATCGTTATGCCCAATACGTCGGCTGTACTCGTTTTGCCTGTAAGTGGGGGAGAAACAGCAAGGTTTGTGGAAGTTGAAACAAAAGCTGCTCGCTACTTTTCCAGGGATAACTGGTTGTTTGATGCAGCGTCATTTCTTGAACAAGACTCTCTAGCACAAAGGCTTAGTAAATTGGCAACATTCAAGGGCATTGCTACTGAAAAGTTTGAAGGTATATTAGAGAATGTGCTGGCATCAATTATACCAGGAGCTGAAGTTAACTATATGGTTTTTATAGAAAACGAGCATTTGCTTATTGCACATACGGATAGCGTGATCCAAAACCATTTAGTTTAATAGACTTTCTAAATATCTTATAAATACAGGTGATTATTGCATAATCTAGCCTTTAACGGTGCAATAGCCATTACTGTGGGAGCGTTATTTCTCATTGCATAATGAGTAAGTGATCTGAGGTACTATGTTAAATGATATGCTTGACTGGGCCCGAAATCGTTGGGGTTACGTAGGACTGGCATTAGATTCAGACGGGTTTGTCGTCATTAAAACGGTAGATGGCCGATGTGAACGTTGGTTATGTACAGGTATTAATGCGCATTTTGATTTCGTCGAGCAAGCGGTTCAGTTAGTTATATTTGACTCGGTGTCTAATCTCACATATCGAGAGTATCAGGTTGCATGGCGTACTGAACATGCCGTTCGTTGTCTAGATAGCGCTGCAGACGAGCAAGACATAGATATTGGCGAATTAGACTATTGCCCAAAATGCTACGCCCACAAAATGGTGCAGTTTTCTCAGGGTCGAGCCATGAAGTTATGTAGTAATTATGCAGTGTGTTCAGGGAAGTCAAAAACCAATGGTAGAATTTATCCACTAGAGCACCTTAATGCTGATCAGCAGCTCTTTCTATTGTCTCATGGCAATGATGATTTAGGTTATCCCGCAGGCGCAATTCGTGCGTCTATGACGCGCAAATTGGGTTTAACTACGGGCGAAGAGTTGTCGCAGTCAACGGTAGGGTTGTCCCTCGTTGAAGATAGTGACCTTATCAAAACGTCTGAATTTACTTTACTTAATTACCCGTTTAGTCACTTTAACCGAGTGCAATCGACGCTACTTAAAAATCAGATACATACGAAAAACGTGAACTTGGTACTGGGCACTGCAACCAGTAGTGGTAAAACGGTGTGTGCCGAGTTATGTATGGCGCATACACTAGCCAAAAGAGAAGTGGTTGTGTATGTGTCTCCGCTTCGCTCATTAACCCAAGAAAAATACGATGACTGGTCACACACATTCGGTGCTCAATACAAGATAGCGATATTGACGGGAGACTATGCCTTATCACCAGATAAAAACGATGAAATAAATCAAGCGGATATCTTGTGTATCACCTCTGAAATGCTGGACTCTCGGACTAGAAAATATGGCAGTGAACGTAGTGCTTGGATCGACAGGGTTGGCTTATTGGTGGTTGATGAGTCTCACATTATTGGCACGGAACGTGGCCATGCTGTAGAAGCTGGTTTAATGCGTTTTACTCAGTTTAATCAAGCGAAAATTCTATTTATGTCTGCTACGATGCCCAATGTGGAGCAGTTTGCACAATGGTTAAGTGTATTAAATGGTTTGCAAAGTGAGATCATTAATTCTCCTTGGCGGCCAACTCCCCTTACTTGGCATTTTCCGCGCTATGTAGACAATGGTAATTACAAACAAAGTAGAGACAGTCGCATCAATGAAGCGCTCAAGAAAGTGACAGATGCTGAAAAGTCAGATGAGAAATATCTTCTTTTTGTCCATGATAAGGCAACCGGCGCAGACCTATTAAGAAAGGTCAGGGCGCAGGGTATTGACGCTGAGTTTCATAGTGCCGATTTGAAAGTAAATGTCAGGCAACAAATTGAAAAAGAATTTAAAGATCCGCACGGAAAACTACGAGTTTTAGTATCCACCTCAACCCTTGCATGGGGGTGTAATGTGCCAGCACAAAATGTTGTAATTGTGGGCACAACTCGAGGTTTGTCTCCAGTGGAAATAGAAGATATTTTACAAATGGCTGGCCGTGCAGGGCGCAGCCTTCCAGCTGATTACTTTGTTGTTGCTCCTGATGGAAATAGTTACGCCCAGTCTAGTTTGGATAGATTGTCGTTAAGAATATTAGATAGTGTTGCTGAGTTAGATATGTCCACTGCGGGGTCGGTAATAGATATCCGCCACGCAGGTAATCAACAAGATATCAAAGCCGTGAACAATGAAGCGCGCCTTCAGAGAAGAAAGCGTAAAGTGAACATGCGACAGGTCAAAGACCATCAAAAGGTTATCCTGGCTCAAAGCGTCGAAGAAGCCAAAGCGTGGATCGCACACAATGATCCCCAGTATCTAGCACGCTATCATGGGCACTGTTATCTTATTTGTGCGCAGCCAAAAGTTTGGGAACATCGTATACAGCAAGCTAAGCCTGTCCATAGTCAACTGGTCAATGAAGCTACCCTCGGCTTTCATATTCTCGCTGAAGTAGATGCGGGTACGATTCATAATCAACTAGATTTGGTTAACTGGTTTGACCGTTCTTTAGCGAAACTGCAAGGCTTGGTTGAGCAAAAAGTGGTTGAGAGCGTCTTGGGAGATTTACTGCGTACACAGATGCTCAAAGGACATGACGAACAGTACGAAATAACTGAGATTGGCAAAGTTTCATCGCGTTGGTACTACAAGCCAGAGGATGTTTTTCATTGGCATACGGCGTTACGATTTGTAGACCATGCTCAGATTTGGGATAACGATGATGCGTTGGCCTGGGCTATCGCTGGGGCTCCTTCTTATAACACAGACTACATTCAACGTAGTCAGGCGAAGCTAGTCGATGACTATATGAAGCGTTTGCAACGGGTGGTACCATTTGCGTCGGAAATGGCATTGCCAGCGGATATGGCGACATACCTCAGTGGCAAAACGGTGCAATACCAAAAGATAAACGGTTTTAAATATGACCTTTCACGTGTCTTTCAAGCCTTAAGACAAATCGCTAAAGCCTGTGCTATCTCGCGTCCTGATGGATATTGGCATATGTTAGAAACCCGATTTAGATATGGCACAACGGCTGATTCCGCGAAGCTGCTTTGTGTTGAGGAAGTGGGGGTGATGAATATCCGCAAGCTTGTGAAAGCGGGAATTGTAAGCTTGGACGATTTTATTGATGTAGAGCGACGATCTGAGGTTACACGGATTTTGGGTCATAAAAAGTTAGAAACCGCACTGGCTTCGGCGAGAAAGATCATACGAAGCCAATATGGCGTAGAGTAATGTGCTTGCAAGCAGGCTACGGTTAGTAACGTAAAAGCCTGCACAGATAATGCAGTTTGAAAGTGACACATCAACTGGACTTGCTCAGCGATGGATCTCTTTTGCGATCCGCTGCATCAGTTTTGGTTTGATCACTGCACCAATGTTTTTCTCGATAACATTGCCATTGAGCATAAAGTGCAGAGTTGGTATCACATCAACGCTCGCATTCTTTAACGCATCGCCACATTCGTCAATATTCACTTTCACAATAGTAAGATGTTGCGTCAATGTGTCGGGCAGCGCCTCTAGTGCGAGTCCCAACTGTTTACAAGGGCCACACCAAGGCGCATAGTAGGCAACCAATGTGTAACCTTGATTGATTAGCGTATGGACATTTTCATTCGTTGCATATTGTATGTTACTCATTACAAGCCTCCAATTCAGTCATTAGTTTTTGCATATTTGTGGCTGAATTTAATACTCATTATCTTTTAATACTTGCCCAATCTGAAGGCGTTACTTCCAAGAACCTGCTATTGCTGCATAAGCTAACCTTTCCTCCAGGAGGCTGAGGCCTTAGCGAGAGCAGGACGCGCAAGCGGTGTTATCGCCCAAACTATATCTGGCTAGATAACCTAAGCTAGGCTTAATAAGTTGTCTTCTCACAGCGATTATCCTTTACTGCTGTGCTAAATTTGTTTGCAATAGGCTATCTATTGATGCACAAATTTGCTTCGTATTAAGACATAACTTATGGCTTGCGTGATATTATGCCTATTGAGCTTAGGTGTTTTCGTTGAGTAACCCACTTGTTACCCCGAGTTCAGATTAAATAAATAAAACCACTTCGCGAATATACCTATATTTTAATAAGCAATCTAGTGTATGAATAATACAAGCATATTGTACAATATGGGAACTGGATTTTGGTGACTTGAGAAGAGTAAGAAGGTGGGCAAGAGGTTGATATCGTTTCTTGCCCTTAAAAAAGGTTACATTAAACAGCTTCACGAAGACTGATTACGACTTCATCCTTTTCAGAGACAAAATAGAGCTTTTCAGCTTCTTCAGTTAATGCCGATTTTTCAAAAATAGCTTCGAGTAATGGCAAAAAGTGTGCATTAATGATGTCAGGATCTAGACTTAAAATCATTTCAAAAAGTCCGCCATCGTTTCTGTTTTGTTCATTTGCTTTTTGTAACAGCGCTATCATTGAAGTCATTACTTTTGCTTTAGGAAGTAATTGCTTACAGGAGACTGGTGTTTTGCTTGCGACAAACTTTTTACCCTCAATGGAAGGCTGTGTAGAGGTTTTGAGTAAATCCATAAGTGAAGACTGTGCCTCTTCAATGCGAGCGTCTAACAGGTCACGAGCAGCAGTTAAAGCCCCAACTTGGTCAATAGCCGAGCCAACTTTAGCCTGTCTTAACTTGGCATTATTTCCGCTTACATTTGCAAGTTTGATGGTAGGAGCTTGGGCGATAGCTTTGGCGCTAGCCGAAGAGCCATCGATATTACTTTTCTCGTGCACAACTCTCTTAAATTTCATAAATTAGCCTCACTGTTAGCCCCGATTTGATAACAGCCTAAAAAGATTAAGACTGACAAAAACTAAACTTTAATTTAAAAGTTTTATCATAACTTTTTGATATAGCTCTAAAATATTAATACCAATGCTCATTTAATTAGCAACTAGCTGTGATTTGTACCTAATTCACTAGCGAGTCTTCCTGATACACTATTTATTGCATTTGCATTCGATGTAAATCACTGCAATGCAACCCATTACGCTATATCCTAGACAAATCTATACGTTACGACGCTGACTGTCAAATCAAAATAGTAAATTTTGGCCTCCGAAGTCCTGTTTTGGTGCGCTTTCTCGTTCGCTTGGTTGCAGCAATTGCCCAACATGAAATTATGCTGAATATGTTCGTAAGTATTGAAAATAAAGAGTTTGTTGTACAACAAATTTAATTATAAGCAGCGTTGTCGCCGTTGTTAATTTAGTCATTAAAAGCGGTATTTCAGCCAACTGTATTAGATCATTCTTCGATAAATTCAGTTGACTAATCGTAGGTGGTTGATAATTGTACAACTTGCTTGTTGCTTTAAGGTGCCTGTACTATGTTGCAATGTTTCTATTCTTGTTACAATTGATTATTGACAAGGGGGGTTAAAGCTTGGATACTCCTGCACACTAATTAGATTTCTTGTAACATGCGGAGTATATTCGTTTCCGTTGTACATTAAATGAGACATATAAAGACACCATAAGATTTACGCTAATTGTTAAATAGCACATTTGCAATGTGAGAGAGAATAGTAAATGTTCTTACAACATGTGACTCTGCAATATGATGATTTTAAAGCGTATATTTTAAAGGTGATATAAGTGCTTTAAGTAGACCCAACCGAAAAGCTACTCCTGCTTAAGGAGTGGCTTTTTATTTAAATAACTACAGGCATATAGCTCAAAGATTTAGAATCTAGGATGGTACTTATGGATACGCAGATCCAAAAAATATGCGCTAGCTTGGCGCAGGGAGATCCCGCTTCATTGATAAAAGGACTTGTCATTGGTTATGATGAGCAAGGACAGTTGAGATTATATAATGCTGATATGAGCGCAGAAGAAATTGTAATTGCAGTTGAAATGGCAAAAGCCCGGGCTCTGGGGCTAATATCAAACAAAGAACTACCCAGTGCGGTTGCTAACTGCTTGGCTTCAAGAGAGTTTGTAGGTGAAGAGCACGCTTTTTCATCTTGTGATAGCGCTTGCAGTCGGCGACGTCAACGTCGAACTTCTAATTTAGAAAGCTAGATGTTACTTAGTCGGTTATAAAGTAGGTTTTCGTTTTTGCGCTGCGAGTGTTTAAGCGCACCGTGGTACAATGGAGAAAATCACATAACTGGCCTTTACCAATTTAGTGACGTTAATCTGTTATCGAATCGATAGAATTAAATTGTACAATATCTATCAAATTATAATGCAAATGTGACAATATAATATCTACTACCTCTTCATGATTTGGTTGTTAACTGAGACATGTAGATATTTAGGGGTATTTAAGATGGCAATTTCAAAGACAGAGTTGGCTGATCATGTGGCTGACGCAATGAAAATTAGTAAAACAGACGCTCGTGGTTGTGTGAATGCGGTGATTGATGCGTTTTGTGACGCTCTGCAAGCAGGACAAGATGTGCGAGTGCAAGGATTTGGAACACTAAAGGTAGTTCAACGTAATGCGCGTTTAGGGAGAAACCCCTCAACAAAAGAGCCTGTTCCTATTGATGCGTGCAACACTGTACAGTTCAAAGTGAGTCAACGACTCAAAGAGCTTCTACCGAATGTAAAATAGTCTATGTTGACTGGTTTTTTGCCTGACTATATGGCGGAATTTATCTTGGCGGTAGCAGGGCGCTGTTATCGGCAAGGTTTTCTCGCTTGAAAGTAGAAAGCTTAACTAAGCTAATTTGAATTAGAAAAGCCGACACAGCGTCGGCTTTTTACTAGCTAGATGACCTCGACCTCATCGCCGGTGTCGWTTGTTTCACTCCCTTGACTCTCTTGATCTGCGCTTTTTATTGCATCATCAAGTAGTGCATCAAAGTCGACAGGCGCCAGAAGTAGCTGGGGAAAGCCGCCATGTAACACTTGAGAGGAAATGTGATTTCGTGCAAACGGATAGAGCTGAGCTGGGCAGTATGACCCTACTAATGCCATGATCTCTGTTTCCTCATAGCCCTCAATTTCAAAGATCCCTGCCTGCTCTACAGTGGTATTAAATAATTGTGTATCACTATTCGTGGCTTTAGCTTTGCACTTCACAGTGAGTACAACCTCATAAGTGGTATCGCTTATCCTATTTGCTTCAGTATTTAAATCAACGCTAATAGAGGGTTTCCACTCATCTAAAAATACAGCCGGTGCATTGGGTGCATCGAAAGTTGATTTTTTATGGTAAATTTTTTGTAGTTCGAATGACTGCTCAACGGCAGTTGTATTGTCTTTATTAGTCATGTCACATGTCTCATTAATTTACACGCAAAATAAATGCGTATTATGGGAAATTTTATATCGCTTGCTCTTCAATATAGATCAATAACAGCATGGCAATCTCTCGTAACGCTGTAAGCTCTTCAGATATAGCAAGTCTGTGCTCTTTTTCAACAAGATCTCGACACAGCGATGGTGCTGTGAGCTCACCTATTACTTGCTCTGCCTCGGCTGTAGCAAGCTCTTGCTTTGCTACTTGTAGCAAGGTAGCTTGGATCGAATCGGCCATCACTTTAGCATAGATTGAACCATGTTTCATCAGAGGTTCGAACTGTTCGTTCATTTTTACTTCCAAACACGGAAGGTGTTTTTTTTTGTTCAAGTTCATTATTTTTAGCTAATTTATCTGAGAACGCTAGTACTGAAACCTCAATGCACCCCAAGCTCAAAGAATGCGAACTCAAGTTTTTCAACGGTGATAATAGCGCTACTATATTATTGTACAATTGAAATGTGAAGACATTTAAGTCATCATGCGAATGAGACAAATATAAACTCTACATATTGCTATTTCTTTCTGGCTCACATTATGAATGTGGCTGGTTGCATATCAAGTATGTGTAATAGTTTGATTTTATTGTATTAATGGAGAAATCAAAGAATGAGTATGAATTTACCCCGCTGTCCGTATTGTAGCAATCCTAGCATTGTTGGTGAGATAGCAGGCAAGCTTGCGGCGGTATGTACGCAATGCAATAACGGATATGCTATTGTAGCAGATGACTTCGCTAGCCTGACACAGCGAGCGTTTCAAATGGCAACAAAAGGACAAGTTGAACAAGCGATAGGTGTTGTACAACAACACTTAAATAAACATGTTGACGAAAGAAGCTCGGCATTGCGTGAAGCGGAAAATGAACTTCCAGAAGATAAGCGTAAGCTGACAAAAGAGCAGCAAAAGAAGGCTGCAGAATTGGAGTCTCAACGCATTCTTCTTGCAGGGATTTTGCAAGGCGGCCAGCTATACAAAGAGCTGCTAGGAAAAGCACTTGGCATTGTGAAAGAAGAGAATAAAGCCGTCTAATTGGTGGCTGCTTTAGTGCTGGGATCCCTGGCACTACTCAATATTCCTCCCCGTTATAAGTAAGCATGCTGCTCAAAGGGTGAGCGTCAGCGGATTTATTGGCTTTGCTAAAAACAGTTGCGGCCCAAGCAAATAAACTCTATCCTAATAACCCATGCGGTGTTTTATAGAAATGCGCCGAAAATTAAGTATTTGACATGTGTGTGTTTTGACAAGTATTGCTAGGTTGTTTTGACTTATGCAGTAATACAGCGGCTTCACCTTGCTCTGGGCTGGTACTATTATTCTTGGACAGTGATTTAGGTAATGTCATGATTCAATTAATAAAATAAAAAATTGTCTTGTTGTTTGCTTAGCCCTGATGGGTTTGAAAAGGCGTAAGATAACGGATTTAAAGCGCACGAAATAATTGGTTTACGATAACGTAAGCCGAGTAAATGAAACAGGACTTGTATTGTATGTATAATGATATTGCTCCGAGTAAAAGAAGCCCTAACGAGTTGCAAGAACACAAAGGGCAGCCGTGTTTTAAAGGAAATACAGTGGCTCCTGAATACCTTACTTCTCTGTTGTCATTCTTCTATGAGTTGGGGGCGCAGCACTCCCAGGAAGAGCAGCGTATTCAGCTTGCCGACTTTAGAAATGAGTTAATTATCGCTGAAGATACCATAGAAGAGTTAAGAGTTTCGCTTGATCTGTCGCGTCAACAAAGAGACTCTGCACAAGATTGCCTTGACATAGCCCGTTTATCTATCCAGCAGTCATTACTCATGATGGAGCGTTTATTATTAGAATTAGAAGCGAGGCAAGATCTGGATGAGGCTTATTTTTTCCGTAGAGAATTAAAAAAGATATCTACACATCTGTCTCAACGTATTTAGTATTGTACAACTACGTTGTTAAATGAGCATTTGTTATAGTGAAGCGTCATTACGGTATAAACTGGCTCAAATTTTCAAAAATTTGGAACGGTACATAAGTAAGTGGGATCTTTTTTAAAAAATAAGTCCGGCTATCAATTTTTATAAATAAAATATTGATTTAGTTGGATTTATATATGCTTTTATTTGATTTTAGATCGTAAATTAGTTGCTTAATTTATAGATATGGAACTTACAAAGCGATCCAAATTGAGCTGTTTTAGCTATTTTGAACACTTTTATACAGAAACTAGATACTTATAACCGATCTGAATCTGATCTTTGCTAAAGTAAGCTTGCTGTTCGGTACTCAAAAGTGGCCTAATTTTAATGTACAATAAAAATTTCAGTATACAGATCTAAAGTTGCTCTGCTTAATCTAGCTTTGCTGTCTCTGAAAAAGAGGCCTGATTAGTGGCCTCTTAATGAGTTTCGTTATTTTATCTTTCAGCGATGTAACTAATGCGCACTTTGTCGCCGATTTGAGGCGCTGTTACAAAAGTCGCCTTTTTGGTGGCTTCGTCAATCGTAATCGAGTCTTCAAATACAGCAAGGCCATTCACAAACACTTGTGCAGATCCAACCCGAGGTGATTTTGCAATATCAAAAGACACTACTGCACCATCTACTTGAGCGGATAGATCTTCCGCAGAAACAATATCCTGAGCCATGATACGCGATGTATCATCTTCTATGGCCTTAATACGGTTATCTTGTGTGGTTAAAGCAGTCGTTACAGTTGCTGCAAAGTCGGCGTCATTTCCCAGTGCATCAGCTAATTCTTTAAGTGTATCAAGCGCTTCAGGTGCACTATTAATGAGATCAGATACTTTAGAGTCTACGTAGGAAATACTCGCTTTTACGGTACTAAGTGAAGCAATATCATCAGCAAATTTTACTAAGTTTGCTTCAAAGCCTGGGTCGACTAGCTCACGACTAATTGTTGCAGGCATAATTTGTGAGTTTGCGCGTAACTTACTCATTGGATGAGTCTCCTTAATGGGTTAATGTATTTCTCATCTCAAGCTCATACGCGATTCCAGAGACAGCGTTATACTCACTGTTATCAGTTGAGTAATTTTGCTGACAATTGAATTTTATCACCGTCATAAACTGTGACAGCTGGGTCAATCAACAGGATGCTTTTGCTATCTTGTGTAGCGATACTGTATTGACTTTCTTTATCCAAGAGCAAGCCATTCAATGTTACCAAAACATGTTTAGTACTGTCGATTTGTCCGTTTAGTGCAATGTGAATGGGTTGTCCATCAGGCTCGGAAATTGTGTATGACTGCTGAATTTCCGTGCTTGACTCTCCGCTACTGCTTTGATCTGGTTGGTAAAACTGTTGTGAAACTGAAGTGCTGTACATTTTAAGCCCTTACTTTAAAACAGATACTGCATTATCACTATTGGCTGCTACCCATAGTGCTAACGAATCAGTTTCTTCATGAGCATCAGCAAGCTCGATTGATAGTTTAACCTTGACTTCATTGCTACCAACCGGAATAGGAAACCTATATTGACCTGATTGTACAATATTTATCTCCATCGGCACAATGCTGTTATTGACGAGCTGACACATGTCGAACGGTGTGTCTTGTGCTATGTTTGGGTCTTGCATAGCGATTTTGATGCGCCCTGTTGCCTGCAAATTTTTTTTATTAAAGTCGACGTACACAAGCAGTTCGCTTTTCCCAAATGTTGGGGTGACAACATGTAGCGTGTGGTCACCAATTTGGTTCGATACTGATTGATACTGTCCATTTTCCTGGGGAATGTTTACTGTGATCATTCTGTCGCTCCACTCTCATTTTCACTGAATTTTGCCGAGCTTCGCTCAGCGCTTGGTTGGGTAAAGTGCCTGTGTAGGATGAGTCCATTCACATGGCATAAGTATTTGCTTTTTACTCAGCCGGATCAGGCTGATGTGGGATGGATATATAATTTCATCTGTTTCAATACAAACGAAGTGAGTGCCATTACGATGCGGCATACACTGATGGAGTACTCGGCCATCAATACATTGAATATCATGTAAAAGTTCTACACAGCTTTCAAAAGCATCACTATGAAAGTTTATCCAGTTAAATAAATAGAATGCAAATGGAGAATGCGTTGCTATTAAATCTTCAAATACCTCCGTAGGATCTTGGGTATCATAGTGTGTGAGTTTGGCGGTGATATATTGTTGATTCATAAAGCCTCCTCAGCAAAGCCGACCTGTTGTGACAGGTATTGCTGTAGTTTAAATTGACGGCGAAACCAGCCTTTTGCATATTTACCATTTCTCGGTCTACGTGCGATGATCTCGGCATATTGCTTGGCTCTTAAGCTTTGGTACTCAATGAATAAATTGTCTCCTTGGACTCTGTTTGCCTGTTTTAACGCTCTAAGTGTGTTAGGCCCAATAATGCCATCTACATCGGTCTTGATCGCTTGTTGTAATAGTTTTATAGCACTTCTCACCCCCATGTTTACGGCGGTATCAAAAACTAAAACCGCCATTTTTTCAGGCATTAAGTGGGCTTTACAGGCTTCAAAGTAATCTCTTTGGTATATCTCTTTCGCTTGTGCTTTGGTCAGTGCCGCTATATCCAAATTAGGATAGGCATTTTGAGAAATCCCGTATTTTGTTTTACCGCCACTGTCGTCAGGGTCGTCGACAAAGCCACCTTCAAACTCTAAAAGTAAACGAAAGGCTGACTCAAAAACGTGTTGATACTGCCGTAAGTGATCTGACATGTTAACTCCTTAACCAAACACCGTTAGTACCTTTAATTGAGCTGTTTTGGCATAACGGGCAATACTATACGAATGGCACTTTAAAAAGGCGCCACAACAGGGTCTCAATCACTACTCACTATTAAGTTGTTATCAACTTCAGTCTCTTATATTGTCTATTGTACCTTGAACGGCACATTGAGTGCAGCAAAGAAATTACTTTAAGTGACAGTGAAAATAATGTTAAGGCAATACTGTCACGGTATCGTCGCCTGCTTGATTGTTCGAATTATGTACTGATACTTATGTGTAAGTAAGTGCTTCCTCTTTATATTGATAGGACTTTTGTTGTTAGCTGGTACTTACATTTGTTTGTGAGTGAATACAAACTTATTGGTTGCTGTTTTTTGTGTTTATAAAAAGTGATTGCACAATCAATTGTTGCACTCACTTTTTATATGGCGTAAGCTATAAGTCATTGTCGTACAGGCGTTCTTGACTCAAAAAGTAAAGTGCGCGCAACTCAATAATCCGCTAAGGAACCGAAAATGAAAAAAATAATGGCTGTAAAATTCGCATGGAGGTTTTTATGAGTTTATCTGCAAGAAGCTTCAGGCTAGCCCAAATTCCGGTCGATAGTCGGGCTAAGATTGTTTCTGTTGCAAACCGCAAAGGTGGTGTGGGTAAGACCACCTTGGTGAGTTATTTAGGGGAAGGTATTGCGCTTTGGGCTGGTAAACGCGTCCTTCTTATAGATACTGATAAACAGTGCAATCTAAGTGGTGCTTATGGCGTTATTGAGTCGACCACAGTTGATGCGGCGCACGCATTTGCCGGTTCTGCGCTCAGAGCCATTCATCAGCCCATAATTCACCCTGAGTATTATGATGAAGATGGTAATCCAATGCCTTTTGCTGCTCGCAGTAGCTCATCAGAGATCATGAAAGAAGACAGGCAATATGTGTGTCAGTACGGCACATATATCCAGCATGACTCCCCTCATTTAGGCACTGTGAATAAATTGGGGGGGATGCTAGATATTGTGCCTGGTGATAGTGAGGCACTCAGTCATATCCACACTCATGCAGAAAAATACCCGGCAAGAACACTTTATGAGCGGTGGGAGTCTTGGTTGATTGATTGCGACATCCTCAATTGCTACGACCTGATCATTTTCGATACCCCACCATTGGATGCGGAATTAAACGAGGCGCTTTATCAACTGTCGGATCATGTGATTGTGCCAGTAAACCCATCCAGAGATACGCTTGGCTCATGCAACACCGTCACTATGTCTTGCCTCGCGGCAAATAATAGTGATGGTCGCATGCGCCTAGTGACGACAATTGTTAATCCATTAAATTCAGGGAAGTTGAGTAAACGAGAAGAAATTTTATTAGAGCCAATTTTCAATTACCCTGCGTTTGGTTGCTTTCCAAAAAATGAGGTATTTCCTCGTAGTCGGTTAATTCAGGAACGTCGTGATATTTCTGTGCCCCCTTATATAGACCCGGAAAGCTTTGAAAAGCTCAGCGCTGAAGAGAAACGAGCTGTAAAGCCGCCAATGTCATCGCTTATTTGGAATAAAAAATCAGATCCTTCGAGAAAAAAGCTGTTTTCAATAATTGATAAGTTACATCAACGCATTTTTGGTGAGCCTCTTCCTCCTGAGGATGATAATTAAGCTTTTAGGTAATTCGCTATGACAAGTAAAAAACAATCAAAACTCGGTCACTTGCTTCAAACCAAAGGAGCACGAGACAAAGCTGCCGAAAGAACGGCGCAAGCACTTTCACAGGAAATGGATGCGGTTAACGCGATGTATTTGCAGCAACAGCAACGATCTTATAAATCTGTGAACTCGAACGAGCAAGGGCTATCAGGCGCAACCGTAGAAAAAACAATCTATAAAGTGCCGGTCATTGAGCAGTTGTCTCAAGTGAAAAAAATGTTTGAAGAGAACGGTGGTGAATCTTTCGATGTAGAAATACCGTTGAGTTTGATTAAACCCAGAGCAGACAACCATCGCTTAAACGGTACATTAAAGTTATCTTTTGATACTTATATGGAATTGCTGCCTTCATGCCCTGATAATTGGCAAGAGCTAGATGCGGCTGAGTATGTAGAATCGTTTTGGGCTTCACCGCTGGCAATGTTAGTGGCTAAAGGTAAGTTGCACGGCAAAGAGTTAAGCGACGCAATGACGGGTGTGCAGGACTTATTTAAAACTGCGGTGAGCTTAAAAACAAAAGGCCAGCGTAAGTCTATTGATGGCTTTTTAGCTTACGACGAATTTGGCGCTGCGTCACATGTTGTGATCATTGATGGTGAGCGGCGTCTGCGTGCTGCCCATTTATACGGACGCGAGACGCTAAGACTACGTCTGGCTGTAAATGAACGTGCTGCTGATGGCCTATCTCAAGATGCCTCAGATCTAGACGTTGAGCTGGCCACTCTCGCAACTTCATACGAAGCGAATAGTTCGTCGGTATCTTTATCTTTGGCAGATACATTCAGGCATTATCACACACATTACAGGGTGCTATGTCAAAAAGTGGGTAAAGATGTTGCCGATGCAATGTCTACAAACACAGCAAAAGTCGCGATGAAGCTGACTTCTGAGTCAAAACCACAAGTTGCACGTTTTTTGAAGTTGGTGCGRCACCCGCAAAGCGAGCTGCTGTTAGAGATCTGCTCCGTGCATAAGCCGGGTCGTGAATCTTTAATAAAAGTGGCGAATGACGCTGTAGCATATGCACAGCAACATGGTATTAGTTGTGATCCTGTTCATGTTTATGCCTTCTCGGTTGCAGATGAAAAGATTGATTTTTCTATCGATGAGGTGCCTCAAGCGCTTGTGGATGAAGTGATGGAACTCGTTAATCAAGTTACGGGTAAGCATGTCATTAAAAAGAGCGAAGATGTTACACGTCAACAAGTGGCACAACAGTCAGAGAGCGATAAAAAAGAAACAGTTAAGAAGCTGAAGAAGTTAGGCTTTCCAACACCTGAGTCGGATAATGCGTTACGAGACAGACAGCTAAAAATGCTGATTGCGGTTTGCGCGCGGATAGATCCTACACTGGAACAAACAGGCGAGCTACTGGAATCAATGGCTGCATCTAAAGGTTCAAAAGAAGACATAGATACATACCGCCAAGGTTTATTAAATATCGTCAGTCAGTCTATGCAGCATTTAGACAACCTAGATATGTCGGGCGAGGATTTATCTGGTTTGATCCGTAAAGCGCGCACTGAAGGGGTCAACTGGTCTGAATTATTCCAAGGCCAGAAAGAGGAGCGTAAGCATGGTTAATGATCGTAGCTCAAGTAAACTTGCTATGCTGGTGACGCCTAAGCCAAAACTTGACTCAGTGAGTGACGGCTCCGATCGCATTAATGCTAGATTTCCTAACAAAATGATTGAATTAATGGATGCGGCAGCGCAGCAAAAAGGAGTATCACGCAGCCGCTGGGTATCTGAAGCAATTATTGAATTCAAACGTATCCATTTGGATACGCACCTTGAGTTTTTGAAAGAGATCGACGACAAGGCGGAGCAAGAAAAAGAGCGTCTGGCGATTTATCAAAACTTGGCGCGCATGACACTGGAAACCAAAATATCTACCATAGGTGGACGCTCATTATCGATTAGGATGATCCAACAATCTATTCCAGCGCTCAGTGCTTTTCAAGAGCTACTACGCGTTATTGACTTGGCCGACAATACGCCGATTGAGTCGGATGATGTACCCACCACACTCTCTTTAGCACCTGTCAGAGACAAACTAAGAACAATCTTGGGACATATGGTTATTTGGGAGCGGTTGATGAAAGAAAGTGATTTGTCGACTTTGATTGGTTCTCCGTTAAATCAACAATAGCCATTGTTGGTTTTTGCTGCTTAGTCCTTTTCTGCTTGCCTTTCATTTGCTATTGTACAATAGTAAATGAAAGGAGCACCCCAATGAATACACAGTACTCTGTCGTAACAATTTCGGTTACAGACTTGAATACATCCATTAAACGCTTATCAAAAGCACTTATCCGTCAGCGATGGAAAAGTGCATATAAGGTGGCGGATATGATCAGAGATAGACTGTTCAATGACGAAGCATTACGTGAAATTACGCAGTTAGAGAGAAATATATCCCCGGATAAGTTTGAGGTTACTCTTAATATTCAAGGGCCTAAAAGTAAAATAGCCGAAGTGGTTGCCTACGCAAAAGTAACGGCTGATCACGCTGGCTTGGTCATTGATACCGACTTGGATCTGACTCGTGTGACGTTATTAAGCTGAGACATGCTAGGTGTTTGCATTAATGTGCAACTGGCTTAAATCCGCGTTTTTTATTATTGTACAATATTCTGGGTGTGCTATATTGCGCCCAGCTCTCTACTGACAAGTAATAGGGCTTAGCAATGAGACTGGGTTATATTTTTCAACGGATATCATATACCTGTTAGTAATGGGTTACGCGCACTCGCAAGCGCTTAGCCGGCCTAAAGGTATCACAGTATCTAGACACAAAATTAGACAAGGAAACTTTTAATGAAAGCGTTAATCACGGTTATCACGCTGCTGCTAACTGCACTCCCCGCACTAGCCGATGAGCCTATTTATGCAAGAGATATTGATTGGGGGACAACAGGAGTAAAAGATAGAGTAGCCAGTGCGATTTCGCAATTTAATGCACATTCTTCAGAGCGTAAGGTGCTGTCCGATAGTTTGGAAAGCTTCACTAATATGCAAGCTGCCGAAGGACAAACGCTCAATTTTAGTAGCGGTGTATCTGCCACGCTATCGGGTGCTGCGGTATTTCAAAAGACGAACTATTCTGCAACAGGGTGGATGTCACTTAACATCGACCACTTGGCAATGACCTTTAGCGTGCCCATTCAGTCATTTGCATTTCAGGCAGTGGACTTAGACATTGGCAGCGCCAATTTGGAAATTCAGTTTGAGCACACCGATGGTAGCGTTGCGCATTACACCATGCCGGATAAGGTTAATGTTCATAAGAACTTAGTTTTTTGGGGCGTTCATTCATCAAAGCCCGTTAAAAAAGTGACTATTTCACGTACCAGCGTGGGTGATGTGGTTTACCTAGATGACTTTATGGTAATTTCCGAGCAATCTTTTCGAGATCCCACTTCATTTAAAAACCCACAACTTACCAGAGTAGGTATATGCGCTGCAGATCGTATTGATTATACCGACGAGTTTGGCGCAACCAAATTGAAATCCGATCTAGGCCAGGTGCAATGTATTGGACGTCTTAGAGCAAATAAACTTGAAGTGTTCACAAACACTTATTCTGCTGACCGGTTTTTAGGTGAGATCGCGTCTGATAGATGTTTTATTCGTAGCGAATATACAAATGTACATTTGATACGCAGTACCCCACACTGGGAGCATGAAGAGATTGATGGTAAAAAAATTTCTACCATGACAATCAGATATACACATAGTGGTCAATTTCCACACCAACCATATGGCTATGCGAGAAGTATTTGTCAATTTAAAAACCCAGCTCAAGACAATATTATGCTTCTAGGCAGTTATGCAACTACTTACGCAGATAAATTTTAAGGGCAGTAATATTATGTTAAATAATCGATTAGTTATATATATACTGTGTGCTTTTACTGCTTTTACCGCCTATGCTTCTCTTTACCCTGAACATCCAAGTACACCATCCCCTCGCGGGTTCTGTACTATCACAGGTTCGGTCTATTCTGGAACAGAAGTTGGTGAATATGGTGGGTTGTGGTCTACCATTACTGACAATAATTTCACACCGGCTAAAAAATATGCCCCTGGGCAACCTACCATTGCTTCACCAGATGTTGCGAATACCCCGACACAAGTAATTTGTAAATTGCCAGTATCTATTTCAAAAAGCTCCTACCCAGATTCTCCAGGAGAGATATACATTGGTGCTGGTTGGTTTGCTGGCCGAGTTGGTGATATCAGCTCACTTGTTTCATGTGATGTTGTTGCCCGCAGAAAAGGTCAAGAAGTATACAGAGAAACACTGGATATTAGCAATGAGATAGACCCAAGCTATCGTGGTTACGACAATGGTTACGCATATAACATCACCAACTTAAGGCTAAAACCATGGCTACCCGATAATGAGTCCTCAGGTGTGGTACTAAAGCAATATGGTGCGAAAGTTACGTCGCAAGCATTTAGAGACGTGGTATCGAATAAAGAAGCGCAAGTTGATCATACTTACTTTGATTGCACTGTAGATAATGACTACAGCCAAGCGGACGCTATTACTATTAACTTATTGCCTGCCTATCTATATTAATTTATTCCAGTAAAGGTGACTTGTTGTCACCTTTTGCCCCTTTATTACAGCTATTGTGCTTTTACTTCATCTGTTACATGATGAGTAAGGCTCTGAGGATCATTCATATAACATTTGTACTCATTTAAAAGGTTACGCAAATGAGTATAGTTTTGTGCAAACAGTTTTTTGCGGGTGCTGAGGTTTATACTCGGTAAATGAATGGGCATGCCGTTTTCTTTACTCAGGGTTGCCCACCCCAAAGGGGTTAAATTGAGCATACCTTTTATATTCAAACTATCATGTTCAATAAATACCGCTATGGCTTGTTGTCCCAGTGGTGTTGAGCTAGGGTAACTTTCAAAAAAGCTCGTAATTTGCGGATACTCGTTGATATGCAGCTTGCGATTAAGGCAAATGGTTTGTGTAAGAGGCACATTAATGATATCCCTTATCCCAGCAGGCTTAACTCCATCAGCGAACGCGATAAGTTCATATGTATGCTTCATTTTAGTGCGGCTGATCGCCCCAAGTATTTGTACATGCTCCATAATATAGGTTCTCAAGTCTCATTTAGATTAAACGACTCTTATTCTAACTGCGAAGTAGGCGGTTAGCTACTTTCTTCTTTTTTAGTCACGCATCATGTGGAATTTATATTGTACAATATAAATTGTATCGCGTTGTAATTGTGATAATTATAAGGCATATTGCTATCAAGATGAGACTAGGTTGAAAAAAGATGACATGTACAACTGATGCGGTATTGGTGTATTTAGATGTTGAGTGTGAGGATGCTGCACAGCGAGTACGTAAATTTTGTGAGTCGTTAGGTATAGATGAATCGGAGCCAAATTCGCAGTTAAGGGCTGCACAACTGGCTGAATATGAAATAAAAAAATCCATAGCTAAAATAAAAAACAAATCTCGACCTGGTGTAAGAGACAAAGAAAAGCTCAGCTCTTTGAATAACGAGCTGGTGCATTTGCTACATGCGATGCCTGAAAGGATCAGTGCGCTGGCACTCGAGCGAATTATAGAACAATTTATTGTGGAGATTATTCATATTCATCCCATTGCGGACGACACTTGTATTATTGCGCTATGTATGAAAAGGCTTAGAGAAAACTATTTAGGTAAGTATGATGGTCGCCTTGCCTATACTATTGTACAACAAATTATTGATTGTCTGCATGCGTCAAGTGGCCGCATCATGTTCCAGTAGTATAATGTTGCTGAGGGCGGATTAGAAAGATAAAAGGTATGATGTGTTAACTTAGTTAAATAAGGATAAAAACATGTGGTTTCAAGCTCTTACAGCCGCAGGCGGTTGGATTTTCGAAATATTTAAAGGCAAACAGGATATTGTTAAACAAGCTGCACACGCTAAAGCGCAGCGCGTAATAAGTTGGGAAGAAGCGATGGCTAATGGTGCGGCCACCAGTTGGAAAGATGAATGGTTTACTGTTTTGTTAAGTGTTCCTTTTATTATGTGTTTTATTCCACAACTTGCGCCATACGCTCATCAAGGCTTTATTCAATTAGAGCAGACCCCCGAATTTTACCGCTATATGTTCGGCCTAGCTGTAGGAGCCTCGTTTGGATTTAGAGGCTTTGATAAATTTGTAAGAACGAGAAACATACGTAATTGACGTTTGTCAGCGTGAACAAGTTCATTTTTGTGTCGCAAATATAAAGCAAAGTGGCACTAGTAGTAATCAGTAAACTGGAGTTAAGTCGATGTCTAATAAAGAGTTGGTGTTTCCCAATGGTGAGCCTTTTGACCTGTGGGGAGAGCACTTAATACAGTTCCTTTTAAAAGGGGCGAAAGTGCGTGTGTATTTAGTCAATGGTATCTGTCTTAATGGTAAAGTCCGTCGGTTTGATAAAGGTAGTGTGCTACTTTCCTCGCATAATAAAGAGCCCATGCTGATTAATCGAGAAAGTGTTGCAACGATTGCCCATGACGATCACAAAGTAGCCACCTGTGAATAGTCGTGACCAAGGGATTGTGACCATTGACCCTGAGTTCTGGCGACCAAGTGATACAGAGTTAAAAAGGATGGAGCAAGAGCAGTTGTTGGTAGTTTCTGGTCACGAGGATGAACCTATTTATCATTTCAAATGTGTCAGAAGTGGGGCGTGTTGCCGAACGAACCTGTGTGATAGAGGTGAAATGAACACCGAAACCAATCAATGTACCCACCTAATTTTAGATGAAACGCTACAAGAGGGCGTAAATCTCTATCGCTGTAACCTCTACTCATTGTACAATAATAAAAATGATGGGTCTGCGATGCAATTTGGTAAAGGTTGTTGTGCACCTTGGAGCGAAGCGAGAGCTAAAGTGATTGAACAATATCGTTTAAGACAGCTTGCCATCACTTCGGTAACCAGTTAGCCGTGGTTACATGTGTGAGATAGGTAGAAGGTAAGGTTCTACTTTGCGTTTGAGAACGTTGAGATGTTTATTTAGCTCAACGAAAAGGAAGCGCAAGATGACACAAAAACACATATCTCACCAAAACGAGCTCGGTACAAACCGAGATGATATAGTTAAAGAGCAGCAACGTCTGCGCTTTACCAATGAGCTGTTAGCAGAGGAAGTTCGACTCGCAAAGGACGCTTTGTCTACGGCGCTGGATAAGCTCGGACTAAACTGGTCTCCAAGATCAAGAGACTACAGTGTTTTACATGACATTCTGGGTACACTGCCTCTGGCAAGCTACGAGCAAGCGTTAACCGCAAGTGAAAGTCAGCGTATTGAATTACTCAATAGGCATGTAAAACTGAAACAATCGTTCGAAGAGCAAAGCCGAGAAAAAAATGATTTGCTGATAGCATTCACCTATGCACACCAAGAGGCGTGTTATTTATGTGAATATCATCACAGACTAGCTTTGATCGTCGAAACTGAGTTGGGTAATGCCTGCTGGTTTTTACAAGCAGAAACCAAAAGTGCATTTGCTCACTTAGCATATAAAAAAGCGCCAAACTCAACGCTTGAAAACAGTCAAAGAGTCGCTGCATTAATTATGCTGGCAACTTCATCACATCAGTGAGCCGACGTTTTTAGGATGGATTGTGCGCTCTTAAAGCATGCAGTTAGGTTGGTTTTACCTTAATTGCAACTGTGAGAATATTGAACTAACAAACGCGTTGTTGGTACATAAATGAGTCTGTGAGATTGAGCCTTACAATCCTGCACCTATAGGAGATGCTAACATGGCATTTGATATTACTACTGTATTGCAAAACACAGTGACGTTTACGTCGCAACCTAACAACCATGGTATCTATAGTCTTTCACTGACACTAGAGAACCAAGATATTGCTGGCGACTACTTATTCGATGCAATTAAAGTATACGCAAGTGAAAATAACATATCTCTCAAAGAGGATATTCGTAACTCATACCTAAAAGTGTACTTGAAACACTCGTATGCTAGCGGCGAGCTTACAAAAGATGATCTCGATACCGCTGATTATACAGCGCAAGTCGCTCTGAAAGATTTACATCAAGCGCAAGAAGGGAGTGAAAAGTACGAGCCTATTACAATTGGCGGCTTGCCAGCAAATGCGCGTTTTAAATGCGCATTTGAACTTGTACTGAATGGCGAACTGCAAGGAGAGTTTCTATTAGCGCCAAGCTCTGAAATGCAGCTAGGGGGCTCGAATGTAGCGGAGCCAGAAAATGTCGTTTTATCAATCACAGAAACCGCTAAAAGTGTCGAAGTAAAAGTCAGTAACGTTTCAGCTGAGGACAACACGCACTTTTTACTTGAAGTAGTTGACGACACTAAGAGTGCAATGCCAGAAGTGCCTTATGAGCAAAGCGTGGTATTTTCTGGAGAATTTGAATTTCAAGCAGACAGTGAACCAACCTTTATGTTTACTGTTGGTGAAAACAACATGCGCAGTTATGTAAATTACTCTGTCCACTTAAGAACGATAGAGAAAGTGGATAATGCGCCCAACTCAGCTTCAGCTTCGGTAAAAGTAGACGCTCAATCTTTTGAACTTCCTTGGCTTGCTGGTTTTGTCGACACGACGGTCATCAAAGGCAAGCAAATTGAAGATGCGCTTGTGAGTAAGATAGCAACTAAGCTAACAGCCAATGAAGATGCCCGCAAAGCATTGCGTACCGCGTTAAATAGTGGCGCATATTCACTCGTTGCATCGCAGATGTACGACCTGACTCGTGACGTGGCGGTCGAAGAATTTGAAAGTGCAAAAGATACCTTTAACGAAGTAAGGACGAAGTTACGTCGTATTGCTCTATACAGTGATATTGACCCTGATTACAGCGAAGTTTTGGACTTGAGCGGTTCTACCGGAGATGCCGAATTTGATACCTATGATGTCTTTATGTTTGTGACCAAACAGGGTTTCACCAACGGTATCGAAACCCGTTACTTTACTTGGCTTGGTAAAGCTTTTTACTTAGGCCCAATTGTTGAAGGTGGCGTTATTTCAGACAAAAAATTCCAAGTGTCAGTGCGTGGCGATGTGTATCGTGACCGTGCTGAGCTTATTTTCTCATAACCTGCTTTACAATCTGCTGGGCGTTTATACGCCCAGTTATTATAGAGGTGATCTCCTATGACTTTTGATCTATTGTCGTTTTTAAACGCTACTAACAATGTAGTCACGACGGCACAAACACAAGCGGCAGCCGATGGGCTAATGCGCCACGCCATTGCGCTGGTTGGCGCGCAAGATCACATCTCGTTGCGAGATGCGTTAAAAGACCAAGCCAGTTTACCGAATACCTACTTGTCTATTTATGTTGCAGCCAAAGATGAATTAGATGGTAACTCAGTTTCATTCGATCAAACATATGCGCAAGGTAACTTAAATCCATACAAATTTAATGGTACTCAGCTAACGTATAAAGTCACTTATCAAGCAGAGGACCGTTTTCAATACAAGGATTTATTTGTCGATGGTTTGCTCTCTGGCACTGACTATTACTATGGTATAGAACTTGTTGTTGACGGAGTATTGCAAACAGGTTGGCTTCAAGGTGCTTTTACTACTCATGGGACAGCCTATTCAGCCCCAACACTGAGTGACATTGCCTTTTCAAATCCTAGTGACCCATACCGGTTAATTTATGACATTGAAAGTGTCAATATGGCTGGAAAAGACAACTTATCAGTGCGCTTCGAGGTAATAAACTCCGTATTAACAAATACAGGGCCACGTGAATACATCGTTGAACGAGATGAATTTTTTGGCCCTAACGGTGAAAGGTTCGCAATTGAAGATTTGCCTGGTTCAATTTATCAACGTTATGTTGAGTATGATATACAAATACGCTTTGTTTCAAAAACGGATTCTCCAGTTGGTGTATCTGCGCCATTGAAATTAGCACAAAACATACAAATCCCATGGTTAGATCATTTTGTCGATACGGTTATATTAGACGGCGGCGGTATAGATCAAGAAATCTTAGAGGATGCTGCTAAGCGTATTGCTGAGTTAACACCAGCACAAAGAGATGCACTTTTGGCGCAACTCAGCGAAGGTGATATTAAAGATATCGGTTCAGCGTATAAAGCGTTATTGAAACAAGCAGCTATTGCGACTGTGCAATCACTTGAACCTGCGGCTGATGCGATGCGTAAGCAGCTCATGGATTTATTATATGCAGCCAATGATCAAGGTGTTCAGGCACCAGGTATTTATATCACGCTTGATCTAAATGATAGCGACGCACAACGCGTATTTAAGATGATCACAGCGCCATGCTATGTGAGGGAACACCATATAGACAGTGTCGTGCGCTTCTCTGAGGGCGTATTTTATATTACCGAAGACAAAGATGACCAAGGTGTTGATACAGGCTTAACACGTATTGTTTATGTTGGACAAGCTGCGTTTGAGCGTTTTTTCTTGAAGTTTAGTAATCGATAAATCTCGCTCAGCCGGACTCTTTATACCAATTTGCTTAATTAAGCTTTTATTTTGAGGCGAACAAATCTTGTCGATAATACCGCTAGCACGTCATACTATCGCCAAGGTAGCTGAAAAGACGGTGCTATTTAGTTTGTTCTAGATAAGCAATGTTTAACCTATTAGCGTCAGATTTATTCCTTCAAATTGAGCAAGTATTAAGGCGAATTGGTATAATATTAGCGCCTTTTTTAGTTGCAACTTTAGTGTGAGCAACCCATTGGATACTGTGCGCATTGTACAATATGCAAATTCACAGCGAATTTACTGTGTTGCTTTTAACTTCTCCATGAGACCCATTACATGTTTAATTCAGATCCACTTTTCTTAACATCAGCGCAAAAACCAAATACACACCGAATTGGTAATGTACTTCATTGTGATAAGCTCCCCTACCCCACCAATTACGTCCAACATGATATATATTGTGTTGTATATGTTGGTGATGATGTTCAAGACATACTCAAAGCACGTTACACCATTAATTTACTCATTGAGAGCGGGCGTTTAACTGAAGATAGAATTAGATTAAGAAAAGCACTGGGTGAATACAATTTTAATAGAATGATTGATGGCTTTTTGCAAGAGCAAATTC
The DNA here is from genome assembly GCF_003934235.1 of Pseudoalteromonas sp. J010. Lineage (NCBI taxonomy): Bacteria > Pseudomonadati > Pseudomonadota > Gammaproteobacteria > Alteromonadales > Pseudoalteromonadaceae > Pseudoalteromonas > Pseudoalteromonas sp. J010. The sequence continues at coordinate 57,183 of NZ_RDBW01000012.1, read as the reverse complement.
ACACATCAAAGCAAGGGTGAATTGTACAATATAAAACATACCATACTGTACAACTCATTCATGCTCATTGCTAGAAGCCATTACCTTACGCTACGATAACATTAAACTTGGCAATTAACTTTTCTAAATGGCCGATGCTTCACTTGTTATAACAGTAAGCGCCACCCAAGGTTATAAAGTCATTTAAAATCAAAGCACTAATAGATAAAATAATTAACAAAGCCAGCTAAATAAACTGCCTATTAAGCTTAGAATATTACTCTGGCACTGCGACAAATCACACCCTAACAGACGCCGATATGAATTAAAATGTAGTCTTGGCGTCTGAGCATTCATTGATTAAGGGTAACCAACAAGCATATTCACTCTTTTAAGCAAAGCGTTTTACTTCACGCACCTTACGACCAACAATATAAACGTCGCTCTGATAAAAGCGCACTTAACGTATATTTAGATTTCTATTACTCCTTTTCATATTCAACAGGCGGTACCATACCGGCTATACCAACCCCGACATTAATCGCTGCGTTACACAACACTTTTGCTTTGTCCTCATCACTTAGGGCTTCATAAGCAGCAATGAGTGCAGGTCCACCTTGGTAAGTAGTATTAAGCAGTGCTGCTATATTAATGTCTTCTCTAACAAAAGTCGCATTAAAGTGTTTTGCGTCCATCCTAGTCCACCATTCATTACAAAATTCTTATAGCCCTTGACCTATCATTTTAAGTGCACAGTTCGTCATATAATGATATTGGGCTAAATGTCGTTAGTCTCGAGTCAACATTCTAAATGTAGTGCACCACTAAACGCAAGACGCGTTACTACAAGTATATTGAAAATCGCACCTTGCTTGTGAGTACATTAAGTACACACGCAGAGCCGTTTTAGTTAAGAATCAAATTGTCCAATACTGGTGTAATGTCAAATACCTGCTCAACAGCAGGGTTACCAATATAAAATTCATCAGACGGAAACTCAAAAGCTTGATATGCAACGTTAGACACTGTCGCTAGTAGGCTTGCTTGGATCTCATTTTCTGGTAGCCATTTGTTATAGGTTAATATACCTGCATCATTCGCTACACCAACAATTGCCACACTCACATTGTAATTGAACTCATCAATGTTCATACCTAGCGTATCTGCACAAGTGACAAGTAAATAGGCTACTTTGGCACTCTCTTTTAACGGCAGAGCATTGCGTAACCCATTAGCAGTGTTCAAAGCCAATGTTTCAAATGCTCTAACGTGGGTGTCTTTTAGAAGACTGTTTAGGCTTGTTCGCTTGCCTCGACCATCAGTTATGCTGGACTTGCTGTACCTTATTGTCATACAACACTCACTCCCTAATAAAACGTACATTTCTTTATAGGCGCCTTAGATTGCCTAGTATTACAACGACTAACATTTCCCCGCGCTATAAAACATTACACTCAAAGTGTGATTGATTCAAGCTCAATCTGTTGCGTCATATACAATTCTTCACTTATCGATCTGAAAACGTGTTTTAGCACACTTCTTGTTGGAGTTGTGTTGATATATAGCAAATGTAGGCGAATAAAAGCATTTGACGCAATTCACATTTTAGATAAATCACCACGTCGATTATCCTGTTTTATATAATTATAAATCTTGATAAATGTATTTAAAGTGCTATTAATTCAAGGTGTTATTTTTAAAACCAGCAAAACGGAAATAAAAAAAACCTTACTAATGAATGATTTAATATTATTTAAATCATACTTAAAGCCAGAATAGAGCGACGCATTCTATGGCGTTTCAACTGTAACGGTTGTATGATTGCAGCAGCTTTTTGCACTTTAAGTGTTAAGCAATGTTTTTCGTTCGGAGCCACTAAAGTTGACAGAACTATACTATAACGATCACCAAAATCTGGGGTTAAAAAGCCCAAATGGACCGTCAGCCCGCCTCAATGAAATGTTGGATAAGAATAAGAAACGATGGAAAGAGCCAGGCCACGGCAGAACCTCTGTGGTTCGAGATGCTGCTGATATCTCCTTCTCAGCCGCTGCAAAGTGGTTAAAAGAGGATGTTTTGCCTCGAAAAGCTGAAGATAGAGTGCATTTTGCTCAGATCTTACAAGTAGATCTACTATATTGGGAATACGGTGAGCGAAGAAAAGTTGAACGAAAACCGGTAGATATTTTGAAGTTTAGTGTCGTAACGCACCAAATGATGTCCAAATTAGGGCTTTCTCACAATGAAATAAAAACCGAGCAACTGATATTGATTCAGGAAATCGCACTTGCATTCTCAGATAGGTGTGGAGATACCTACCCAGATGAACATATCATAGAGCGACTTTTCAAGTTGGCAATCGGAAAAAATTAATCAATACATCATAATTGTACAATATCAAAATTTGACTGACCCAATTCTCTTATTTTCCTGCCACAACTTGTATTGTACAATTACAGCTTCATCCTGTTAAATATTAAGCCCCTTGGCTTTTTGATAACGGGCACTAACACACTTAAGTAAGCGCGGGTGTGACATCAGCGTTAGAAACTCACCCATTAGTGAGCTTCAATTATAGTGTCTTTACAATCAATTGGAGTACTTGGTATGTATCTTGAAGAGTTAATTGACTACGTCATGATCGAAACCGGTGGATTCATTATGGGCGACTTAGAAATGACCCAAATTGACAGGCATCAATTTCACCTCATCGTGAAGCGTGCCTTGGGTATTTACAACAAATATTGCCCGCAATCAAAACGCCTTATCATTGACTGTGACAAGACATATGACTTTACTACGTCACCTTTGGGCAGGCCAAACTGGGTTTCTAGTGTGACTCCAGTAGACCATGAGAGCGCCGTAGCAGAGTTAGTTTATGGCCGCTCAATCATCAATAAACCACCGGTTTGGGAGTACCAAGAGCCAACCCTTTTTATAGCGGGTTCAGCAAGAAAATACGACGTAACGGCACTCTATTTTCATGACATTACTGATATCATGTTTGATGAAAACAATCGAGTAACGACATGCAATTTACCTTCGATTTCCTATGACGATGTTTTATTTTTAGACCTACTAGTAAGCTACTCTTTACTTGCCATTGGCCGCTCTAGGCGCGCCTTTACATTGCAAGACTTTCCCGTCTCAATGGACGGAAAGTTACTCGTATATGAGGGACGGTTGATGCTAAAAAACACGAAGCGCAGACTACAAGAGCAATCTCGCTGGCATCATGCGATTGGGTGAGTRAGCGTAAATACCAAGACCTTGTTTCTCTGTGGTAATTTGATAAGATGCTTGAAAATTGTACCTATCAACGTGTTTTTGACTAAGACAATTTTTGATCGCCAACTTGAGACTGGAAGTGTGAGACACTGAACTATGACATATAATGATTACGATTGGTCTATTGTGCCCTTAGAACCTGTTCCCCTTACTATGGGCCACATTAACTTATTAAATTTAGCTAGGCATCAAGCAGATAATACGCTGATTATTTTACGCCACCATAATAACTCCGCTTCCCCAAAGCATTTATGGACACAAGCTCAAAGCCAAGAAATGATCGAGCGATGGTGCGCCTCTCAAGTTTATGTACCAGCTTTAAAGTTCGTTCAGCCAGATGCACAAAGTAGCAATAGCGATTGCATTGAACTCATTCAGTCTAACACCAGTGGGAAAAAGGTATTGCTAACATCAAGCCTGAGTGCATGCGATAAATTCAATGAATACCAGCAAAATGGAATTGACTGTCGCTTTGTGACCCCAGCGAAAGATAAAGCAGGCGCAATCATCGACTCCTCAACAGTACAGCACGCTTTTTTAGGTGAGCCGTCATTGATTAACTTGCAGTATGAGCTAAAACAATGCTTAGATCTGGGCATTTTGCATTATTCAACATACCAGTGGCTGTGGCGTTACGCACTGAACATACAACAAAATACGAATACCAGAATGGCGAGTTAACGATGGATCAGCTCACAAACAGAGGTAAACAAGGTGCCTGTAGGTATTACGTGGCTCGGACATCCGTGTTGCAAGCGCTGAGTGATTGTGCGCCTTTACTAAAGCAGCATGAGTTCGAATTAATTGACATACTATACAATAGAATCATGAACTTATTTGATACAGACCAATATGCCTTATATGAACAGGTTGCAAATATATTGTCAGTAAAGAAAAACACCTCTATTACAGCGTATCTAAAAGAAGCAATAGAGGCGACAGTCGTTAGCTTTACACATAAAAACTGACAGCTTGGTGAAGCAATTACCTTTTGCAATAAAAATGGCAATAGGTGTTTAACAGCGATGATAAGCTGTTCAGTGACAAAGACTCTTGGTATACTCTATTGTACAACTGAGACTACACCGACACCAAGCGGTGAATAATGAGAACTATGGGGCCTGTATGATGTCCACACGTGAAACATGCAATACACAACTTTGCGCTTTACCCGTCCATTTTGCGGACCTCTATGTGTTAGCTTGTCAAAGCAGCCTATATAGCGAGTAAACTATGTCAGGTATGTCGTTTAACCGCAGTGGCTACAAATCACACGTCAATATGTTAAAAGATGTGGTGATTGACATGGTCGAGTCTGGAAAATTTCAGTCAGTCTCGATACAGCAGCTGGATAATGATCAAATCATTCACCCCAAATTACTTGAAGATGACGCCCCGTTCTCGTGCTTACTTGAAGTACTGCCTGAGGGTAACGCCATGCTGGCTGGCAACCAGTATAGTTGGCGCGTTATGTTTAAAGTTAGTTGGAATGAAGCCAGATTATATGTGGCGCCAAAGTTGCAACTTCCCGACACCGCAATGCTCACAGAGGTACAGGGTCAGTTTGAACGGTTAGTGGGTTGGGATCATGTTGGTGTCATCGGGTCTGATATTGGTAACTCAGGGATCCCATTTGTTGATAGAACGTACCTGAGAAAAGCAGCTCCAGCGTATCCAATGGGGTATATACTTACGTTAACCGAGCGCGGCTTTGTATTTTTTTCATACGAAGAAACTTTTGATGATGCAACGCAAATAAACAGTAATAATGCAAGCTGGTTTAGTTGGCTTTGTGTACAACGCCCTGTTGATCCAGAATCGGGCGAGCCGCTGGTAAGTGAAATGTCGCCAGTATTCGCAGCATATGAAATAAAAAATGGTTTTGGTCATGTAAGAAACAAGTTTGTAGTACGTGAGGCCGACGTATACGTACCGACCAAAAGCCAACCGGCTTGGCGATTTAAGCACATGGACAATGCGATTTTGCCTCATCAAGACGCTGAAGTTAACTATTTTACTGATGATAATACCGCAAAAGTATTTTTTCCCCACAATTTGAATACGCGCCGTTATCGCTACAAACATGTCCTCGATCTGATTGCCTACAGTGAAGCTCGCTTATTTGGAAGTTTACAAAACGTTGAATTTTCTCAGGTATTTTACGAGAAGCAAAGTCGCCGCTTTAAAACTGTGTTGAATCACGCCCAAGATTCGACCGGCACCATTATTCTGATTTATATCAATGGACCAGAGATAAAAGAGCATGTTCGCTCGGTGCATGATGAAAGTTACAACTGGTTATTGGCCACAGGATAGCAGCATGACAAACCATGAAACGTATTGCGATATAAAGGGCTGGTAAAATATATGTACCATCAGTTTAAACATGGCTTAGTGGACTTGGCACAAGTACTTGATTTCTTGATAGAATCAACAAGTATGTATTTCACTTATAAAAAAATGGAAAATGGCCGCGTACTTAACTTGATGCCGCGTGTCACACTTGATGCCAATGCAAAAGACCAGCCTTGGGTCGTGCGCTTTGAGCTGATTAACGACATAGCGCTGCGCATGAATATTGTGACGCCCATGCAGTTAGACCCTGACGGCTCTCTATATAATAGAAACCTAGGTAGCCTTAATACAAAAGACACAAGTTATGCTGTTGGCTATTGGCATCAAAGGGAAGGACTTAAAGGTGATGCTAAGTATTCACGGCCTTTTTCTGTGCTTTTCACAGCCGATTCTCATGGCTTTGCTTTTGCAATTTGGGAGCATGCGGTCGTTAACAGTTTAAACCGTCAACTATCTTGGCTAGTCGTACAAAAGCCTGTTGAATGGCAAAATGGCATTGCTATTCCAACTGAGCATAACCCGGTGATTGCATTAAGCGGTATATTCAACCGCTATGAGTCAAGCGTTGAACAGATGCTCGTACGTGAGCGCGACATTCCAGTCCCCGCGCCTGCACAAACAGCGATTTCAGATCAATACAATCGTTACAGCGCAATGCATACAGTGAAATTAAAAGAAATTTCAGAAAGTAGGGATTACTTTATTCAATTTCCTAATAATTTCTCAACTGAACGATTTAGCTATGATGGTGTATTCGATATGATTGGCTTTGCCAATACGGATTTAGTCAGCGCCAATGCCACTCTACCTCTTGAGGTATTTGGTGAGCGCAGGAACTATCACACCATGGTAAGTACATTAGCCGATAATAACGGCGTCAGCGTTATGTTTCGCATTACATAATGCGCTACATATTGAGATTTTGTGAAACACAGTAGTGAAACACCTTAATTATTGTACGATCGAAGCGTTTTAAATTGTACAATAGTTAGAACCGCACTTTGCAGAGGCAAAGTAGGCATTAATGAGACCAGTTTGCATTGGCCCCAGACTATCCGGAGAAATTTATGGGTTTTGTCAAAAAAGCGGAGTTTGCGCCTTATTCAGTCGAGCGTGGTGGATACACGACGTTAAAAAGCCTGATCACAGCCGTAGTCCGAGATTTAGTGAATTATTATGAGCATCCAACTGCTGCCGATGAAGCACAGAATGCGTTTGAACTTTTATATCCCGCAGATAACCCAGATTTGGGTGATCCGGAGTCAATTGATAGCGACGTATTTGTTGTACAAGCGACGGGGTTTGTCGATCCTTTAGCTGGCGCGGATCCAACTTTTAAGGCACAAGGTACTGAGATCATCCCTCAGCCTTGGATTATTCGTTTCGATACTGGTGTTGGCAAACAATGCACCCCAGCACATAACAATCGCCGTGAAGACCGCGACAACGATGCGCCTGAAGTTGGTAACTTACATATCAATATTTCTACTCCACTACAGTTGTACAAACCTGCAAGTGGAGACTGGCAAATGTACGACTATACGCCACCTAACCGCGGTACAGGTGACGAACCCATTGTCGTTGGCACTTTGGGCTTCTTGGGCGAACGTGTTCCCGTTGTAGACAAGCAAGTTGCTTGGTGTGACCCAAATGATAAGCTGCGCCTAGAGATTGAAGACAAAGGCTTTTTCTGTCGTCGCCCGCTTTACAATATTAAAACAGAATTTGAAACTAAGTACCCTGACACAGCTCAGGTAAACATTGCAGGTACGCCTAATATTCCAATGTCATATGCCCTGTCCGTTAGTGAGCATGGTATTGCATTGGCTATTTGGGAAGAAGCGACAGATCAATATGATGCAAAAGGCCACCGCCACAGCTGGTTTGTTTGCCAACGCCTCGTAGACAAAGAAAGCGGCACACCACTTGTAAATCAAGCCGATTCACACTGCCCACTAGCGTGTTTGTATGGTATTCAAAACCAAACTCAAAATATTAAACGTTATTTTGTGGTTCGAGAATCAGATGTGCACCGTCCATCTGAGGACTTAGATGCAACCAAAAACACCCAGGACAGTGTTGCACTTATCAATCCTAACGAACAAATCTCTGTCACAGAAAACTACGAATATGTCGTATCCGTACCAAGTGGGATCAACACCCAACGTTATTTGTATCTTGAAGAGATGGACATGATCAGTTACTGCTCAGCCGATATTATTTCTCAAGACGGTATTGCTGAGTTGTCCATGTACGATGATGGCAGTAAAAAGCGATACAAAGGGTTGCGCTCCACGGGCAAATATAACACCGGCGTACGCATTCTCATGCGCTGGTACAACACGGCTATCACAACACAAGACAACGTGGGTCAGACCGACGTTGTGCCTGGCTCTAGCGCTGGCACTTACTAACAGGAGAGTTATCGATGCCACTTACAATAAATGGTGATATTTACACTTCGAATTTACCAGCGAGCTTGGCCAATGGTGGAGAGCATTTCGTCACGACCGTTACCCGTGATGGCTTCACTGATGTCCGTGAACTTGTCAGCAACTGGTTACAAGTGATGGTCGAAAACGGCTATAAACGGATCACCCGCACCCCTATCGAGTTTGACCCAAATAATCCTCAGCCTATTATGGCTGTACTTGAATCAACGACTGCGACAAATTCACTCAACGATGAAGAACCTTATCGCATCAGGGTATACGCAGATACACAATACACTTGTGAAATTCAAATGGCGACGCCACTACAACTGGGTGAGGACTTTGAAGAAGCCATTCCGAATTTGCGCGGCTACACTTGCGGTCATGTTGGTGAATCACCACACACTGTTCCGCACAATTACCGTGATGTGATCCCACTAAACAAATCATCGGCAGCTAACGCGACGACAAAGCCGCCGCAGCCAAGCCACGGCTTTAACGTATCAACGCTCTACTTTATTGACGTGCGCGAATTTGAGGGGATGCTTCGAGCTTACCCAATGTCATACCGACTATCCATCACAGATAGAGGGTTTTCTTTTGCGTACTGGGTAGAATCAGACGACCAATCAGCTGGAGACTCGCCAACACAAAGTTGGATGGTGCTACAAAGGCCTGTGGATCAAAAGTCTGGCAACAACTTGCAAGATGCAGATCCGCTGGGCTCTCGTAACCCCATTTTTTGCTTATACGGAATCTATAATAAATACATTTATGATAATTTTGGTACCACACAAGATGGTGAAATCTACACCATGGACATGGATGGACAGGTACCTTTAGGTAGAACGCAACCTGTATCTTTAAGCTCGCTACCGGGCATTATTCAAAAATTTACGGTACGAGAAAAAGACGTATTAAAGCCAACATACGCCGAAGATGCGACGCTGAACACCCGTGACTCAAATGCTTGGGTAAACGAAGTGCAGCAGCAAACTCGAGTTGAATATCGAGCGAGTTCAGAAGCAACAAACGCAGGCGCATTTACCTTAGCAGGTGCCAAATACGTTATCCTTTATCCTAATAGGTTGAATACAAAACGTTTTCGCTATCAGCATGACATGGATATGGTGGCATACACATCAGCCGACGTAATAGCACCACAGCTTACTATTAAAGTTAATGTGTATAACGAAGGTGATACAAGCGCCAAACGTTATCGCAAATATACCGCATTAACACCAAACAGCAGCCATAATACCAATATGACTGTATTAATGTTAACTGAAATAGATTGTGACGCCCCAGACACCGGGGAAAATCAGTAATTAAACAGCTTAATAATCGTTATTGAGCATTCGCCATTTTGTTCAAAACTGTTGTACAATACAAACACACTGTACAACAGTTACAGAGCTAACTGTAATGGTGCTGAGACTAGAGACAGCGAGGAAAATGAGTCATGTCAGAATTTTCACCTTATTCCGTAACACGCGGAGGGTTCGCCACACCCCGGGAAATGTTCTTATCTATTGTACAAGACCTAACACGGGAAAATAGCAACCAAGTAAAAGCATTTGATATTGTGTATCCAAAAGATACCTCAGAGCTTGACTATCAAAATCCAGATAATCCAATCAATGATGTGATCATTGTGCAAGCAACTAAACATGTCGATGCCTGTGCAGAAGACGAATCAAATCCTCAACCTTGGGTAGTGCGCTTTGACACTCGTTCAGAAATTGGCCACGGCATGGGTCATATCAATGTGACGACACCACTGCAAATTGATATGGACAAAGATAAAGCTCCAGCCATTCCTTATATTCCGCCAAATACATCGTATGATGAGAGCAATATTTCTAATATCCAAACCCGAGGTACCTTAGGCTTTATTGGTAATCGCGTACATGATGGTAATGGTACTGTGCCACAGTCAAACCGTTATGGCTTTATTAACCGCGCGATTTATCATACCAAAATAAAAGAAGACCACAGAAAGGATCCATATGGTAACTTAATGTGGATGTTGATTAACAAGTCGAGCAAGAACGAAGAACCAACTTTTGGAAGCCGTAATAAAATTCCACGCGGTGCATTCGACGATAGCAACCAAATACTATATCGCTATCGACTTGAGTGGTATGAGTTAATGAACCCAGAGGGCGTTAATATCAATGCAGTAGCTCCTAATTTTTCCACGAGCACATCACCACAACCTCACATTAGTGCGAATGGAAGTCGTTTAGATGGATTTGAAAGCCCAGTTTATGAGCGTCGAGAATGTACCCTTTATTTCCGTGCTCCGGTAGGTAAAGACGCAACAAACCTAGATGGCGATACATTTATCACGACGAAAGTCGAAGGTGAAGTGCCTCCCAGTTTATTGAACCTAGCAATCGAAGACTCTAACCGCGATGAATTAGGTTTAGTTCAAGAGTTAGAGTTAACATTTCCTTTAACCAATCAACCGGAACTTGTCTATCACAAAATATCGGTCGAAAGAACAGGATCTCCTCATTCGGGGGGTTACAGGTATAAGTCATCATGGATCGTTGATACGGAGCGTACTAACGATGTAGAAATCATTGCAGAAGCGCCGCAATCACTAGGTGACTCTAGCTTCGATGATGAAAATAATAAAGGCCTTGAATTCTATGACAACTTAAAATGGGATCTACGACCCATCACAGACCAATCGTTTGATGTGACTGGTGAGGCCATGGACCCTAAAGAAGGCGCTCGTAACGTTCCGATGTCTTATGCACTCACAGTGAGCGATCATGGTATTGTGCTGGCAACGTGGGACCAAGCAGTAGACCAATATGAGACAAATGATGGTCACCGTTTTAGCTGGTTTGCAACACAACGCTTGGTAGATAAAGACACCGGCACACCGTTAGTTGACCAATCAAAGAGCTTTTGCCCATTGTTCTGCATTTATGGTGTTTATCATGAGCGTGTTAGCACCAGTAATTACTTTATTGTACGAGAGTCTGACGTGCATCGCCCTTCTGAAGAACAAACAGCAGGCGATGATAGCCCAGATTCAAATGCCATCATCAATACCTACGAGCAAGTCGCTGTATCGGAAGATTATGAATACGTGATCACGGTACCTTCAGGCCTAACAACACAGCGCTACCTGTATTTAGAAGAAGCCGACCTTATTGGTTATACCTCAGCTGATGTTATTTCTAACGGCGCCCTATCAGAATTTAGCATGTACGATGAAGGAGTATGCTCTATACCAAACGAAGCACACGTAGATAGAGAGTCATGTATTCAAGGAAACGGTGTATGGGAAGAAACATCGCGTCTGTACAAGGGCTTGCCTGCAACAGGTAAGTTTAATACTGGTATGCGTGTTTTAATGCGTTGGTATGGCGGTCGCTTAGGCAACCTTAACAGCAAACAACAAAACTAATTTAGGAGAGGACGAGGATGGCTTTAAATACCCTTGTACAAAGTAATGTTAAGTATGGTTACAGCGACCTGCGTTTCGTTTTGTTTGAAATCGCAGAGTGGCTCAATACCGTTGGTTGGGAAATTAAATATCAATTTCCAAACGCAAAAGAAAAGTTTGATGCGCAAGGTGGCTACAGTTTTGTTGCTGTTCCTCGCGGTGATTCACAAAACATGTTTGATAGTGAACTTATCGCACTAAAAATGGCTACAAAAACCGTCAGTGGCTCAGAGTTTTCTTATCAAACAATTGAGGCGCATGTCACACCGCAACTACAGTGTGATTTTTCAAATGGCCAAGTGATCCAAGACGCACGAGGTGTGACTTCAGGTAACTTAGGTCCAGACTATGACTATACCTATACAGAAGCAGGTGTTGAACACCGTGCTAACACTGGGGATGGTCTATTTTTCGACACTAAAGTCGTCAAAGGTCGTCTAAAAGCACATCCAGTTTCGTGGCGCGCATCATCTACCGAACATGGATTATTTTTAGCTATTTGGCTAGAGGGTGACGAGCACCGAGATCCGCCAACGCAAAGTTGGTTTGTGGTACAGCGCCCTGTAGACCAATCAGATGGTCAACCATTGAGAGAACCAGATGCGGATGGTAGCCGAAACCCAATTTTCTGTATGTATGGTATTTCTAACGAGAGTAATACTCGTTCAGCAGCCCACCAAGCTGCTTATGAGAAATATGCACAAGAAAATGGCATTCCATATACACAAACTTTGGGATCAACATCGTCTGGCCCGCAAAGCTCTATTACGCCCTCTCCAGATGCGACCAAGCAAGGTGCCATCGCACTAAAACGCTTTGTGGTACGAGAAAAAGACGTTAATGCACCTGGTAAACAATACGATGCGTGGCGTAACGACCGTGATATGAACGCCATTATTAATCTACGTCAACAACAGGCGCGGATTGAAATGCGTGATATTGGCGTTGCAAGTATTGAGAAAGCAGGCTCTCGCTATGCAATCCTGTTCCCTTCAAAGCTGAACACGCCACGCTTTAGGTTTAAGCACGAGCTAGATATGGTTGCTTACACCTCAGCTGACGTCATTTCATCTGGGTTACCTGTAAATGTGCACGTATATGGTGAAAAAGACCCTGAAACGCAAGAGAAGCTGTATCGAAGGTATATTGCTATTCAGCCAACAGGGCCATTCAATACCAACCTTATTATGCTCCACCTAATTAAGTCTGGTATTCCCGAGTCTGAAATTAAAAAATAATCGAGCACTTGTTTGAAGGGTGCAATGCCCTTCTTTTTGCTGTTTCTCGCAGAGTTTGCGTATATTTATTTATATAATAACTTAGGTTTGGATCGCCTGAGAAACAGCCCTTCTTCCTTTTCAAACGGCTAACTCACCGCCCCCATTAATTTATTGTACAATATTTCAATCTCACTACTGCTTCATTTCAACAATCGCGGTACAATCCTTATATTAAGGCGATGCCAAATGAGACTAGTATGAGGGTGCCTCGTGAGTGTAATAAATACCATAAAAAATGCGAAATACCGTGCATTTATCAATGCGCTAGCGGACAAAAGAGAATGGTTCAGTGTTAAGTCGGAACAAAGAGTACCCAGCGTTATACCCGATAATAAAGGGTTGTTGTATCTTGCAAACTTTAATGAGAATTACGTCGTTGCCGTCACGCCAATCAACCATGATATGGTGTATGTTGCCGAAGTAGCCTCACCAACTCGCGTGGTTAGCGGTGTTATCGCTGGGAGCGAGCGCGTATTAGTACTCAGTGCAAACGGCAAACTGCATATATTCAGCCCGAACCTTATCCACCTGCAAACAGTAAACTTACACGACAATGTAACCGACATCATTTGGGCAGATGGTCTTATTTGGCTAGTTGGTCCAGATATGTTCCATATAGAAATTCAACAGGTTTTATCGCGAGAAGAAGGGCTACTCGAGCTCGTTCCCTATCGCAGCGTACCCGGGTTACCCGGTATTCGCCATTTAGTATGGTTACCTCAAGCACAGTCGGTCGCAGCGGTCAGTGCGACCACATTATACTTTGTTTCTTTCGAAGGACTGGAAGTACAAAATGTACCTTTGCCTACCAGTGTGCAGCATGTTGGTGGGCACACTTCCTTGCTGGTATTTACTGAAGTGCATTCTGGTGATGCGCTGGTATTGGATTTGATTGATGCTGACATTACACCTTTACCCGCCTATGGCTCAGTTAATATATGTACCGATCCAATCATCACTACCAAAACGGCTTGGCATCGACGTCACCACGGTGACTATATTGTTTCACTCCTTGATATTCAAGAGCCGGGTAATGAAGAAGTGACCTCAATTGTACAACATATTGAAAAGGAAGCCGGTGCACTACCCAACAATCAACCTGAGCTGCTCGTTAACTTGCAAGAGAAAGCTGACTATTTTAACTTAAGCGCTCAGCGACACTGCCAAGAGGATGAGTTTTATACCAGCGAATATTTTTCGTTACGTGGCGATGGCGACCCACTGCTTGTGCTCGCCGATGGCGGAGAACTTGTTATAGACGAAGCGGGGTCACGCAGGCTAACAAGCGCTGCATGGATCACCGATCAGCAACTGGCTATCAGCCACAAATTCAGCAAACACTCAGGGCTTCACCACCGTGTTAGCATCAAAGTATACGAGCCATTCGCTTCCTCTGAACGCTATGTTGATTTATCCCGAGGTGAGTTCACGGGAATGCAGTGGTTGGCTGCACGAGGGTTATTAACGCTTAAAAATCCAGTCTATACCGAAGGCTATTATGTTGGTAAGTATGTGTCAGAAATTTATCCTTTATCTGCACTAACCTTAGTCGAAGGCGCTGAGGTACTTCTAAGCGGTACAACTCCAAGCAACACATCAGTCACTTTTGAATTTCGAGTAAGTTACTCCAACGAAGAATACGCTCATATTCAGTACAGTGATTGGTCAGCAAATTTACCAACTACGCCCTCTGGTGCGCAACTCAAAGGCGTTCAATTTCGTGTTTTTGCTACTACAACCGATACCAATACAACACCACTCATACAAGGGTTTCAACTTAATAGTACCCAACACGCGCTACTTAGCGTTGGTTTTTGGGATCTACACAGAGCGAGATCTCAAAAATTTGTACCATCACTGCCATCAAGCCAAGATTCAATAGATTTAACATCAAACTCTCAATGTGTGAGTGCTCATACCTGCGCACACAAAACATATGCTAACGATGGCCAGAGTAGGAGTATGGGTACTCATACACACGCTTATACTTTGGCGGAACAACTAACAGTGCGATGGCAAAACGCACATTATATTTTACGGCGCACATCAGCGAACTCTCAGCACGGGTATACGCGATATAAAATAAGCCCCACACAAAAGCAATGGGCAACAGCCAAGTTTCATTTACAAACTTGGCTCAGTCGCGTTAACGACGTTAACCGAGGTCGTCTCTACTCTACGAATGCCCACCATGGCCCTAAAATAGACATGATGAGTGAAGGGTCTAGGCAATTACACGAAAACGTTCTTAGTGCCTCTGGCTTTGTTAGTACCAACGCCACGTCACAGCAACGCGTATTTAGTCCTCATATGCGTTCTTCGTTCAACGTCAGTTCAACCTACACTAAAGATTGGCACTATCGACTGGCACTGGGCGGTATTCAGCGTTACTTAGGACTGCGACGATTTGCCTCTAAAAAAATTGGCAAGCGTTATACTTGGTCTGTATTTAGCAGCCCTATTTCGTTGGCAAGTGATAAAACACAAGGAGTGGGCTACCCTTCACAAGCGAGTGGCTCGCCACAAACAAGAGCGTTCTCATGGCATGAAGGGATCAGCCCAAGA
Source organism: Pseudoalteromonas sp. J010 (assembly GCF_003934235.1). Classification (NCBI taxonomy): domain Bacteria; kingdom Pseudomonadati; phylum Pseudomonadota; class Gammaproteobacteria; order Alteromonadales; family Pseudoalteromonadaceae; genus Pseudoalteromonas; species Pseudoalteromonas sp. J010. The sequence continues at coordinate 41,818 of NZ_RDBW01000012.1, read as the reverse complement.
GTCAGCAACGGCATGCAACCTGTACGCGTAAAGTTACCGCTTTTTGGCACCCAAGAGGTTGACGGTATCAGTATGTACAACCACAGTGGCGTGCTAGGTTATGATAATGAGCTGTATCAAGCCAACACTAAGGTTAATGCCACCGTCGCCTATGACACACTAACTTCCCTCACATTGCAAAGTACCAAAGGAGTTGGGCAAACCGAGTCTCGGCACGCAACATCACAAAGTGCACTCACAGTGGATGAGGTGCTCACCGGATCCACACGTCAACTTAAGCACTACCTAGTAGCTAGCCAAATTTATTCTTGGGCAGCGAAGTTACCTTTTAGACAACCTGCAGAGGCAAGGCGCTTTAGGCGAAGTATTTGGGCTATTCAGCATGCTGTTGATAGCTGGAAAGCCCAACCCGTAGAGGGGCAGCGAACATTAAGCGCGGACAATATCAATGCACTTGAGCTAAAGCAGTTAAGTGCATCCTTAGGTACAGATTTAACCGCACATAGAACAAAGCAACAAAGCCTGCGCTTGTGTGGCTCAGTAAAATTAAGATTGCTCTGTCAGAGCAATTTAGGCACTAATTTTATGACGAGCTACCCAATACAAAGCTATCATGCCTTAAAACCTGAGATGATGAATTTCAGTATTATTAGTGGATTAAAATCAGCCAGTAATGACCAATTAATCGCGTTACTAAGCCAACCAAACCAACGCGTAAACGTTGCACAAACTCTCAGCTTTATCATGGAGTCGAGTACTCGCATCCAGCGTTTATATGAGGCAATTCAGTATGCAATTAGTTGGTTAGCACTGCACCCATCTGGCTATAAAATGGAGTACTCAGCGACCGGTGCACATTCTGGTCCACTTGCTGATGCTATGAATGCACACTTAGTGAGTATGTCTAAAAGTGAAGCACCAGACGTGCCCTCCACAGCCGCACACACTAAACAGTTAGAAGCGGGAACTTCGCAAGCCAACACGGCACAACCCCAAACTTTAGTGGGTAATATTAACTACGATAAAGCGAATGGACAGGATACCTCAACACCCGCAATCATCAATTATCATTTGAGCGGTCAGCAGTATTTACTTGGTCGCGCAATTTACGATGTGTTGTCAAATTGGATAGGAAAAGAAAGTGGCAGCAGGATCCAATTTATCAAAGGTGTGCTGTCATCTTCTCACACCTCGGACACCCACGCTGTTGCGGATAAACTCAACAAGTTTGTCGCTCAACTGCTTAAACAAACAGCCTCGCAACAAAGTGCTCAAGTCGCCGATGTGATCAAATATTTCATTGCGTCATTCTTAAATGAAAATCAGCCGCAAAAAGCAGAGTTTGCCGTTGAACCACAATCATCATTAGCAACGCTCGCCAAAGCCATTTTTACAACCGGTGTCAGTAATGCCTACTCTGATGATGTCGGCTCAGCGGTTTATAATACGCAACATGCCATTCAAACCATAGCGTTACGTATTTTGCTCAAGCAAACGGCCGATTATCAAAAGCTGACCTTTACGCAGATGCAAGATCAGTTCAGACAATCTCTTGGCGCACCTGTTTATCAACTTTATCGCTACACCAGAATAAGTTCAGATAGACACAATATTGGCTACACGACGACCGTCGTCTCTAAAATTCAGGTCAATGCGCCGCGCTATTTAAAAAAGGCTACAACCGGTAAACCTATCAGCGTAATTGCCAAGTCTATTGCTAGCGGCCCTTTGTGGACTAATAATATTACCATGTCGCCTGACAGTGCGTTTAGTGGCGGCGAAAATATCCTATCTGAAATACAGTATAACGTGACTCAATACCGCACGACACTTCGTGCACTGCAAAGCTTGTCTAGTATAGCTAAGAGTTGGCAATCACGGGTGCATGAACAAGCATCGTATTGGATGGCAAAACAAATCAAACATATTCCCGTGTCCGTACTAACGGCTGAGTCACCTGCCTATTCGCATGTCATAAGCGATATGATGAACTACCGCTTCTCCAAACTTGGTCTCACACTTGGAGAGCTCATTCAAAGTACACCGCAAAGAGAGCACAATATTACCCTGTTTTCGGTGAACTTTTTAAATAACCAACAGGGGCATGCCTATCAATCTAGCGGCTTCACAGGTAGATCTCAGCTACCTTGGCTGATCACAGGTAAAATATTGGGCGTACGCGCCGCTGACAATGCAAGGCCTCTAAACATTAGAAGCACAGCGAATGAGAGCATACGATTTTGGTGTTCACGCTTAGAGGCTGCTGACAATCAGCAACCAACCTTTGCTCAACAGCATATACCACTCGTAAAGAAAACGGGTATTTCCAGTATACAGACCAGCGCAAAAATAGTACGCGGGGTCTTTAAACAATGGATAGAACAGCAGTTCACTGCACGCATTATCTACCGTGACGTAGCAATTAACGACGGATACTATATTCAGTCACCGAGCTTTCAATTTAAGCTGAATAATCAAGTTAACGCGACGCCGTGGCAAAACTTATCCATAAATATGCTCAACGCGGCTCCGTCTCGCTGGTTAAGCGCAGTACACAGACTCAGTGATAAAATATRCACAGCCATAGATAAAACCCTAGCTCAAGAGGTCAATGTGGCTTTTAAAAGTCTCAATAGTAATAATGCGCTTGAGCTGCTCATCGTCACAGTCACAACTTTAAATAAATTTGTACAAGGCCTAGGCCGGTATTCAAAATACGCCTCTTTGGAATCAGAAACACTTTCTGCCATACAATCTAAAATTAACAAAAATATGGCTGTTTTGTGCTCTGATGCGGTGAAGTATGAACGTTTATATCAAGCACAGCAATACCTAAGTGTCGTGTATAACAAAGCGCTCGCCGCGTTGTCACACACGGGCCAACAGACACAATTTTTGCATCAATCTAGCGCCAAGCTCATTGTCAAGATGGTTGAAGCAAGCGTACTCAACTACGCCCATTACTTGATCCGTGCCAATGGCCAAACACACCGACCCACTCATTTGCTCCACGCAGTAGAAGTAATTAAGAACTGGCAGCAACAGCTTGCTGTTAAGCAAACCAACAGCATAGCATCGACGCAGGAAATTAAATTAGTCAATGCAATATATGAGGTTATTCAACCGCTGATCACTTTACCAAAAGCAGTTTTTTCTATCACCGCAGGAATGCAAGCAGATGCGCTTAAGCTGATCAATTTTTCTTTGCAAGAATCATTTAAAATACATCCGATCAAATCGATACTAGGCAAGCATTTACCAAACACTTTGCTGATACAAAATAAAGCCTTGTCGAAGCACGCGTCCGGCGCAATTGAAATGTCAGGCCGCATGTATGTTGATTCGTTGAATCAACATATGCAGCTGAAGTTTATACCAGGCACTTGGGTAAGAAATCATTATGTCTTCAAAAAAGCACACCTACTTAAACAAGCTGGAACCAAAGTGCACCTGCCGGCAACGATTAAATGGCAGGTGGAATCGGGTTATTGCCAACACAATCAACTAGAAGTTGCTGCTTATCTACTATATCAGCCGTGGTCAAAACGCTTCAATATGCTTAATTTTAAGCCCCTAATTAATAAAACCACGCGCCTATTGCAACGTGTGGCTATTTATCGCGAAGCTGGCAAGCGTGTGCTACTTTCTCAAAAGCCTCAGTACTGGATGCCTAAACCGCGTTATATATTTCCTCATGGATTACCCGATTTCCTTCAAGATTTTGGGCCGTTTTCCCCTGGCCTGCACTTGTCACAACAACAGTATATTCAAGAACTGCCAAAGCAAGATACCGCGGTGCTAAGCACTCAAAAAGATGCCGGATTATACGCCCTTGGATTAGAACACACGCAGCATGTCGTGCGTGACAAGCGAAGTGCTGGCAGTGTACGTCTCAATTATGAGCGTAATTACGCACCATTTTCTGCAGATCTGCAATTATTCGTGAATGATTTCAAGCAGCTATCGCAGGCGAAAAAAACAGTCAGCCGAACAATACGTCGCAGTGCAGAGCAATTCTCGTTCGGTTACAGCCGACTAAACATGCGTTATGTACAAAATCGATTAGGGCATGAGCACACAGAACGCCTATTTAGCCAAGCGGTAACTAATACGAGACTGCTTATTGGTGCCCCAAGTTGGCTACGCGCTAGCACTCATGCTCAAGCCTATAACAGCGATAACATTGCTTGGCGCCAAACTAGTCAGGGGATAGGTAAACTGACGGTAGATAAATGGATCAATACGCACTTATCTAATAGCACCACTGGCCTTCTCTACAAACTAGCCACGCCATTGAGCACGCACAGCTTCACCACGGCATATCGGGCTTCACGTTGTAGCGACATCATATTTGCTCACGATACAACGACGCGTGCATGGCAAACAATCGGCACGGGAACAACACGCTCTATCAAGCATAGTGGCGACCAACCGGCAGTTAAGCATGTCGTCATTAAAGAAACACTGACCAACCCGCTCACAAGGACAATACAATGGGAAAAGCTCGAGGCGCTAAAGACCTCAGCAAACATCCCTGCATTAGTGAATCTAAAAGTCACCACTTTGAGCTACAACGTTACGCGCTTGCTAACATTACGCGTCACCGACGTTCATACTACTAAGCAGTCTATTAGCTTGGCGAAAGCACACAGCATGATGCGCTCAACCGAGCTCACTTATCAGCTCGTTACCCCAAGTGATGTGCCGTTAGGTAAGATAGTACAATCACCTTATAAATTATTAAAGCAAAGTATGCCTGACAGCGTATTTGTAGCCATGCGTCATGCAAAGGGTTTTGACCTATACGGCACAGTTGATTTAGGTAAGCGTACGTTTTGCGCGCCAATACCAATCAAGATCCAGGAAATGGACAGGCTAAAAGCAAGTACCGTAAGCCATTATGCACTCAAAATTAATACCATATTACGGGACTCTCTATACGCGCATGCAGACAAGTTAGATTACACTCGATTGTCGCCAGATAGCTACATACAGAGCTTAATGCAGTACACGGCTGAACTCACAGCAGTTGCTATCGATCACTGGCAAATGAAACAAACAGCGCCCACAATCAGTACCAAGCTGCACAAAGAAATTATCGAGATCTTAGAAGGGAGCTGGCTCACAGATAAAAGTTTTAAGCAGTCACTTAAGACGCGAGGCCACTTGTTAAACCGCTTAGCTCAGGCCATGGTGCTCCCACCTAGTGTGCGACAACATTATCGTCAAGACCTACTAAGTGAAAGTACCTTGTTAAATGCCTTGATCCAGGCTAATCACATTGACAACGTCGCACAACATGCACTTGCACAGGCAGGTCTTTCCGCTTCTACCATCCACACACTAATGGCGCAGTCACGTCAAGGATTAGCTGAGAGGTTAGCTCTACTTAGACAAAGCGAGCTCAATGAAGTGGACGTTGAGCGCATATACGACCAACAAATGCTCGGTGCAGCTAAGCTGATGAACACCCTCACCCAGTTGGGTGTCAACACAGCGCAATTGGAGTCTGCCTATAACCAGTTACAGTCTCCGCTCGACGCTGCAAGCCCAATCATCGCACAATATGTGGAATACCCTAACCTCGTCATGGCTATAGGCGCTGCATTTGAACAATACCTTGCCTCTGATCCCCGTGCATATATGCACTATCGGATGAACAAAGAGCAGGTAGCCAACCACCAACGACAATATCGTTTCATGACTCAAAACTTGCCAGAGGTAATTGATTTTTATCATCAAACACACTCAACACAAAGGCAACTCGGTGCTAACTTCGCGGTGGATATGACATCTATACTCGATAGCATCGATCATTCTGCTTTACAGACAAAACCATTCCATGATCGAGTAGAGCTCAATTTACCACTGAATTACCGCAGTGATGATTACCGCCGTTACAAAGCTGGTATTGTCGCTATTGATCTGATGCAATGGTTACGGGATTTACGCACAGATTACCGAGAAGAGCTCATTGCAAAAGTGCAAGCCGGAACCGCGCAAGGTGCGTATTCTCCCCGTGCAGCAATGCTTGATGCTGTCAGGAACATGGTCGTAGAGCCTATCCTTTATCGCCACCCTAAAGACGGCTCTTGGATGTGGCGCGCCTATTCACCGTCGGATACACAATACAATTATATTGTATGGGGTAGCCTGTAACAGGCACACCCAACCAAGATCGGCGTATGGCTACTGTCACTGAGCACAGCCCATGCGCCAACATTACACAAAAGGGAAAAGTATGATCACAGCATATGCCAATGTAGAGCCCAATAAAAGACCGGCCTATGTGCGTTTACATGGCCCAAAACAAACACATATCGCAAGAAATCAAGAAACCTGGTTTAGTTTTTTTGACCACACCAAAGATCCCCGCTTTACCAGTAGCGATGTCTTACACCGCACCATCGATTATTGGAGCTATGACTATCAGCGTGAATATTATGATCTGCATTTTATTGACCAAAAAGAATTAGAGAAAGACTTTTCTCAAAGGTATCGTTGCAGTTTTGAAATACTGCGCTTTCCGGAATTTGGTGTCCTCGAAGTCGCACCTTGGTTTCCTATGTATGATAAACTTATTTACCGACCTGGTCGTGGCTACGAGGGCAAGGACTCCTTTTCTGTTCGCCCGATAGTACCAAATAGAGGTTACACTGGGCACGGTTACACATTTCATCTATATGTTGGTAATCCATTCACCTAAAATGACAGTTATTGTACAATAATATGGTTTGATAACTGCAAAGAGACTTGTAAATGCTATATCCTAATATTGAATCTGCCATCAGTCGGTGGAGTGCCTCCATGTTCCCCACCTTGATCAATATGTTTGGTGTGGAGGTCAAGGTATCTCGCCAAGTATCAGTTGCGTCATCGCAACCTCAGACGCTTAACCCCCAGTCTGCCATCGCCAGTGTTTATGGTGGCCATACAGGGCCCATGTCAACAAGACCCAATTCGCCCTTTGAAATCAAGGAATTTCGCGCAAAAATAATTCCTCCCTCTCGAGGCTGGGTACTTGAGGGCACACATGCTTTAGGTAGTGCTAAAAAAGTCGAGGTGTACGCGCAAGCAGATATCAAACCAGGAGACAAGCTCACTTTTGAGCGTAGTGATGGGAAAATATTTTCCTATAAGGTCAAACAATCCCTCACACTGGGAGTGACACAATGCTTGATGAACRAGCTCGCGTTATTGCCTATTGAGGCGGAGGAACTTCATGACTGATCCGCAAACCCGTGTTGTCGCAACCCCTTCGTTGGTAACCTATTATCTACTCAAAGAAATAGGTAACTACCTTCCTAATGTCAACGCGATATTCACGCCATCACTTGACTATCAAGATGGTTTGCGCGCCTTTCGCACAGCGAATCAAAAAAAACAAGTGATAGACCCAACCGCGCTGCCACTGCTGCTATTTAACCGCTCCACCATCAACAATAATGACATATATGCTGGGCGAAGTGGTCACACATTACTGGCAAAAAAATATCGCTCTGAAGATCCACTCAATCCGCATCAGTGCCAAACCGCTCTGGACAAATACCCCGTGCTATTCGGTGACATGACTTTTAAGTTTATGTATATCACCTCTTCCATGGAAGAATTAGAACGCTTTGAAATGCTCTACAGCGTGGCAGGGGGCTTGCGTGAAATCAGTGCAGTTAGTGTTGATATTCCCGATATCGGACAAATTGAATACAAACTTACTTGGAAAGCCCTACAAGACTTTACTGTCGACGTTGGTGAGAGTGCAACCAAATCCATTGGTGCAGAAGTTATTGTGAGGGGGCCGTTCATTGTATCAAAGAATGAAACTCTGGCGTTAATCACCAATATTTTCGCTTCTGGGGGGGTAAATCTCCATCTTCTTTGCGAGTCTAAAGCACAGCCTGCAAACGATTAAATTAGCGAATTATTTTAATCCAGTGATGACGAACCTTCCATCACTGTTGTACAATAAAGTCGTAACTTCCTCGTTATCCTGAAGTTACACCCTATGAGACGATGAGCTGTGAGATGAGCGCCTGTTATTCAGGCATTGAGACACCTAAACCAAGATTACACCGGTAACTTGGGACTAATTTTAATGTCACATTAGGAGCAAACATGGCTTCACGTAAATCTAAAACCGACAGTGCAGCAACGGAGCTTGCAACGTTAGTTTCGACGCTAAACCACCCTGTCGTTATTTCATACGACGGTGATGCAACGACACTACCACCACGCGGACGTATCAATAACATCAACCCTAAAGCTTTAGGCGCATTGCCAAAAGGCGTTCGAGTAAGCTAAGCGTTTGAATACGCAAGCTTCATTGAATTAGTAAAGGAGACACATAATGTCATCTGCACAAGTCATTCTTAAAGAATTAAATTTATCTCAGCGTGTAGGTTCAGAAGCCGGCATGTACGCCGCAATCTTATTACCACAGGCTGAAAGAGGTTCTCTAGAACCGCAACTATGTACCAGTGAAAACACTTTTCTAAACCGTTACACGGTTGATGGTAAGGTTAAAATTGGTGCTGACAACGCACACTACTCTGCACTGACTTATCTTGGCGGCGCAGACAAATTGTACATTCGTCGTGTACTTGGTGATGGTGCAAAGTTCGCAGCAACCGCGATTGGCGAAATGGGTTCTGAAACAGAGTCTAAGCCAATTGCAGATGGCTTCGAAGATTTCTTAGATATCAAAGCTGCTTCACCACAAGCATTCATCCTGACAGCTGCAGATCAAGGCACTTGGGGTAACCGCCTGTCAGTAAAAGTACACAACTATCGTACAGCAGAAAAAGTTGCGTTTAATACAGTTACTGATGAAGCTGATGCTGAAGTACTTGATAGCAGCTTAGCAGTTACGCAGGCTTGGTCTACGGGCTCAGTGGTGCGTTTAGCCGTGATAAAGCAAACGGAAGATGACAGACTACCAACCGGCATCTCTGGCGATCGCGGTTACTATGTCAAAAGTGAAGAAAGCGGCAAGATCCGATTGGCAACCTCTGCACAAGCATTAGCTGACGAAGAGTACGTAACGTTTACCGATGCTGGTCAAGGTGACATTGTGATGTCATTATTCTCACCAGTGGCCACCACGCCAAATACATTCGTACTAGAAGTCTATCTAGATGATAGCGCCAATCCAGTTGAATCATTTACCTGTGCATTACGTGAAGATGCGGTAGATGGATTCAACAAGAATATCTTTTTGGATAACGTACTTGAGCAGTCTAACTACATTCGTGGTTTCGCAAACCCAAGTTATGTAGGAGAGCCGGCTGATCACGTGCTTAACGCGATTGGTTTTGCAGGCGGTGATTTAGGTGGCGCAGTCATGGCGGGCCACATGATGCAAGCGCTAAAAGAGTTTGAAAACTCTGATACTTACCCAATCAAGCTGTTTATGGACGGCGGCTATGCGGTACCAAGTTATCAAAAAGCATTACTTGCATTATGTGAAAAACGTATGGACTGTTTCGCTTTTCTGTCAACGCCTTACAGCGCTGAAGCAAGCAGCAACTACCTGAATGAAGTGGTTGATTATCGTAACCTTGTATTAAATGCAAACAGCTCATTTGGCGCAATTTACAGCTCACACGTTAAGATATTCGACAAGTTCAACAATCGTGCTGTCTTTGTTTCACCTGAAGCTTATGCGGCACTTGCGGTATCACGCACTGCAATGAACCAAGAAGCTTGGTACCCAGCAGCTGGCCTTAACCGTGGTGTGATCAAAGTACTCGATGTACGCCGTCGCTACGATAAAGGCGAAATGGATCGCCTATACGCCGCTGGTATTAATCCGCTGCGCTTTGCAGCAGGTAAAGGCATCTTGATCTGGGGTCAAAAAACCCTGAGCTCAATGCCAAGTGCACTCGATAGAATCAACGTTCGTATGATGTTAATCACCATAGAACCGGCGGTACGCGATGCACTAGAAAACTTCTTGTTTGAATTAAACGACGAGTCATCACGTGCTATCGCAAGTGCCATGGTTACGTCATACATGAATGGCATCAAGGCACGTCGAGGCGTATATGACTTTAAAGTCGTTTGTGACGACTCAAACAACACACCAGAAGACATTGATGCTGGCCGCATGAACTTATGGCTATTTGTTAAACCGACCCGCAGTATTGAATATATTCCATTCACCACAGCAGTACTACCAACCGGTTTAGATTTTAGCCTAGCAGAACAGTTACTGGCTGCATAAGCGCCAGTTCATTTGATACTTTTGTAGGGTACATACCCTGCACCAATAAAGGAGGCCAATATGGCTGGTTTACAAATTGAACAGATCCGTAACTTAGACGACTTTGCTGTTCTGTATAAGTGGGATGTTTGGTTCACGCCCCCTCCGGCAGTTGCATTCGACCGTAACGACTTAAACGTACGATGTTTATCAAGCTCACTGCCAACAAGCGCCGTGCAGAGCATTGATATTCAAATCCGAGGTCACCATATCAAGCAAGCAGGTATTGTTGATGATGATCACACAATCAATCTCACGTTTGCTGAAACTGTCGATAACACTATCCACAATATGCTTCACAACTGGCGTGAAGCGTTGTGGGAAACAGGCATAGGTAAACAAAAGAAACGTGCGGAATATCAATGTGATATGCTGCTAACGCGTCTAAATAATCAGGACGAGCCAATCTGGACCTACAAGCTATTTGGTTGTTATTTAGAAAGCGTAGACTGGGGCGGTGAACTAGGTGGTGATACGTCAGATATCATGCGCCCGAGCCTAACTTTATCATACGACTACTTCAAAATGGGCGCTGGTGCTTCTGTACAGTAAGCAACCATAAAGTAATATTCGTGTGGCAACAAAAAGGGTGGCGAGTGCGCCCCCTTTTTTTAACTTTGTACAATATAAAACTTGCTTTAATATATTGTACAATACATAACGTAATCGTTGTGTAAATACGGAGACTGGTCTATGGCTGATTTTTCGATGGAATCAGTACGTAATGTTGATTGGGCTAAAGACTACTTATGGGACTGCAGGCTCATAGACCGCAGTAACTCTGGGCCGGGGCAGTTCACGAATTGGTTCCCAGCTACAACAGTCAACGAAAATTTAGCAACAACACAAAGCTTTACCTTTGAAGCTTATCTTTCATCTTACAGTGTGCCACAAAGTACCAGTGAGACCACTGTAGATATCAGCTTTATTGATGATAGCGAGCATTCGATAAAGCACTGGATAAGCGACTGGGTAAACAAAGATATTTTTGGTGAGGGTAAATTTGTGCGCACCGCCCATGAATGTGTTCGTTATCTACAAGTAAGAATGTTAGACGCACAAAGAAAGCCAACCAAAGAGACAGTTTACATGGTAATACCTGATGGCGACTTAAATTTTTCAGGCACAAGTGAAAGCGGCAGCCATGAAAATACTATAAGTTTCAAGGTACTGGGTATTTTAAGCCAAACAAAAAAGTGACGGTTCAGAGCCAAACACACACTCTGATCACACGTTGATTAAATTAGACGCACCCACCGATGGTGTACAACCTGTTATGGAGATCCTCATGAGTAAATATCGCTTTATGATCGACACCCCACACGGTCGTTTTAAAACGACCAATGAATACGCATATCACGGCTTGGTATTTAAGAGTCGCAATAACGGTGCTCGAAGCGAAGTTATCTGGATGATGAGTAAAGAAATCGCCCAAAAAGAAGCGATAACACTTGCTAAGTTAGGCTTTCTTATTCAAGGGATTTATCCAGCTGTAGAGTACAGAACCAGTATTTAATACCAATTTACCTTACTACATATTCAATTTGAAGGCGTAAATCTGACACTGACTGCATCAAAAATTGCTATTTAGAGCATCTAAGTAGCAATATTTTTGCTTTGCCTATATGGATGTAGCTAGCTTGGCGACAGCACAACAAGATAGCGGAGTTATTGATACGAATATACCGCCTAAAAATAGCTCACGTAGTGACACAAATTAGTACAAACGCGCGATTATCGTAATAGAAGATTAAAAGGTGTCGCCAATAGATGGTGGCAAACTGAGACTGAGGTAATGATACGATGAATGAATTACAACAAGCACTAGACAGAGAAAGCAACCTACCTGATACCATGGTAAAAGTGGCACAATTGCCCTCTCGTGGTTTAGCTTATCCTGTTGGAACAGAAATACACTACAAGCCATATACATTTGGCGAAGTAAAGATGTTTTCCCAGGCACAAGGCACAATGTCTAGTGCAAAAAGCACAGAAAAAATCCTGAATGGTATTAGCGTAGAAGGAATGGATCGCGAAGACATCACATTTTTTGATTTTTTATACATTGCCTTGTTACGTCGTTTGAGCACAATGAATGCCGTAGAGTTTAATTTGAATGTTGAATGTCCACAGTGTCAACATAGCGTGCAACATCAATTTGGCTGGGAAAATTTGCAATTTGAAGACCTAGCGGCACCTAAATTACCCGTTATCGCTGATTTATGTGGCATGACAGACGTTAAATTTAAACCCCTCACGGTCGGCCAGTATTTAGAGTTGACTCGACGCAATGCCGATGAAGACCCAGTCGCTATCGCTGCAATGCAGTCATCTCTTGATTACAAGTTGGCATATAATTTATTTAACAATGCCATTGGCGATGACGCGGCCACACTAGAGGACATCGACAAGTTTTTATATCACGATTTAAAACCTATGGCGGTAACTTGTGCCAATACTGAATGTGGCATTGTTTTTTCAGCTTCTCTAGACGATGAGGCGGCCCTTATCAATCCCTTTCGCAAATCTGAACCAACTACTGGAAGTCGAGTTCGGTTTGGCAATTAAGCAGATATTGTCTCCCACCGAACTGGCCAAGTTCGATTTTGGTATGGCAATGCTGCTACAACAACGATTACGTAAATACTTAGACTCGGGCCAGTAGACCGAGTCATTACATTTTGGAGACTTGTATGGCTAACATCGCTGTGCGCCACATTGACAAATTACGTCAGTCAAATGCGCTAAGCCTCCCTAATTTGGGTGACGTCACAACTATTAACAGCACGCAGCCAAGCGGTATTCGCATTTTTGAGCCGCGCCAAGCGCAGCCTCAAGAGTTCGCGGTGCTGGCAAAACGCTTGCAGTTAGCTTTTGCTCGCTTCAAAAGCCCCTCCCCCAATACGAGACAGGCTAATACTCCTATCTCCAATGGGCAATCACACCCAACTCTAACTACACTCCCCAAAAATACAGCGACCGGTTTGATCAATGCCGTGGTCAGGGGCCTTACTGTCCAATTGCAAGCTCTGAACCTAGATGAACTAAAAACGGCTCAACATAACACAGGACAGTCTCTACAAAATGTTCCCCATGCGCTGAATATAGATAAGCTCCTTCTAGGGCAAGATCTGTCAATTGAGGCATTGCGCGCCACAATGAAAATGCTTGGGCCAATGATCAAGGCTTTTAATGCCAAGCAGCAAAGCGATCATCCAATTTTAGTTCAGGATATCGCGAGACAATATAGTGCACAGTTACAATTAAGCAAAGATCAAAGCCAGCGAGCACAGTGCCACTCGGCCTTAGATTTATTGTCACAAAATGCCGCTGCTGATCACGCACAGCTCAATGTATTAACTCATATGGATAGCACGCTCACAGAACTTGCTAGCCATATAAAAGCGCAGAGTGAGAAGCAACAAAAGCAATCTCAACAATCTCGGGCATTAAAAAGCGCCAGACGAAGCTCAGATCTGAACAACAAAGAAGATAACTCAGACACCACAAAAGACAAGCCAAGCTTGTTCAACATCGACAAAAAAGAGTTATTTAAGGTTGCACTGGGCACAGTTGGGCTTGATGACTTACCAGAACTAGTTAATTTTGATGCGCTTTTCACCAGTCAAAAAGGTGCAGGAAAACAGTCATCTGACGTTAATCAAGTCGCACCAAATAGCAGTGCAGCAACCGTTGCAAAACGCGCTTCACAAGCGGCTGTTATGCTTGCACCAACTGACACCACAATGATGCGGGGCAATACTAGCAGCACCGTGATTTCAACAAAAGCTGCGCTCATTGACGTAGGTACCGCACAAGCCACCTTTGATCCGTCAGTGCCCAAACACCACAGCCAAAACAAAAACACTCGACAACTAAATTCTGAGATACAAAGTCGCTCACAGCTCCCCGTGAGTGCAGCAAAAGCCGCCGTGCCCACTCAACAGCACGCAGAGGAAACCCACGCGCTACTCAATTCGGCATTACGTAGCCTCAGCACGCAGTTGCAGGCGATTGCCAAAATAAACGGAACAAAGCCGAGCGCGCTTACCTCTGTAAATATAGACACGCTACTCAAGGGACAGCGTTTAGAGACTCACTCTCTTCGTCAGTTGCTGTCCGATTGTGCGCCCTTGATTAGTGCATTTAATCAGCAACAAAAAAGCACTACGCCGATCACGCAAGGGCGTATGACCAATAGCTATAAAGAAATGCTAGTTAATGCACCAAAGCCACAGCAGGCGATATTACAGACACTTATTAAACAATCAACCTCACCACGCCCACAAGGGCAAATAGCTCCCCCAGCTCTAGCTAAGCTCAATATTCTAGGTACAGTAAATGAGGCCTTTGCACGGCTGCAAACGCAACGAGTAACAGCAACTAGACAAGCGACAAAGCCGCGGCATAAACCCCAGGTTAATCGCGAGGCTTCAAATAGGCGCGCAGAGCAGCAGTCGATTTTGAACATTGACAAGCATGAATGGTTACGTGTCGCACTTGGTACACTCGGTCTTGATGACCTACCAAATATACTCGATCTCAAAGCATTGTTTAGTGGCGGTAACCCTCAGACTGCCAAACTGGATAAACGTATTGCCAAGCCACAAAACAAAAGCTTGGCTAAGCGTGTGATGGGGTCAGTGACAGAGCTYTTTGCGACCAGGCAACCACCTAGCAACACGGCCAAATCTACCCAAGGTCAAAAAACGATTGCACCACCACAAGGTCGCGTTAAAACCACCGCGCTGTTGGGAGGGATCACTGCGAGCGACGTTAACCCCAATGCGTCTGTCTCTACAAAAAGTGTTGCAGCACCCAAAGCACTGCGCCTGAACAATGCCCAAATTACCATTGATAAAGGCAGCACGCTAGTTATTCAAGGTGACAAACGAACTTCAGCTGCTCACCAGAATATTGCCCATACGAACCAACAAAGAGCAAACCAAGCACGTACGTCAGCTCAAGGTAAGCAAGCACATCAAAAGCGCGCGCGTCAGGTGAAAGCCAATCGCACTACTTGGGCAGCCGCTCCTAAACAGTCTTTAGCCAAACTAGCAACTGAGTATTTGCCATCACATGTCACCCACGTAGCAAATCCAGATAAGCGCCCAACAACAAAACAGTCTCCCCTACAAGGGAGGATGAGTTTGCGGTTATTGTCAGATAACAGCAAAGCACCAACGCGCAGCAACACACGACCTCGATTAGCGACGACAACAGGCTTGCCGAACAAGTATAAAGTTATCACTCAGGTCGCCAGCCTGTTTGGTGCATCATTAGCCCACGACACTGCTAAAAACGCAGCCAGTCACATGGATCCACGCTCTACTCGAATTCAAGGTCAACAAGGCAATATCACGGGCCGACTTCTTAATCTGGGCGCTTCGTTATTCGCTGAACAAAAGGAGTCGCTGTCAGAACTGAATCAAACATTACGCTTGTTCAAAACCATACTTCCAAAGGATAGCTCAGCGGATAATTTATTAGGTAATTTACTAGACAAGCAAACCAGCAAACGAGAGAAGCGCACTAATCGCAAACGGCATGGCCGCAGCAATAAAGCGAGGTCTACGGTAGTGAAGCGTATCGGCACTGGTCGCTCCTTTATATCTACATTATCAAGAGGCGCAAGCGCTGCGGTTTCAGGCATAGCATCATTAGCGACAGGCGGAATGGCCGCACTCAGCGGTGCACCGGATACTAGCCATAAAAAAGCGCATAGAAGAAAGGCCAAGCCTCGTCTTGGATCTGAAGTAAAAGCGCAAAGCCGACGCAGGAAAACAACCCTGGGTAAATCAACGGCGAGTAAGGCTCTATCGCATACCAGTAAGTCTATTTCAAGCCGACTCCCATCAATGAAAGGGTTGGGGCGAGCAGTACTTGGAGGAGCTAAATTTGTTCCAATAGCAGGTCAAGCACTCACAGCGGGGTTAGCTTTATTAGATGGCGCAGCTGGATGGCAACGTGCAGATGAAAACTTTGCACTGCAAGCAAATGAAAAAGCCAGCACAGGTCAGAAAGTCGCATCAGCAGCTGGCTCTATTTTGTCCGGGATCTCATTTGGTCAACTGGATGAAGGAAATACCGCGCGCACTTTGTACGATGTTGGCTCTAAGGTGGTTAATCTTGGTAGTCACCTATTTTCAGGGCTTTTTTCCAACGACCCTCAGGGTACAACGAAAAGTTCAAAATCACAGTCAACTCGTTTAATCAAAGCCGCCGAAATACCGTTGACGATGATGACACAACCACACACTCAGGCAGCCACCACCCCAGCATCCGGTCAGATGATGGTACAGCAACACATACCGACGCATAGCTCACGCGTTCACACAGCAGCCAAACACGAGCAAAACAAAGAGAAAAGGGAACAAACAGAAGTTGCCAACCTTGCATCATCACTGCAAATAGATACCAAAACATCGATACCAGAGCCACTTAACGACCAAGTTCTGCGCAAAGATACACTCTCGCACGTGGTCAACACACAGGCCACTGCGAAGAAATTGCCAGCAAGTAGTACTGTAAAACCGGTGTCTGCATCACGCAAGTCGGTGCAATTAAATCGCCCAGCAAGTCGTTCAACACCAGCTCAAAGTAGTTTTGGCATCGATGACTATGGGATTGCGATAATGAACAGTATCTTATTCGATTAGAGGTTATATGAGCGACTATACACTAGATTTAGAAGCACTCGAGTCTGGACAAGTACCAGATGCTAAACTGTATATTGTGACCCCAAACGACTCAATCACAGGCTTCCTCACCGAAGCAGTGACGGTTGCGGGCGCCGCACAATGGGAGGGCAAACAACCGGGACATTTAGAGTCTGCCGATGAAATCTCCAGAACTGCGCACAGCGCGTTAAGCCTGTTTGGCATGGCACCCTCACAAATGTCGATGACATCTATTGCATCGACACGAAAGCACTGGCTATCAAGTGAGTCGCCCTCCATTCCAATCAACTTTCTTATTGTCGCATATAAAGATGGTATGGATGTAAGACAAAAGGTAGCTGCGCTTTTAAAAACGGTTTACCCATCAGGGCCAGCTGCGTCCATTGCGGGCGTTGACTTATTCTTAAGTGCACCTAACAACTACAAATTTACTGGGCTGGACTCAGCCTCGGGGCTGATAAGCTTAAAAATAGGCCGTTGGTTTGAAGCCAAAAACTTATTAATGGAAGATGTCTCCGCCACTTTCAGCAAACAGGTGACACAAAATGGTTACCCGTTGTATGCCGAAGTGTCGTGCACTTTAACGCCATGGAAGTTGCTCACAGCCGATGAAGCCATTGAAATGATACAAGTGTAAAGGGAGAAGTTGGTTGCAGCATGTTACTTACTGCAACCAAAATAAATGGTTTAACGTTGCTGCTGTGCGCGCAGCTGGCGGGGTTTGACATACAGGGCATAAACCGACAAGACGATGATGCTAATGGTGATACTGTTTAGTATATTTTTAATGGGCAGATAAAGATCGTAAATAAAATACATATTCCAAAATGGTTCGGCGATTTGCCTGCTTACCCCTAACTCGTGCAAATTTCGTAGCAAATTTTCTGAAAAAGCAGCAACATCTATAACTAGAAATCCTGTGAATACAACAACTAGACATGAGTCAGTAAAGATTTTATAACCCAATTCTTGTGCATATCCCTGCTTTTTCAACACATAGCGAGATATTTTGTCACGATTATACATCGCCCATATTACTATAGAGTCGAGCATCGAATGGATCATATAAATTACCGCATTACCAAAAAATGACGAATAGGCCCAATACTTAAAGAAAATAAAGAACACTAGATATTCAATGAGTGTAATGATTAATAAGATACAAGATATATGTGCAATATTTATATTCCGCCAATTGGTCACTGTCACAATTAATAAGACACCAATTAACACATTTCTTGATACCGTAGCACTATCAACCATTGCAAAAAGTGCAGAAACAACTACCACTACAAGTATATATAAGTGATTACGGCTCACTTACTTTCTCCCTTTTATTATTACAGCGCTGATAAGTTCCAGTATTCAGCTACTTAGGCCTAACTTCCTTTGGAAGTTGATCACCACCACTACCACCAGATACGTTTTTAAGAGTATCATAACAAACAATTATTTTAAGCTGTTTACGTATATTCTTAGCCATCCAAATATCCTTAAGGTTACAAGTCAAATAAATTAAATAAAACACATATGCCTAATATTTCGAACCACAACGGCACAGGTAAAAGCGGGGTTAATTTGGTTTTTGTACAACATTATTTATGAATAAGGCGGTCACAGCGTGTTGTCTTTTTTACGCGCACGGATCGGCCTCTCACCCATTGACTCTTTTAATTCCAAAAAGGGTTGCCACCAACTGTGCTTAATTAGCCCAGCCTGCTTTAACCAAATACCTACGTACTTATGATCGACAGTCTCAGTAATTGAATTTTCTAGGGTCCAGTAATGATTTTTAGAGATACCGACTAGATCAGCCATTTGAGCCTGCGTCAAACGCATCCACTTTCGGAGTCTCCATAAATCATCCCCTGTGAATTGGTACTTCAAAAGGCTCTCCAGTATATAAAAACCACTACTAGCGTTCCAATGCTTACACTCAGCACACCTTCAGCTCAATAAATAGGATAACATTTAAGCTAACTCTAATTAACATAGGTAGATTAACATAACTGAATCTATCTCTGTAGCCTTATTTATCTGAACTAGAGGACATACTATATGTCTCAAAGAGGTCAGCAACTGCTCACACTCTTCGTTCTAAAAAACCACAAGACCAAAGAAAACAGGTTTACCATGTACGCGTCGAAGAATACACGTAACATAAGTAAATGGAAAGCCCAACACTATGTTTCAATTAAAAAAGTTCAAAAATCATGGATTCTTTAACTTTTTTTCATATAGGCTTCCACTTGCTACCAACTGGTGCGCCAAACCGAGATGTAGCGCTCTAGTTGGTGAAATAAAACAACTCTGAGAAAGGAGTACAATCTCTATGTATAAATCAGATTATCTTAATACATCAAGTATGCTTACAAGTCTCGCTGGTCAGCACGCTACCCTAAAGGTTAACAACCACCACAACGTGTTTCCTATCTCGACCATTAAACGTGACAGCCAATCACAGCTTGACTCTAGTTTACAGCACACGAATGTGACTTATACACGAGCCTTAAAAGGTCTTATTCAGGAGCGCTTTTTAAAAGACTATGAGGCGCTATTATTCAATATATTAACCGCGTTTAATGGCGCTCCTAACATTGTTAACACACGTTACAAAGTAGCGCTTGTGACAAACCATGAACAACATCTGAGTGAGTTTGTGTGCGATCAGCATGGTCTCGCTTCATCTGCCATTATTTTACTTTATAAAGATAATGCACAGGGAAACATAGTACCCATAGCAAAGTGGCTACCAGAGAATGATTTGCAAAATCACTTTTTGAAAAAAGTAGCGCAAACATTTATCCGCCATTATCAACCATCTGTCGGTAAAAAAGGCCAAGCGATAGTCAGAAACTGCCTCGCTTTTAATATCGGATTATAATGAAACACAGCAGAGAAAAGCCCTTGTAGAGCCGCTCTCTGTTATACCTGTTAACATCAAGGTCGACACCAAACACAATTATTATTCACTGACATAATAAAGCGGAAACAGGTGATCCTTGGTAACAACTATTGTACAATATAAATTACTATCCTTATTCAACGCAGTAAGCTAGCATACAGACGAATTAATTCACACAGTTGGTTTTCCAGCACCTAATGAGACTTGATAAGTATGTTGAAAATTGAAGGTCAATACGAGTTAAACCTCGAAATTGGCGGTGTATCTTTGGCCGATTCTCAAGGTAACCTAGATATCCAAGAAATTGAGATGATAGAGACCGTAGGTACCGCCTTACCAACAATCAGCGCAACGCTGATCTGTCGTGATAAAAAAGTCAGGGCTTTGTTTCACGAAGGTAATAGACTCAATGTCATGTTTCGTCGCAACGAAGATGACAGTGATGGGGTTGTGACGTCATTTCAAGTCACTAACGTCATGGTAAAGCGCATCGCGAGCCACTACCTTATTAAATTTACCGGAATTTATGCAGCAATGTCCTATTTGGCAGAGCATCGCCAAAGGGCGCTAAAAGAAAAATCGGCAATAGAAGCAATTACCACGATTGCCAACACGCATTTCAAAAAGGTAGATAGCAATCTCGCTAAGTCACAAGACCGACAAGTTTGGTTGCAACCAAATGATACCGATAAAAAATTTATTTCTGACATCTGGCTTCATGCTAACTTACCAGACTCTATGCTCRTGCTTGCTCCTTGTACCAACGGAGATTTTCGTATTCGAGATTTAAAAACCTTGGTCAGCAAAGCACAGCCTAATTGGGCGTTTTTACCAAACGTGAAGGACAATGCAGACGACAAAAACATTTGGTATAGCGGTGAATATACAATCAATACCAATAGTGGTTTTATCAACCATTGGTTAGGTTATGGCAATCGAGTAGACATCACTGATAGGGACTTGGGTGAATACGAGGAGTTACTCGAAATGCCTACTCCAAAGCTCACCAAATCAAATTTATTTCCGCGACGCTCAGATATCGATGGTAGGCGCGGCACACCGCAATGGCTGAACGACAATGTGCACCCCAAATATTGGCATGCACACCAACAAAACATCACATCGCTGGCGCTATTTAGTACCGTCACCGTAACGCTTTCGTATTCTGATCAACTACACCCACAGATGCGCGTACTGGATCTTGTCTCTTTCTTAGAGCCAGACAGCACCAATGCTGCCACTGACGAGACCCACACAGGTTTATATATTATCAGTAAACTAAGTCGCAAATTTGCCAACAATCACATCGTCACGACCGTTGAGCTTAGCCGTGAGACTCATGAAGATATTGCTGGAGAGATACGCTAATGGGGCTAATAAAACAATCTGATTGGCTACGTCCGAGAAATGCCCTTCAACGCCAATACGAAGGGACTGTGGTTGATGTAAAAGACCCCAGAATGTTAGGTAGAGTCAAAGTTTCTATTGAAGGCCTCATAGATAGCAAGTTTATCGATATCGATGATTTACCTTGGTGCTATCCTCAATTACCCGCACACCTTGGCAATAATGCGTTTGGCAGCAGCATGTATGTACCAGAGCTACACTCTACGGTATTAGTTGAATTTCCAGAAAAGAGTATCTACCACCCGGTATACCGTTGGCGCGTCAGTAACCGCCAAACGCGCCCAACGGATTTTCAAAGCGAGTATCCTCACCGATATGGCGAAGCAGATGCTCATGGCAATAAATCTATTACCAGTCACGCACCAGGTCTATCATTTAAGGAGTCGCGTCAGCAAGATGGCAGTCAAACATTTAACGATAATGAACGCAGTGTCACTTTACTCAGCGATCCACATGGCACCTTAGTTGAGTTTGATAGAGAAAACCAAAAGCTTTATGCAAGCTTTGCGGGGGTTGAACTCACTATAACTAAAAGCGGTATCTTTCTTAATACACCTTCTTTGATGATCAACAGTGCGGATGCTATTTCATTGCTAGCAAGCAACGGAGTGGATGTCGCAACGGCACAAAATGGCATTGGTTTTGAAAACATAATCAATCAAATCATAGGTCAAGGCAATCCAAAAGGAGATAAATCATGACACATCCCAACAGAATACTGCATCGTAAGGATGTAGAAGCGGGTGTCATTGACAACAATCCCTACCCTGCCGATCTCAAGCCTGCACAGCTTGAAACAGGTAACGCCATTGATCATCTGACAACAGGAATATTTAACGAACAACAAAGCTCAGATCCCATATTTGCAACTGAGCGTTCACTTAAATACCCAACTTTCAGTTTGCACGGTAAAGCCGGTAATTTAAATATAGATAAAGACGGCACCTATCAACTCAATGGTTGTACAATACAATCATTAAATTATGAAGCGCCGGCAACTATTATTTTGCGTAATAGCTCTATTGCCGCTATTCAAGGGAAAATGAAAAACCAAAGTCCTGATGCAAAAATCCGCTTTATTTTCATTGATAGCACATTAGAAAACATCAAAGACAGCGAGCACTTTTTTATCAGTTTAAATGGTCTGTCTAGTTGGAACGGCAACATGTCTAAATGCCGCTTTGGGGCCGTCACTATGTTACAAACTAAGGATTGGATCACAGAGCATAGTGTATTGGATTGTGAGCACATTACCATGAGCTTTTCCATGGGACCTCATGCCAAAGTACTGCCTGTGGGGACATTTTTTGCCAAAAACTCAAAACACTGTCGCTTTCAATTCCATGGAACTGACCTCACTATGAACAATAGCCAAGCGATATTGTTCAACAACTGTAGCCATATATTATCCCAACATCATGGCGCAAAGATAAATGCGGGTGCAACCGTTGCCAAGTCCGCCAACCAAGTTGCCATTACGCTGCATTCAAGTAATTTAGAAGTCGATAAATGGCTCTTTAAAGATCTGCAAGGTCCAGTGTTGTCGGCGATCAATTCTACTATCAAAGTTAACTCATCAGCCGATAGTGGCATCATGTCAGGCTGTGACGATAGCAAAGTGTATATCGGTCACAACACGCAATGCAGCGCCAGTAATGTGTTATCGGGTAAAAATGGAGTGTTGCAGGTGCAGCATGCTTCGATAAAAGCGACCCAAAGCATTATCGATGGGACAGCCTGTAAAGTAGAGCTACACAATACCAATTTGGAAGCTTCAGGGAGCAACACTGCAATCATATTATCCAACAACAGTTCCTTGTTGAGTTACAATAGCGACGTAAAAAGCCAAAAAGTAGCGTACACAATAACAGAGAGCATTGTGCGCATTGACGGCGGTAAAGTGCAAGGTGACACCAATGCCCTAAACCTAACCAAGTGCTCAAGCGCGCTATCGATGGTAAATACAACCAGCTCAGATACTGATATTTTGCTCAACCAAGGCAGCTTGAGCATAGAGGGCGGATCTTTAAGCCAGTCATTAACCGCATCCAAAACCTCCTCGTTAACAATGAGTGGTGTCAACGTAGGAAAAAACATTAGCGTTGCTGATGGTGCAAACACTACTTTACAAGGTAATACCGTGGGCGGCGATCTCACTATCAGTGGTGGCCACTATCAAGGTTCTGGCAATATTTTTTCAGGTAAAGGTAGCGTTTCTGCAGCGATGGGCACTATCGGAAAAGATAAATTCGGTAAGGCACTGTCTCTCAAGGGTGTCCACATGCTCAGTGAAGTCAACGCAGCTAATGTGAGTAATACCGGATTTATGCTACTTGAAGGTGGCAGCGGCTCATCGAGTCTTGCTAAAACCAAACGGGGCTGGCACGTAACAGGCTCGATGGACTGGGTCATAGATAAAGATCTCTTTATGAACGTGGGTAAGAACCTCGATTATCGCATAGCACAAAATGCAAACTATAAAGTTGGCAAAAATCTTAGCTACAAAACAGGCAAAACAGAAACACACAATGCAGGCACACAAATCGCATTGAAGGCACCAAAAATTACTGAGAACTAATGAAATGAGGATTTATCCTCCCTTCTCACTATTGTACAATATATAATTAAGCTGCTCATACGCGAGCAAAATCGATGTTAGCATAATTACGCTTTTTAAATGAGACTTGAGAAACGACTATGACGGATCAGCTACCTGACGGCATCAGCCAGCGCTTAAATGAGCTAAGCACGCAAGTGTTGAACGCCCATCCAGATTTACAAACGCTTTGTGACATCAGTATTGTCAACACACGACAGCAGCTCATCGCAGATATTAATACAATCAGCAACGACATGAAGTCGCAAATGCGCCAATTGGGCACATTTTACACAGCCATGAGCACCAATGGACGCGCGGTAGAGGTATCCAATGACGAATTTCTTTATCAAACGATTGGCGGAATGAGCCGCTTATTTGCTTCAATTGCCAACGGGGAGTATTTCGAGCCACTACGGGCGCCGCTTTTCGAACTTACCCAACTGTCTGATTGTAATGCTATTGCTTCGCAGCTCACGACTATTCGTAATACTTTGTATTCATTAAAAAATATCACTCAAGAGCTGCTCGATTTTGCAAAAATAGTCAATGAGTTGCTGTCAACCGCCATGCAGCATTTAGCGCAACTAATGATGGAAATAGGCCAGCTCACGGAGCCTAATTCTCCATTTGAGCACTGCTTCACTGCTGTGGCCACCTACAGTCAAGACATACAGCAAAATTATTTTAATATTCAGCAACTCCAAGCAGGACTTGAAGACGGTTCAATTGACGATGAAGACATTGGACTCTGGGCCACCAATAAGGCAAGACATGCCACCCAACTCTCAGAGCGATTGATTGAATCAAAGCAAGCGCTCAGTGGGCCTGCACAGCAAAAACTAGAGACCGAGATTGAACGCTTTATCGCTAACGACTCGGTGCAGCCTAACGAGCCAACCCCGTCAGTGGACTTTTCATCTCATAGCTGGCGCGCTTTGCGTGGTGAATGGCAGTGGCTCGGTGAAAACGAAGTGGTGCTGAGTGATTCGAGCTACTATCGACGCGGATACTATTTGTATAATGATATTAACGATCCAGATTGGCGAGGGAGTTTAACCGTGCATCTAAAAAGCACGGCGCTGCATCGATACGCTGCCGGTTTTTGCCTAGGCTATGACCATGAGGAACAACTGATCAGTATTGTTAAAAGAGGCATTGGCGGCGTAATGAGTGTGGCTGTTGATCAAGTCACCTTCAACACACCAACCGACTACGTACCTTTGGAAGATAATAGCAGCGGCCAATCATTTCAAACTTGGTCAGAAATAGAAGGAGTAGAGCTGAAGCTCATCAGCGATGACTCAGGCTTCAGCGTGCTGGCAAGAGAGGTAAACACTGACACACCGTGGGATCAACTCCATTTTGATAGAGCCGCGTTTGCAGAGCTTGAGCTTGGCTTAATTACATTTGGCCAAGAAATTCAGTTTGAGTTAATTTCCCGAGTAGACGCTCAGTGATTATTGTACAATATTATTAACTTTCCGCTACGAGAGGTTT
This sequence comes from Pseudoalteromonas sp. J010, assembly GCF_003934235.1. Taxonomy (NCBI): domain Bacteria; kingdom Pseudomonadati; phylum Pseudomonadota; class Gammaproteobacteria; order Alteromonadales; family Pseudoalteromonadaceae; genus Pseudoalteromonas; species Pseudoalteromonas sp. J010. The sequence goes on along the minus strand of NZ_RDBW01000012.1, from coordinate 16,472 downwards.
ATTATGGTATTACCAGCACTAAACAACGCGCGACTCGGTGACAGGTGGGTTGGCATTTGTGTATGTCACCCAACCCCCATTCCAATGACAGGGACAATTTTACGTCGAGGCGCAAAGACCGTCATTGCACAGGGTAAACCAAAAGCACGGTTCGGCGATATCACCTCATCTTCATGTGGTCACAAGGGCGTTATTGTCACAGCATCGGGGTTTACTAGAGCTGAGAAAAAAAATGATGCTCGGATCACTGACTTGGTGACAGGGTGTAATATTGGCGTCATAGTGTCAGGTGCCAGTAAAGTCAAAACAGCCTAGATAAACGCGCCAATCAGATAAATTGTACAATGTGCTTCTAATGAGACTAGATATTGGAGTTTTTAAATGGCGTTATATAGTGACGTTAATCAATGTGATATGTTTACTGAACATCTCGTCTCTGACGAAGAGTCCGTACAGCAAGCATTAAATAACCTATTTAATACACGTCTCGGTGAGCGCGTATTCCATCCAGAATACGGGATGGATATTGAACATCTATTATTTGAAATAATGGATGACGAGATTGCTTTTAATATTCAACACAGGCTGAATAATGCCATCACCCAGTTTGAACCACGCGTCGTTATCATGTCTTTAAACGTGGAGATGATACCTGACGAGCATATTTACTCTGTGAACTTACTTTATAGTATCAAAGGCTTAGGTGATAGAACCTTTACCTTCACAAAAAAACTGCAGACCAAAGATTAATACGAGGTAATGCCCCATGTCACAAGACTTGATCCAGCCTGACTCGTTCAGCTACGAACAAATACTGAACGATCTCACCGGCAAATTAGAAGAAAAATACTCCGAAACCGATGGTGCTTGGCGCGACTTTTACAAATTTGGTACCGGGCAAATTATTCTAGAATTACTCTCTGCAGTCGGTTCATTTACCACATATTCTGCACTTGCAAATCGACGAGAGGCATACCTACACGAAACTCATTTAGAAAGCTCAGCTCGCGCAATCGCGGGGCCTCTTGGCTACTCTGCATATCGTGGTAGCAACGTGAGCCTGCGTTTATCCATTTACACCTCAAGTGTCACCACTATCAAAAAGTTCGACAAAGTCGGTGAATACGAAGATGAGTCTGGTGTATATGATTTACTCTCATTGGGAGATTATACGATTTCTCCGCCAAGCAGTGAAAATGCGCTACCGACACAAATCGATGTTGCCATTGGACAACTTGCCACAACATCTATCATATTGCCTACCTCTAAACCACAAGTATTTAGATTTACAGAAGAAAATGTCAGCGAGCACTTTGAATTAAAGCTCAACAATAAAGCCGTGCCGCACAGTGAAGATGCCATAGATCTGATCAATGGCAAATATGTTTGTATCACCAACACGGTGGGTTCCATTGATGTAATGGCTATTAATGACTACCTAGCAGATACCGATAAGTTCAGAGCCGGATATGAATTGTCACTACTGTATATTCAACTGCATGAAAACAAGCGCGTGCAGTTGACCAATATTAACCTAGAAGTCGGCACGTTAGAGAACGTGGCGATCGCGAGTCGCTATCAAGCTCCAGATACCGTCGGCGAGATACAGGTAAAAGGCCCGCTTCGCCACGAAACCGGGCGTGTGATCAGAGGCCGTCACGACTATATGAAGCGCATCACTGAAGTGCTCCCAAATGCCATAGATGTGCGAGCTAAAGATTTAGATTCAGCAAAGCAAATGATCGCCTACATTATTGACACCGAGCAGCCTCTCACCGAAGCAGAAAAAGAAAACGTAATAGCACAGGTCGCACCGGAAGAAAATCGCCCGATGGGTGTAACACCGCCAGTATTGGTAAGTGGTCGTGTTGTAGAAGTGATCTTAGAAGTACAGATCATCCCTAAAAAAGGTAATCAACTCCCCTCTTCGATTGATATCGATGTGCCCTTACGCCAAGGCCGTGCGCATAGAGGTGCTCCCAGCCCCCGATCTCAGCGATGAAGAACTGGAGCAATGGCAACCACTTAACATTGCTTGGAGTGAGTATTTCAAATTCATGCCACGTGTGTCGCTATATGACTCAAGTAAAAGCTTTGAAGCGACTTCAGGCCCCGCTCAGCGTTAGTGCATATGGAGAGTGAGATGCAAAATTCTTTTATTGATATTCAAGGGTTAGTACCGGAAAAGCTGCGAAATAAGCCGCTATTTAAAGACGTGATCGACGCCCTAGAACATATCTATTTTGAGCGGACAAACAATGTGCAAGAGCATTTGGAAGCAATTAGGGATAAGTACGCCACTTACTTAGTGTTAGCCAAACAACCTGCCTCAGACATATTTCAAATCACAGGTTACCCAAACGACACCATCATTGAACCCAGTGTGTACATGGATGAACCGCTGATTAAACGGCAAGTCGCCGAATTGAGTTTTGGCACAGGTACACATCAATTCATCGCACAAGCACTATCACTAGAGCCCATCAGCCACATCGTTGCCGATGAGGCAGTCGAATACATCAAGCAAATTACACCGTTACAACGCAACATGAAAGAGGGCTATTTCGAAGAAAATGCCCTATATGAAATAAAGTGTGCTGCACCTGTACGTTTTGAGTATTTGGGTTTGTCTCATGGCCATCCAGTTCCAATTGATTCCATCAAATGCGAGACACTGGGCTTAGTGTACCAATTCAACGACTTACGAAATTCCGATTTGTATGCGTTAGAACCGGGTTTTAAGTACCGAATTCAATCAGCTGCCGAAGGGTTTGAGTGGGTTATTCAAGGCAAAAAATACACCCAAGAAGACCTTGACCTAAGTCGCAACCGAAACAGTCAAATTATTTCTGAGTTCGGGTATCAATATCTCACCGATGCGTTGAACATGAGTCCTCTAGATGTAGCACTGGTGCGCTCATTTTTAACGGCCATTCACCAGCTAAAAGGCTCCAGAAAAGGGGTTGAGCTGATGCTCGATTTGCTTGAGCTTAAAGAATACGTACAACTGTTTGAGTGGTGGGAAGATGATCCGACAGGCGAAACTGCTGATGAAATGACCTATCGCGTGGAAGTCGATCTGACCAAAGACAACGATAAGTTGACAGGCAATGCACTGCAAGCACTGAGACTCTTTTTGCGTCAATACGTTTACCCGGTGATGAGTGACTTTGCACTACTCATCAATTTTGTTGATGAAAAACTACGCACCGCATACAACATTCTACCTCATCAAACCCTCGATGGGACAGTACAATCACCACTGGTGTTGGGGGTGCATTATCGCGCAAATCATACGCTCGAAGGAAGTGTCGCCTCTCCAGTGATGCTAGATGTCAGAGGTCTATTGGAGCGTGAGTACTTAGCCACCATGACGAGTATTGTACAAGAGTATACTTGCTCAGTAAGTACAGAAATTAACACAGCCGTCAACGTGCTCACAGACCGAGAAATTCCAGGTGCCACATCAACAAGCGTGTTGTTTGGCATGGCAGGTGTCGGACTCAGTCAATTTTATGGCTACACTGTCAGCCCTATTGTTACCAGTGTGGTTGGCTTGGTTCATCAAGATTTGCTTGGCTACACGAAAGAAAGAGAACAGGAGCAAACCCTTACAGTCACACTTAATGCCAACATCGTAGGCACAAAAGGCATAGTAGCACAGACACTTAGAAGCTCTTTACCCTCACCTTTAATGTGCATGATAGTCGGACAATTGGACCGAGAGTTTTCGGGTAACATACACAGTGTGCCGCCAGACTAGCCGAATCATGTATTGTGAATGAATAAAAAGCATCAGAATTAACATGTTAGGTTCTATGGTACGTACATAAAATCATGACGATAACACATGGTAGCACTGAGACAAATTCGCTAATTGGTTTGAAGCAAGAGTAACAGTCTATATTCTTTTTTCACTCCTTTTCGCTTTACGCTAGCGCCACATTGTACAACAGTGGTAGTATTAACACAGACTTATGTCTTGAGACTTGTAGGTGGCCTATCCCAAACGCCACCAAAATGAAAATTGAGGGGATTATTCCATGGCTATAACAGGCATTGTGACCAATAAAGGTCTTGCCGAAGCTGTAAAGGCATCATCGAACCAAGGCTGGTCGATTTTCCCAACACGGTTTGGTATTTCGGCACAAGACGGGGAGTTGAGTGCAAAGCGAACTGATACAAATGTCACTTGGTATGACGCACACATCACAGATCAAACTGTGGTTTCTGAAAATACCATTCAGTTTGTTTGTACAATACCTCCACAGGTAACCGAAACAGATCAGCACATAAAAGAGATTTACCTGTTCGGTGAAAATCCAGACGAAGGGTCGGAGTTTTTGCTGGCGATCGGTCACCCAAGCGATAACGTCACTTATTTTAAAGATGGCTCTATCACGCTGCGCATGCACGTCACGCTTSCCAATATTCAAGCATCACAAGTATTTGAATTTAAATACACAGGCCATCGCTCGATTGAAGAACATAACACCGATGCAACCGCTCACCAAGAATTATTCGGCACGCTCACCGATCAAATTAAAGCGCTGGGTGAAACTATCCTAGTGGATGGTCAGCTTGCCAGTGGTGGCTCTATGTATATTGATCGTGCAACAGGACGATGCAAAGTAGATTCAGCGCGTTTTTACCACAAGGGCGTACTTTACACGGTGCCTGCGGGCGAAGTGATCATACCTTTGAGTGGCGTGATGGGAGTGGGTGTTTGGCTCTCAACCGATACAGACACACAAGAGAAAACGCTAAAATGGGGCACTCGCCATCAAAGCGCTGGCACACGTTACTATGAAATTCATGTTGTCGAAGATGGTTATCTCAAAACGGTTGTAAAAGGTGAAATTGTACAAGAGCCAGTGTCTAGCGCCATTGTTCGTTATGACAGAGATGCTAATGGCTCTTATGTGGTCAATGGTCTAAAAGCAACAATAACCGAAACCGACGATAGTTCTTATGTTATTCAAGTTTCTGAAGGCAAAGCCCATATCGACGGCACAGAAATAAAACAACATAAAACCGTTGAGATAAAAGAGTACTTTGACCCTGATACCGCGCCGGTTGCTGCCGAGCGACATACATTTAAGCCTGATGCTAAGGGGATTATGAGTGTATCTCTTTTTGAGCAACCCGTTGCAACTGATAAGCCTATTAGGGTTGATTACACCAAACAGCAAGTATTCCGAGTGCTAAGAGGCCAATTTAGCGCTACACGTGACTTTGTTGTAGAAAACCCCACTAAAATAATCGCCGTATATGGTGACGGCCGACAATACCGTGAAGGCGTACACTTTGACATATCTGGATCTTTTATAGACTGGTCTAGAAGTGGAACTCAAGCGCCTACGATGGATGAGCACTATTTCATCGAAGTCCAATTTACCAAAACAAAAACAGTGCCCACCAACGACATCAGTGCAGCCGGTTTTACATTGCAAGATGCGGTCGAAGATTCCCATTTCTTAGTCAGTTATGAAACGCTGCTACCAAGAAAAGACTTGGTTATCTTAAACCGCACAGGGCAAATAGAACGCGTTAAAGGCAAAGGGGACACTCGTTCATTGACTACCCCAGCAGTACCGGCCGGCGCCCTACAGCTTGCTGAAATTCGCCACCATTGGACTGCGGGAGTTAACCCTCAGATCGAAGACTCAGGCGTGGTGGCACTCAAAGCGTCCGAATTAAACGAAATGCGCAACCATATTTCACAACTGTTCGATATGTTGGCCGTTGAGCGCGTTGAACGCCTTGCGAACTCGGACGATCCACGTACTACAAAAGGTATGTTTGTTGACCCATTCATCAGCGATGACTATCGTGATGGTGGCGCTACACAAACCGCAATGGTCGATGCACAGAACCAAGAGCTCACCTTGGCATTTGATGTTAATACCATAGATACCAAGTCAATCAGCCAAGAAGATGCACCACAGGGTCTAGCCTGCTTACCGTATACTTTAAAAGAAATTGTCTCTCAAAATGCCAGTACAGGGGCCATGAAGGTCAATCCATATGCGGCATTTGACCCAATTCCACCGAAGCTGACAATTTCTCCGGCGATCGATAATTGGACAGTACAAACAAACCTAAGAACTTCCATTAGTCGTACCGTCATTGCGTCGCGTCAACGTATGCGCGCCTCTGATTTCAGACAGCGTTTTGGTAGTGGTAGTGTTGCCACAGTCACTAATTCTCGAAATGTGAGCTCATCCACGACCATGCGTGTCGAAGATTTGCCTAACTTACGTAGTCTGCGCGTTAGCTTTGACCTGCAAGGCTTTAAGCCAGGTGAAGCGGTAAGAAATATTCGCTTTGGGAGCAAAGATGTAACAGATTCTGTTGGTGAATACGGCCTCCCAGCGGTTGACAAAACACTGCTAATTGGCGACAACAGACGATTAGATACACGCCCACTGTTTGAAGGCGCACAGCATGCAATCCTTAACTGGGAGCGCAGCAACCCTTCTACTAATGGGCAAGTTGGTAATGAAAGTTCTGCGTGGTCTGTATCGAACGGCCATCTTCAATATCGATTTAATTCAACCTCTTGGGCAATGCTGCTTTCAACCAATACATTTGATAACTTTGATGTAACCGCCCGTTTCACAGGCCTTGATAACGACAATGACCGCATGGGTATCGTTATTGCTCGGATCAAAGTTGACGGTAAAGAGCATACCCTCAGTGCTGTTCGAAACCAAGACAAAGGCGAGAACGATTTGCGCTGGGCCATTATTAAAGATTATCGCTCAGCCGATGCCACTGAGATTTCTCGCTCAAAAAATACCGATGTACGTAACAATAATGGGGCGGCTTGGTCAGCATTCCCTGAAGGGATGTTAGTCCGCGTGCGCCGTCAAGGTGACATCATTGAATGTTGGACTAGCGAGGCTGGAGAAAGTGAGCTAAAAGCGTCATCTAAATATCTGATTGATTTAAGTAAGGACTCCCGCCTAGCGGTATTTAGACGTCCTTGTTCATGGGGCCTGGGTTCATTTAGCCAACAAAACCGTGCTGAGGTTATCAGCCACACAAACCATGGCAACTTAGGCTAATAAAGAGAGAATGAGACATGTCTAACACATTGATAGCAGATCACAACGGGGCTGTACGCGGCTCATTCCAAATTCCATCAAATGTGCCCGCGGGTACCTATGATGTAACAGTGGAAGGTAACAAAAATAGCAGCGCAGCGACGACCTTTACCGGACACGGGCAAGCTGAGGTTACTCAAGTACAAGATGTGATCACCACATCACTCACACAAATTACGCGCTACGACCCATTAGCACAAACATTTACTTTTGATCGTACATTGTATCTAGCTGCAGCCGATGTCTGGTTTACCAAAGTAGGTGAAACCGCACTAACGGTGGACATACGCACGACAGAAAACGGCATTCCGACACAAACTGTATTACGTCGCACACGTGTTGAAGCTCATACGATCACCACACAAAACAACACTGCAACACGCATTACCTTTGACCCTGTGCTGTTAGAGCGTGGTGTTGAATACTGTATTGTGCTGATGTCTGATGATCCGAACTATGAAGTTGAAGTGGCCACATTAGGCGACTATGACGAAAGAGCTGACGCATGGGTAACAGCGCAACCATTTCAAATTGGTGTGCTATTGAGCTCAAGTAATGCCGTGACTTGGACGCCGCATCAAAAAACCGACCTACGTTTTACGCTGCATGAAGCTGAGTTTACCTCAACCACAAGAAGCTATAACTTGGGCGAGTTTGATTTGTATGAAGCAGATCTGGTGCAAACACAGTTTAACGCCATGCGCCAAGATGCAGAAACCGACGTTAACCTCGTGATGACCTTGCCGAGCAACCGTGAAGTGCGCTTGAAAGAAGGCTCATTAATCACCCTAGGCGAGAAGGTAACAGGTCGTGCGAAGGTCAAGGTGGAGCTATCAGGCACCAAAGGTAAAACTCCACAAGTTCTGGCACCGATTACTATGGTGGGTGCTGGTGTAAAAGAAAAAGGTATTTATATCACCCGTCACATCAGCTTAGGCGAGCATGTCGATGTTCGTGTTGGATTTGATGCTGCGACAGGCCTGGACTCAAAAGTGACAGCGTACTACTCAACGGGTTCACAATGGCTGGAACTGCCACTAGTAGAGCAAATGTCGCTGGGCGGTGGTTTTAGCGAGCGACGCTACGAATTAAATGATATCTCGGGTGAAACTATACGCATTAAGCTAGAACTTGAAGGTACCGCAAATGATGTACCGCGCGTACGCCCTTTACGTGTGACCGTAGTTTAACTCACACACATCCGAATGAGACTTGTATAAAGGAAAATTGAAATGGCAGTTATTGGCGTCATAACGAACGAAGGTCTATCAAAGACGATTAACGCAGCCAACCAACAAGGTTGGAACATTAACCCAACACATTTTGCTATCAGTGCAACAAAAGGTGATTTAAATTCGTCACGCGATGGCGAGTCTACCAACGAAACTTGGTATGAAGCCCCCATAACATCACGACGTGTGATCAGTGAAAACTCTATCGAATTCGTCTGTAATATTCCTCCGAATGCAACTACAGAAGATATGGATATCGGTGAAGTTTATCTTTATGGTAGCGTCAGCGAAGACGATAACATTCCAGCTGAAGAACCGTTTCTACTGGCGCTTGGTCAACCTTCAAACGCCTTAACGTATTATTTTGAAGGCTCAATTTCACTGCGCCTTGTGGTAACACTAACCAACATTAATATCTCAGAGTTATTTGAGTTTAAATATGAAAATACACTCGATATTGATGACCATAACATGGATGCCGACGCCCACCCTAAATTAATCTCTGCTATTGCCCAGTGGGTTAAGGGTCTAGGTAACGCGCTACTACGTAACGGCCAATTACTCTCTGGCGGTTCATTGCATGTGTCACAGCCGATTGGCGATGATATTAAGCTACGCGCCGATGCTGCTGCAATCTATATCAACGGTGCCGTGCTATACGTGCCGCAAACTGCTGAGCCAATTTCAGCGAGCCACAATGCTACCTTTAAATTTGGTGTCTGGGTTGATAATTCAGGCGCTGAGAATGTCGGTGGCTCAGAGCTTACTTCTCCAGACGCGTCAGTTAAGTGGGGACTCGATTATGTGCAAGATAATGTGGGTGACTTCTACCCTGTCTATACGGTTTCTAACGGTAAACTACTGGAAGAGGAAGCACTACTATCCGATGAAGCCAAAGAGTTAGTCGCACAAATTGTGCGCTATGATGTGGATGCCCATGGTGATTATGCCGTAAATGGCCTTGATGTGCGCTTACATGAGTTTAATACCGATGTAGATGGTGATCTCACCGACCCACTGAAAGATTCAACAACATTTGTTATCTCAAGTGGTCGTGCCCATGTCGGCGGCAGAGAAATTGATTTACGCCACGATAAACGTAGCCGCTTCAAAAACAATGCAGTTACTTACCTGACGCAAGGTGAAAGAATAGCTTTTCACCCAAACAATGATCCCGATAAGAATACAAACCGACTAGACCTAGACTTTGGTCCTGTATATCAAATTGAAGTTGTTTATGGTGAAGTGAGTTTACGCAACAAAAAAATAATCCGTACTACTGAAGGTATTGACCAGCTTGGTGTAAGTGCTGTTACTTCAATTGAAAAGATATACATTGGTTCTGGCGAAAGCGAAGTTATCTTTGAAGAAGGTACACATTGGGACTTTCTAGGTAACCAAGAAAGTAACTCGACGATAAAATGGCGTTCTGTTGACGGTGTTCCTGGTCCTCAGGATTCGTATTATGTTGACCTAAATCACAATGAAGAGATCACCCATGCAGTGAGTATTTCCGGTGACCGTAAAGCAATAGAGATCCAAAAATCATTTACAACTGATGAAACTCCAGATGGCCTCGAAACAAGCCTAGTGCCTGGTACAGAAGTTCAGATCGACTACCAATGGCGCGTACCTAGAATCGACCGTTTGTATTTAAACAAAGATGGTGAGTTGATAATGAAACGTGGTGTATCATCACCTTTCGCCAAACCAGCATCTCCAGCGCTGCCTGACAACGTGCTATCTCTTGCTGAAATTTATCACACTTGGTGGGAAGAACCAGATGTTAAGCGTGATGGTGTAAAAGTAGTACATATGAGCGATCTAAATAAGATGCAGCAAAGTATTGTTGACTTATACGATTTGGTGTCATTAGAGCGCTTAAAAAATGATACAAGTCGCCAAGCACCATCAGCCACTCATGGATTATTCGTTGATCCTATGCTGGATGACGACATGCGTGACCGAGGTCTGGAATCGGATCTAACAAGCAATAAAGTGGATGGTATTGAACAAATAGCACAAATAAATCCTGCTCGTGAAGAGCTTGTGCTGCCTATCAATATGAAACCAAACTCTTTAAATACATCTAAAGAAACCAAACCATGGACTCTTGATTATCAGCATACGGTACTCATTGATAAGGGACGTCCTGTCGAGCAGGTTGAAAAAACGGGGAGTATGAAGGTGAATCCTTACTCGGCGTTTAAACCTATTCCGGCAAAAATGACGCTTATCCCTGCCGTTGATATTTGGACAGAAAGTAAAATAGAACTAAAAGATGGTCCACCGCTTAATAGTACTGTTGTAAACCATGGGGTATATGGCTTTAAGTTTAGAGGTAATGTAACTTCACAAAAAGTAGGCTCAACTTCTCGTGCCGCTGAGTTTTTACGGGAGCTGGACGTCGAATTTACACTAGAAGGCATGCTGGAAGGGGAAGGAATTCAAGCCTTAACCTTTGATGGTGACGTATTGCCAGTTGTCTCTATTGATGGCAGTACCCCGACGATTGCAGACGCTTCTGGCGTACTCAAAGGTAAGTTTAAGATCCCAAAAGAGACGTACCCTGCAGGTCGAAAAGCAGTAACAGTGAAAGGCACAGGTATTGGTGGCAGCGAGCCAACTGAAGCAGAAGCGTCATTCACGGGTAAAGGCACCATTACAACAGAGGAGTGGCAAACTAAGTTCTCTGGAGGTTTCCAACGCTGGGATCCATTAGCACAAACCTTCACACTTAATGAGAGCCACTTTATCTCAGGGGTCGATATTAAAATTACTAAACGCGGTGCTAAGCAACTCGTGCTGCAATTACGTAATACGACTGTTGGTATTCCAGATAAAACCTTAGCTGAAGTACGGGTAAATGCTGATGAGTTAATTGAATACGACAGTGGACTTTATGCTTCTAAAGAAGATCCCCTGATCGATGGTAAACCGCAATCTTATAGCAAACCTGAGGATTATGGCTGGACACGTCTGACTTTTGACCCAACTTATATTGAAGCGGGCCAGGAGTATGCTTTTGTCGTATTGACCGATGATGCTGACCACGAAATGGCGATTGCGGAGCTAGGCGGTGTCAACGAGAAGCAAAAAGTGATCACGGAGCAAGCTTACCAAATTGGTGTCATGTTATCGTCATCCAACGCAACAACTTGGACGCCACACCAAAAAGCAGATTTAACATTCCGCTTACTCAGAGCTGAATTTACCTCTTTGGAAAAAGAGATTAATTTTGGCGAGTTCGAAGTTGAAAAATTGTCTGATTTAATGGTAGCAGGTGGTGCAATTCGTCCTTCTGATAAATCAAATATTAAGATCAACTTCACGACGGAAGAGAATGTCACCTACGAACTCGACGAGAATGTGCCGTTCCGCTTGCCTAATTCATTTACGGGTAAAGTTAATGTTTCTGCGCGTCTATCGTCAGACAGTCACTATAGATCACCATTAATGTGGCCAGAAGCGCTGATGATGATTGGCTCACAAGCATCTAAAGCCCTCTACTGTACACGTACCTTTATGACTGGCGCTGCCGAGTCAACGTTGCGAGTTACCTTTGAAGGCCAATTTAAAGGTGATGCAAGCGTACAAGTATTTTACGCTGTGGATCCAAGTGCCAGTAACATCACTTGGATTGAAATGACATCCCCTGATGAAAAAGCGCTTGGTATAGACAGAACTGAGTATACCTACACGAAAGAGAACTTTGAGCATACCTCAACGCAAATAAAGTTAGTACTTAATGGCTCGGCACTTAACCGACCGGTAGTATCAAACTTACGTGCAATGGCTTTCTAAATAAAGCCCCGAGCAACGCAACAACTGGGGCGTCTCACTGAGTGAGCCGCCCCTTTTTGTCTAGAAGCCACAACGTGAAACACAGAGGCCTGTCATGGCATTATTGAACGACTTTAAAATCCTCAAGGGCGGCGGTGGCGGTGGTGCCGCATATCGTCGTGAAGATATACTCACCTCAGGAGTCATAGCGCCAAAACAGTTTGAAAGCCTAAGCGTCAAAATGGGCCAATCAATCACGCTCACCAAGCTTGAGGTCAGCGCGCCATGCTTGATCAGGATATTTGGTAAAAAAGACTTTTCTGACCCAAATCCTTTTGAGTTTTTAGCTTACCCAAATTACTTAAGTTATGAGGGCGCGGTATGGGACACACTCGGCACTGTCTGGGGTAATAACCGCTACCCGACACTCATCAACAAAGATGAGTTCCCAAATAACAAACTCTATTGGCACATCGCCAACCCCAGTGACGACCCGATACAGATCACGGTTGACTTTGGTTGGTTAGTTTTAGAGGAATAACGCATGTTTTATATTGACATACAAAGAGAAACAGAGCGCCGTTACTCAGCTGAAAAATTCATGCCCTTTAAGCACCGTACCGAACAAACAGGAAAACAGGGCGGTGTATATGATGTCTTAGATTCATATATGTTTGCAGCGATAAAAAAGCTGCCGATGGCCGGTACGTATTTAATCGTTGAAGATGAGGGCAACCCGCCATTAATTTCATACCGCTTGTATGGCCATACCGAGTATTGGTGGATGCTAATGACCTACAACAGCCTCGTTAGCCCCATGCAACTCAAAGCGGGTGTTAGTATAAAGTATCCCATACTTTCAGAATTAGAAGCTTTATACGCAAAGCTAGCAGCGCGAGAACGTCACCCTAACGTTAAAAAAGTTGCAGCATCGACACCGCAAACCACAGGGAAAATTGGTGATCCTGATTCGCTCAACCACATTATTCCAAGTGGTAATGGCAATACCAACGCCATGTTACTTAGAGCGTACGCAAGTTTTGCAGCCCAAAAGTACGATCTCGCTTATGCTATCATTGATGATTTTCAAACAACCGAGGGGATCAATATTGATAGTTCTTCTGGTATTGATCACACTCCCTATAAGGTTGATATGTCTGCAGGGGGACGCCGTGCGCCGGTTTTGACGACGGTAACCCATCATTTGCTTGATGCTGCAAACGGGAACGCAGTTCATATCGCAATGCTACCCGACACTGAAGGCCTGAACATCGAATACAGTTTAGATGGCGGCACAACTTGGGAAGCGTTTAACAAAGGCGTTATTTTCACCAAGGGCGGTGATCATATTACCCTGAGGTTTATCTATAACCCTAGTGCTGGGGCGTCAATGAAACGTGCTTTCAACGGATATGTTATTGTACACAATTAGTAATGTATTGGGAGGCAGTACAAAAGCCTTCATACTGCAATAAATATGCAATTCTAGGTATTTTTCAGCAGTGACTATCGCCTTAGAATTAGCTAAAATTGTACAATAGTAGAGAATGAGACTTGTAAGTTGGATATCATTTAAAGATGACCATACATAGAAAGACGATAACTGTTCCCGTTAAAACAGGCAGTCGCGATCACCGTCATAGTAACCTAGATGTGTTAGACGGTTTTCGTACGGATCAATACGGAACATTAAAATTCAACAGTAAAACACTGATTGATAAAGAATTTTTAGAGAGTTCATTACGTAAAAGAGAGCTGTTGCAGCGGCCTTATGTCGTCGTCAGCTATTCAACTCACTTGTCACTGACTTCAGGTTTACCTTATTTAAACCTACTCACCTTTAAAGAGGGTAATGAAGTAAACGGGCAAGAAAGCCATAATTGTACAATAAGACCATATGATGCGGTCATGCATATTAATCAAAGTAACGCAGAGCTGGTCACCAATAGTGTAAACATCACCAGTGACAGTCAACCAGATGGAAAAGCCCATCAACTTTTGATTACGACCATCCCATCGTATGAAGATCAAATTGTAAAAGTGTCTCTTGATAACACAGACAGTTGGTATGTCGTTGCTCAAGACACGCCAATTGACATACCCAATGGTGCAAGTTCGTTACGAGCAAAACTATCGATGCCTCAAAGCAAAGACCCCGCAGATACAGAACGTCCGATCTACGGTATCTACATTCTGTATCGATGAGATTTGAAGGCGTTCAAACCACCGCCAGATGTTAGAGCAGTGGTGTAACGCGAGCATCCAAAAGTGCACGCTAGAGACTACGGCCCATGGTGATGGTAAACGCGAATGCTAGCTGTGAGTGAGACAAATAGCGAAAATGATTAATTAGGAGTTTGATATGGTGATCTCAACACACCGTTTAGGGCTAGCTGCGTTCATGAAAATGCAAGGTTGTAGCCTAGAAAAATTTGAAAATCGTCGTTTTTTCTTTGCAACAGAAAAAACACTGACCGATTGGGAAATCGAATATAGCAATTCTTGCTGTTATCGACATGACCTTGAGCTTTGTGAACTACGTAAGCTCTACCCTACAAGCCCTCGAGGTTAAGTAAGTAGGCGCTGGAAAGGTGGCAAGTATAGATTGCCGCCTTTGTTTATGAGCATGCGTCACTAAGACGCAAAGTTGAGTGAGAGTTTGCGAGATGACCACGCTAGATTACGGGAATCTAAGTTCTCAAATTTTGCAAGAGGAACGAGCTGCATTAATCGCGTCAGCAACAAAGCAGCTTAAAGAGCAAGATCAAGAATATTTTGGAACCCAAACCTATCACAATACCGTTATTTTCAACCTTGATGTTGATTTAGGTGCACTCGAAAATGCCAAATACGCGGTCAACGCGTATAGCGTTAAACAGTATGTAAATAATTTTTTTAACCAGATACTAAGCCCTACCGCAAATATTGAGTACAAAGGACATGTTACTTTTTCAGGCGTCAATCCAACTCAATTTGCCCAAAGCCCTGTTATTCACAACGCGTTATCTCTATCTTCGATAGACAATTTAGCCAATTTTCCAGAGCCTGAGCTCCTTAAAACTCCCGCGCTTGTTGGCGATGTAAAAAACTATATAGACGAAACCTATCGTTTAATAAACCTAAGCTTAGAGTACACAGCTGAGCAAGTAGTTGAAGCTAGGCTCAACCAAATACTACCAGATGCTATTGATTATTTTATTGATATATCGCTTGGCGAAAAATTAGCTTATTTTTCTGATGAATACGTATTTCCTAGAGTTGAACAACAAGTCAGTACTGCGTTAGAGGTTCAGGTAGCGCCAGCTGTGTCCTCTGCAATTCAAGATGACTTAGCGGCGTTTGCACAATCAATCACAAATGATTATACAACCGCAATCGCTCGAGCCATTGAAAGCATCGATCAAGGTAACAGTTGGACCGAAGCGCAAATTCAAGAAATTGCCGCGACAGTGGATAACGTCACGGTGCCAGAAATCGTCGACACGCAACTGAACTTAAAAGTTGCGCCAATGGCTAAAGCCGCCCTTGCCGACGACCTCAATGCTTTGCAAGCCAGTGTCACCGACGCCTATCAGACAGAAATTGCCCAAGCCATCGCGGGCATTGACCAAAGTGGCAGTTGGAGCGAAGCACAAATTCAAGAAATTGCCGCGACAGTGGATAACGTCACGGTGCCAGAAATCGTCGACACACAACTGAATTTAAAAGTCGCGCCAATGGCCAAAGCTGCCCTTGCCGACGACCTCAATGCTTTGCAAGMCAGTGTCACTGACGCCTACCAGACAGAAATTGCCCAAGCCATTGCCGGCATTGACCAAAGTGGCGGTTGGAGCGACGCACAAATTCAAGAAATAGCAGCAGCGGTTGATAACGTCACGGTGCCAGAAATCGTCGACACACAACTGACTTTAAAAGTCGCGCCAATGGCCAAAGCYGCCCTTGCCGACGACCTCAATGCTTTRCAAGCCAGTGTCACYGACGCCTACCAGRCAGAAATCGCTCAAGCCATCGCCGGCATTGACCAAAGTGGCGGTTGGAGCGAAGCACAAATTCAAGAAATAGCWGCRGCGGTTGATAACGTCACGGTGCCAGAAATCGTCGACACACAACTGACTTTAAAAGTCGCGCCAATGGCTAAAGCCGCCCTTGCCGATGACCTCAATGCTTTRCAASYCAGTGTCACWGACGCCTACCAGACAGAAATTGCYCAAGCCATCGCCGGCATTGACCAAAGTGGCGGTTGGAGCGAAGCACAAATTCAAGAAATAGCAGCAGCGGTTGATAACGTCACGGTGCCAGAAATCGTCGACACACAACTGACTTTAAAAGTCGCGCCAATGGCCAAAGC
>NZ_RDBW01000011.1:0-273241 GCF_003934235.1 Pseudoalteromonas sp. J010 | reverse complement strand
CGTTTAATGTTGATAAGTCGCCAAGATGCAAGCAAATGACCTAATCAAAAACGCTCCGCATACACAATTCATAACAAAGACGATTAATATGGCGGCTGGTTATATTGATGACTTCCACTGTCATTCGTGGCACCAAATCGTGTTTCCATTGCGAGGGCTACTACAGTCAAATATTGGGGATAAACGTAGCATAGTGCCTCACAATGGCATGCTTTACATACCTGCACATACAATTCATAAATCCATCGCAGTGACCAATACAACGTTTTTAGCGATTTACCTCAACCCTGAAAAGTATATTCAATATGCGCAGCAACCTAAATCTTGTCAGGTCACACCCTTTATCAAAGCATTGATATTAATGCTGTTTGAAACCAATACGCACAAACAGCCACAAGCGAATATCACGCATTTATTGACGGTATTGCGAGATCAAATTGATATGGCAACAAGTTATGAAATCCCTTTGCTCATTCCTACTGACAAGCGGCTTTTATCCATTTTCTCACAACTAAAAGCGCAGCCATATCTTTCATTTACGTTAAAGGAGTGGGCAAATATAGTGGGTGCATCAGAGCGTACTTTGTCTCGATTATGTGCTAGAGAGTTTTCTCAATCATTTGCACGATGGCGGCAAAACATAAGGTTAGTGTTATCTTTGCAATTGTTGGACTCGCAAAAAACCATACAGGAAGTTGCCGTTGAGCTGGGTTATGCCTCTGACTCTGCTTTTGTCCAAGCTTTTAAGAAACTATTCAACCAAACACCAAAACAATACCGTACTGATAACTTACGGTAAAACGCAGATTGGCGGCGTGAAGCGGTTGTTCTTCATCATCTTTACTTGGGAAGACAGTATCTTGTCGCGTATTCTTTTAAGTTTTCTTCTTATTATGTAATCTAATTGGGTTTTGATTAGTGGAGACATTTGCCAATGTTGCGAATTTTTTTATGTGCTAGCTTAGGGTTAGCACCAATAGTGGGGGTATCTGCCCAAGAGGTAATGACCCCAGAGAAGCTATGGCAAGTAAAGCGCGTAAGTGCACTTGGGTTATCTAAAGATAAAACACATGTGATTTACCGAGTTACTACACCAAGCGTTGAGAATAATGACTTTGATAGTAAAGTGTATCAAGTACCATTAAAAGGCGGCACTGCGCAGCTACTCACCGCTTATCAGGGAGTGCTATCAGATAACAATGTGTCACCTGATGGTAGCAAAAAGTTGTTCCATGATAGCGTTAAAGTAGAGTCTGTTTTAGCCACAGATAGATACCAAGCATTAACTCAAGCCAATGCTTATGTATTTGACGATTTAAACTACCGTCACTGGGATACATGGAAAGATGGCAGCGTTAAACATGTTTTTTATCAAGACCTTATCACGGAAGAAAAAGTCGACATTATGAAAGGGATGCCTTTTGATAGTCCAACGTCACCATTTGGTGGCTCCAGCGACTACATTTGGGGTCCTAAAGGTGAGAATATCTACTATGTCAGTAAAAAACTGACTGGCACAGAGTATGTAACAAGCACCAACACTGATATTTATCGCTACAACTTAGCCAGTAAGAAAACCACAAACCTGACAGAGCAAAACTTAGGTTATGATAAAAGTCCTGAATTTTCGCCAACAGGCCAGCTTGCTTTTTTGCGTATGGATGAGCCTGGTAACGAAGCTGATAAGAACGACATAATTGTTAAACTGGGTGAAAGAGAAGTAAACCTGACGGCACACTGGGATGGCACGGTGAGTAGCTTTGAGTGGAGCCACGATGGTAAGCACATTTATTTTATCGCGCCAATAGACGGTACAATTCAGCTGTTTCAGGTTGCAGTAAATCGTAAAACAAAAGATAAGCCAAAAATTAAGCAGTTAACCAAGGGTATGTTTGATGTCAATGGCATCGTTGCAGCCTTGGATGGTCAGCTGGTGGTTACGCGAAATAGCATGAACCAGGCGAAAGAGATTTTCCGTTTTGATCTCAATAGCAAAAAGCTTGTCGCGCTAACCAACGTAAACGAAGCACTGTATGCAGGTCTTGATTTACCGAATGTTGAAAAACGAATGGTGAAGACAAAAGACGGTGAAGATATGCTAACGTGGGTGATCTATCCACCTAATTTTGATAAGCGCAAGCAATATCCAACCCTGTTATATCTACAAGGTGGTCCGCAGTCACCGTTGTCTCAGTTTTATTCATACCGCTGGAATTTCCAAGTGATGGCATCACAGGGCTACATTGTGGTGGCACCAAATCGTCGTGGTATGCCAGGTCATGGTGTGAAGTGGAATAAAGACATAAGCCAAGACTGGGGTGGCAAGGTAATGCAAGACTACCTTGATGCGATAGATAATGTGGCTAAAGAATCTTACGTTGACAACAAACGAATTGCAGCTATTGGTGCAAGTTTTGGTGGTTACTCTGCATTTTACTTAGCTGGTAAACATGAAGGGCGATTTAAAACCTTTATCTCTCACTGTGGTATTTTTGACTTACGCAGTATGTATGGCACAACGGAAGAAATGTTCTTCGTGAACAATGAACTTGGTGGTGCGTATTGGGAGAAAAATAACGCGGCAATCAACAAGGCTTACGCGCAATTTAATCCAATCAGCTATGTCGACAAATGGGATGCTCCCATGTTTGTGATCCATGGTGGTAAAGATTACCGAGTTCCTCTAAGCCAAGGCATGCAAGCTTTTCAGGCAGCTAAATTACGTGGCCTAAAAAGCCGTTTCTTATATTTCCCTGAAGAAAACCACTGGGTACTGACACCGCAAAACGGCATAGTTTGGCAGCGCGAATTCTTCAAGTGGTTAGATGAGACACTATAGTAGATATAACTATCATCATTGATTGAATAATTAAACTGAACGCGGAATAGCAACGTCTTTGAGTCGTTGTTATTCCGATACAAAACAGGCGTTAACCTTGTATCTGCGACTTTTAATCGTAATTGTCGTTTATTCTTCAATAAAAAAATGCTGTCAAAAACCTTGCTACGGCAGTGTGCTATCAACAAGATAGCTATCTCCATATAGACAAAACAAAAGTGTCGCTAACAAACAACCCTTATCGCAATGCTTGAGCTGAGCCAATCTATTTGAGTCCAATGAGTTTAACTCTAAGGTGTTATCAACCTATGTAAATGAAGTAGGTAATGAAGCGCGCTACAGTGTAATCACTGAAAACAAATAGGGTGATTAGCATATGATTAAACAGATATTTTTGATTTTTATTTTGACGATTGGCACTTTTACTTCGGCGGCAAACGCATCTAATGAGCACACAGTATTAATCGTACTAACCAGCCATGATCAACTTGGCACTACGGGGCGAAAAACAGGGTTTTGGCTCCCTGAATTAACACACCCATATTACCGTTTAAAAAAGGCTAATATCAACGTGGATATTGCCAGCATTAAAGGTGGCCTTGCACCAATAGATGCAAAAGCATTGGCTGAGCCGGACGATTATCATCAGGTTTTTTTAAATGACGTGGAGTTAATGACTAAGGTGATCAATACGATCCCACTAAACCAAATAGATGCGAATGACTATGATGCAGTAATTTTTAGCGGCGGATCTGGGCCTATGTGGGATTTCCCTGACAATCGTGATGTTGCGCGTGTCGCTTCCGATATTTTAAATAAAAATGGAGTACTTGCTGCTGTTTGTCATGGTGTAGCAGCGATCACGAATGTTAAGCTTGCGAACGGAGATTATTTAGTTAAAGGTAAGCGGGTTACAGGGTTTAGCAATCAAGAGGAAAGTGATTTAGGGACAACGGATATCGTCCCATTTCTATTGCAAAACCGGCTYATCGAACGTGGTGGTATTTACTCTTCAGCAGCTGCATGGCAAACCAATGTAATAGAAGATGGTCAGTTAATTACGGGACAAAACCCAGCATCAGCTACACTGCTCGCTGAGAGAGTTATCGCGAAGCTAAGAGCAAATAATTGACGCATCCTGCGGGGGTTACTAAAGGCTCACAACTTAGTGTTCAACAGAAAGTAACCTGTGTGGCGACAAGTCTTGTTAAGCTAGTTGAGTTTCAAGTGAGTTGGCAGCTATAGCGTATATAGATCGTAGGCATACTCGAGTAATCTGAGCTTCGGATGAGGGATGTCTTTTTTAACACGTTTGGTTTGGCGCTACTTCCATTTTCAAAAACAACGAGCTAACTTACTCATAGTCCCAGTCTCAGGTTAAACAGTTCACAGGAATAGGAAAATAAAAAATGTATAAAAGGATAATGAGCGCGCTTTGGATGCTGTTGGCTGTGCAGAGCCAAGCTGCAGAAGAGGCGTTGACAATAGACAGTGTAGTACCAAGTCATATGGAGCTGGCCTTTCCAAACGATGCTAAGGTGTATCCAGACAGCAGTGATTTTACAGTGCTTAACACTGTGCTGATGAGTAATGATAGCGGTGAACGATTTGCAACAGTTACCCTTAAAAACCAATCAAGTGGACGGCGCACATTAACGCAAAAACACCTGTTAGCATTGACGGCAAATGGTCAACGGATCATGCCTATGGAGCTTTCAGAGCACTTTAATGGTGGGGAAACCCTCTCGTTAACGTTATCGTTTGGTGAGAGTAAATTCCCATTGCTTCAAGTTTACACAAGAAATTAGTCACAGCTCTAATTGAAACGGGGTAGCTAGCTTATTTTTAAAGTCAATAAACTTTGAGCTGTTCTGCCCAACTCGATTAGTGGTGATTAATCACACCTAACAGTCGCGTCCGAGCCGCAAATATGGGTAGCTTTACGATACTTATCTTGATCTTAAGTTTTTTCTGTTGTTGATTCAGATAAAACTTAGCTGAAAAATGAAATTGTTTGAAAAGATGAGCAGACCAACTACTTTGAACTTATCTGTAGATCATTAGACTCAGACCAAATTCTTAATTCTTCTAAAATATGGAGTGCGGATCTCCCAAAGCTTGTTAATTCATAGGTTACGGCAATGGGCCTGTCACTAATGACTCGGCGTATGACCATTCCTTCTTCTTCAAGTTCTTTAAGCCGTTGGTCTACCATTTTCTTTGTGGCACCACCAAGCATACGAGTTAAGTCATTGAATCGTACAGGTTCATCTTTTAGGTGATAAATGATAGAACCTTTCCACTTTCCACCAATTAAGCGCATTCCTTTTTCAATAGCACAGGGCTCCAAACATGCGTTGTAAACTTTTTTTCTTCCTTTAACGTCTGTTTTTATTGAACTTTTCATTGTCACCCACTCATTTATTCTAGGTTACTAAAAGTATACTAATTGATTGTTGTTAAAAGGTATCTAAAATATACCACAATTAATCACTCAAAATAAATTTTAATTTTGGAGAGGTATAAATGAGCAACATCTTAATCATCAATGGTCACCAGTATTACCCTTTTTCGGAGGGCAAGTTAAATGCGACACTGGTAGAAAAAGCAGTTTCAATGTTAGAAAGTAAGGGTCATAAGACACGTGTAGTGACAATCTCAGAAGAAACTAATGTTGAGCAAGAGCTAGAGCATCATCGGTGGGCTGATATCATTATTCTTCAAACTCCAATTAATTGGATGGGAGTCACCTGGTCATTCAAAAAATATATGGATGAAGTATACACAGCAGGTATGGGTGGTGCGTTATGTTCTGGAGACGGTCGAACACAGAAGGCGCCTAAAAGAAATTACGGTACAGGCGGCGCGCTAACCAATACCAAATATATGATGTCTCTAACGTTTAATGCGCCAGAAGAGTCATTTAATAATGCGACTGAGTTTTTTGAGGGTAAATCAGTTGATGATCTTCTATTTCCAATGCATATGAACTTTAAGTTCTTTGGTATGCAACCGATGGAGACTTTTGCGTGCTTTGACGTGATGAAAAATGCAGATATTGAAAATGACTTCAAACGTTTTGAAGCTCACATTCACAAGCATTTTTAGGAGTCATACCAATTTTCTTAATTAAGTGGTCTATTTTGAGGCGAGAAAATCTTGTCGATAACCCCGCTACCGCGTCCTGCTATCGCTAAGGTACCTAAATCTGTGTAGGCAAGGCAAAAATTTTGCTATTTAGTGCTCTAAATAAGAAATTTTTAACGCAGTTACCGTCAGATTTACTCCTTCAAATATTCACAATTAAGTCAAATTGGTATTAAGCCCTATTGTTTGGAAATGCGTTTGCAAAAGACACGCTAGTCGAATCAACGCATATCGCGTCTCCAAGTCAATATGAAGTTCTACTTAAGAACGCTTACATACTTGAGACACAAGTACGTAAGATCTAACTTTTAGGGTAAAAACGGCAATAAAGCGCTTGATTGACCAACCTTACGTGCGCAAATTAAATTTTTGTACAAGCTGCGCCAGTGTCGTTGCTTGGGTACTCAGAGCCTCACCAGAGCGTGCAGCAACTTGAGTGTCTTGCAATGAGTTGCGGCTTGATTCTTCAATATGCGAAACATCACGCGCCATTTCACTTGCCACAACTGACTGCTCTTCTGTTGCTGTTGCAATAGATTGGATCATGGAAGCAATTTCTGAGGCACTTTTCACGATTTCTCCAAGTTGAGAGCCTGCGGCTTCGGCCATTACGACACTTTGCTCTACTTGGCTGACGCTACTTTGCATTGAGTTGACCGCGTGATCAGTTTGTTGCTGTATTGACTGTACTGTCGAAACGACTTCTTCAGTAGCTTGTGAAGTGCGTTCTGCTAAGGTTCTAACTTCATCCGCTACAACAGCAAAGCCTCGTCCTTGCTCTCCAGCTCTCGCTGCTTCTATGGCTGCATTGAGCGCGAGCAAGTTAGTTTGCTCGGCAATACTACCTATGACGCTTATGACATTACCAATCTGGCTGCTCAGCTCTCCAAGGCTAGTAACGTTGTCCGCGGTGTTTTGTACGTCCTTTGACGCTGCTCTTATCTTGTCTATTGTTTCGCCGACGGATTTACCCCCTTGGCTAGCAAGAGAGCGAGCTTGCTCTGCGTGCCCAGCCGCAATTTGACTTTGTGCTGCCACTTCCGACACTGTGGCACTCATTTCTTCAATTGCGGTAGCTACTTGGGTTGATTGATCTGAAGATGTTTGGCTTCGCACAGCTATCTGATTATTTGTTTCAGCAATACAATGACTAGAGGTGCGCACTTCACCGACAACTTTGCTAATTTCTTTTAGAAGGTGGTTAAGGGAGGCTGCCATTTTATTTGTTGATGTTGCCAAGCTGTCTATTTCATCCTGGTTTTGATGAATAATATCAGGTTGAGAAATATCTCCATTACTGACACGCTCAGCAATTTCTAGTACCTGATTTAATCTAGTGATAATAGATTTATTTAATGAGTAGGCAATTACTAAGCCTAATATCGCGGCAATTATACAAATAGTAATAATAATCAAAAGCGTTGAGTTTAATCCATTAACCAACTGGTCGAGAGATTGAGTCGCATCGTCTCGTTCCTCAGTTGCAGAGACAGTTAATATTTTTTTCAAAGGTTGGAGATAGTTTTTGTCTGCGAGCTGAATAGCACGGGTGCTGCTTTGTGCATTAACGTTGCTGGCGAAAATCGTGGCATCTATCTGTTTATGGTATTGAGACATCAAGCGCATAATCTCAGCCATTTTTTGCCGGTCAGATGCTTTGGCTGATTCATAGAAATACAAGGTTTCGTGTGTTTCCTTAAAGTCTTCCAATAGCTCATTAAACTGACGCTTTTTACTCAGATCACCATTAGCATATTCCAGTGCAGATGCCTCAAGTCTATGACCTATATCCAATAATTTGTTGTAATAGATCATACCGGGGAGATCATCATTTTTGATCTCAAGTGCGCGCGATGTTTCAGTCGACACCTTAAACCATACGAAAATACTGGATAGTGTCATGAGTAAAATCAGAGTACCAAATGCGAAATAGAGTTTTTTACTTAGCTTCATTGTTACAACCAGAGAGTAGAGAGTCTTTATTGAGATAGATTATTTTTATGTGCACTGTAATTAGTTTGCAGTTCAGCTGCGGTTTCATCGCATTTAATCGTAACGATTTGTTATTATTAAGCGCCATTGAAGAAAATGAAATAAGCCAGTTAGTCATACCGGAGTATTTCATTTTTAGATATATAGCACGCAGCGTAAAGAGGCTTTTTGCACCGATTTACTTATACACTGGATTGAGGGTTATTGCATTATTTATTGCGCTTAGTTGAATTTTATTTGACGTGAATCAGCTATTTAAAAGGTGAATTTATGGATGTGAAAACCCGTTGAGACTAATAAGAATAATTGTTGATAAGGAAAAGTGCGGTGGCTTTAACCGCACTTAATTTGCTAACGTTTTAGCTTAAACTTTTGAACTAACTCCGATAGCGCTTTAGCTTGTTGGTTTAGTTCTTTGGCCGAATGCGCAGCGACTTGAGTATCATTCAATGAACTTTGGCTAGATTGCTCTATGTGAGCAATATCTTTTGCCATTTCACTGGCCACAACAGATTGTTGCTCAGTTGCTGTTGCAATAGATTGGATCATCGTTGCGATTTCCGATGCGCCTTTTACTATGTCTTCTAATAGCGAACCGGCTTTTTCAGCCATAGTAACGCTTTGCTCAACTTGTGCAACGCTGCTTTCCATTGAGGCTACGGCATGCTCCGTCTGAGTTTGGATAGATTGAACAGTTGACACTACTTCATCGGTGGCTTTGGATGTTCTTTCTGCTAATGTTCTTACTTCGTCTGCGACCACGGCAAAACCCCGTCCTTGCTCACCTGCACGAGCAGCTTCAATGGCTGCATTCAACGCCAGTAGATTCGTCTGCTCTGCGATACTACCGATCACACTTATTACATTACCAATTTGATTACTAAGCTCTCCTAGGTTGGTTACATTATCAGCGGTGTTTTGCACATTACTCGATGCTTCTTTTATTTTAGTTATGGTTTGACCAACCGAGTCGCCACCTGCACTGGCTGAAACTCTAGCTTGATCTGCATGCCCCGCAGCGACTTGGCTTTGCGAGGCAACTTCAGAAACCGTTGCGCTCATTTGCTCAATTGCAGTTGCGACCTGTGTAGATTGCTCTGACGCGCTTTGGCTTCTATTTGCTATCTGGCTATTAGTATCCGAGATTTCATTACTGGAGACTTGTACATCGTGAACCACTTTAGTGATAGCCACAAGTAGAGTATTCAGCGATGCTGACATTTTGTTTGTGGCATCCGCAAGACCGTCAATTTCATCAACGCCGTCGTGGCTAATATCTGGTTGAGATATATCTCCTTCGCTGATCCGCTCAGCCACTCCCAGTACCTTGTTTAATCTAGAAACAATTGATTTGCTGATGAAAAATGCAATGGTTGCGCCGAATATTGCGGCAACCAATGTGATCAGAATGATGATAAGTAGCGTGGTATTTAATCCATCTACCAGCAAGTCGAGTGCGCTTTCTGCATCGTGGCGCTCTTCCTCAGATGAAACACTAAGAATTTTTGCAAGCCCGACCAATAAGCTGTTGTCGAGCTGCTGAAGGCTAGCTACTGCACGAGCTTTTGCACCGCCGTCATATTCGCTAAATATGTACTCCGCTTCTTTTTGAATTTCATCATACATTGACTCAATGGTTGCAATGTCTTTTACTTCGTTTTCTTTTTGTTCAAGTGGTTTGAGTTTTGCGAGATAATGCTTGAAACTATCAGAGTCTTCCTTAAATTCTGCTTTTGCTCCCGGTTCACCCATGGTGTAGGCAATAATTGCCGCGAGCATATCGCCTGATTCATCGACTAACTCAAGGTAGTAGCGCACGCCAGGTAAATCATCGCTGAGGGATTCCTGTAAATCGGTAGATTGCAGCGCATCATTGAATTCTTGCTCTTTGGCTTTGTCTAAAATGGACTCTAAATCTTCACCTATGGTTTGTTTGAGCTTATAGACGCGGTTTTTGATCCGTTCGTGAGATGTGGGATCATAGGAATCGAATACCTGACGGTTAACTTTTTCGTGAAATTGAGTCATGGTATTTAAGATTATTGCCATTTTTTCCCGATCAGATTGTTTGGCTGACTCGTACTTGTACAGCTCCTGCTGAGTTTGCTTAAATTGAGCAAATAACTGGTTGAAATCGCTTTTTTTACTAATGTCGCCGTTGATGTATTCAAGCGCTGATGTTTTGAGTTTATGCTCTATATCGATGAGTTTGTTATATAACAATATACCGGGTAAGTCGTCATTTTTAACTTCTAATGCTCGAGCTGTTTCGGTTGAAACCTTAACCCAAACAAATGCGCTCGAACAAGTCATTAGCAGTATTAATGCGCCGAACGCTACAAAGAGCTTTTTACTTAAATTCATAACACACCTATTTGGTAGATAGCGTGCTTTTCCTTGCCCGTAAAGTTATCGTTCAATGAGCCTAAGTCAAAAATGAGCATAGCTATGTCATCTTTGTACGATCAGCTGCCGCTCCAGCGAAACGATATTGTGGTTGGTTAAAAATCGAGGTTTGCATAACTAGCCGATTTAAATCCCAGATTAAATAATAGTTTAAAAAGTCAAATAGGCTAAAATTAAAAGTAGTTCCGCTGTGTTGTGAAACAGTGAGATCCCTACCTCACCTATAGGCTAAAGAGGTTTTACTGCTACGGTACTCGCATTACCAGCCCCACATTCATTGCGCTTGGTAACCAAACGGCTAGCTGTGAATGGAGCGCTTGTACAGTCACATTGGTGCGATGAGCACAGGAGCTTATTGCATCTCGTAAGCGTAGAGGCTTAGTTTGCAGATGGAGTAAAAAGTCTGCTTGCCAATTGCTTATCGTGCAAGCCTTGATACGGTATTGCTGTCGAGACACTGCAATATGCGTCTGCATTGGCTCTGGTATCGTGTATGGTGTAGATTGCTCAAGTTGCGCAATAAGTGGTAGCAGGTGGTAGTCGGTATGAATAAGCTGTGCTGATTCTGGCACTGCGATAATAAAGTCCTCCGCTATCCCACACAGTAGCTCTATTTCATTTATTGCTGGGGTGGGCAGGGCGGTTTCTGGTCCGGGTTTTAGTAGAGCTTGTGCTTTTGCTCGTTCAAACTTGGCAAGCTCTGCGGGTATACTCAGCATCGCTTGCTGATGAGCGGAAAAATCTCCAATGGGTTTTGTTTGCCTCAGAAAGTCAGCGAAGCGCCCGCCAAGCTGATGCAGTGTCCAAGACTCTGAGGGGAGGCTGACGATGAAAGCTTTGGCGAATGTTTCAAACACTTCCTCTCCCATGAATTGGTTAAGCAGCGCAAACTCGCCTTTTAGGCATTCGACCAACCGCATCACATAGCCTGCAGCATAGATGTCGACTCTTCTCATCGCCCCCAATTTTTTCGTACTTTTTATACAGTCATGTAGCATTACACCATGAGGGTTGGCTGCGATATTTAGCTTTTGCTCTAGGTCGCCTCGCACCATTAAAACTGTGCTAAGCCACTGCTGAGTTTGCGTTAAATCTGGCGTTTTCATTTGATTAATTCTGCTCTGTCATTAACGATTGGAGTTGAAATGGCGTTAAGGGTGGTGCCAGTCTCTTGCTCTGGAATGTGTCCAGCAAGCACTGATTTTGCTTTGTTTAACTCATCCACAAGTTCACCAAAGCTTGGAATATTGGCATCCCATTCAAGCAAAGTAGACACACCACCGGTTAACTGTTGCGCCAGTTGATAGAGTTGCCAAACTCTTGCGGGTACTGGATGATCATGAGTGTCTATTAAACAATCACCGCAGTCACTAGGACCTGCTAGATGGAGTTGGACAATGTGTTGATGAGGGAGCTGACGAATAAAAGCTTCAGCGTCAAACCCGTGATTGAAACTACTCACAAAAACGTTATTTACATCCAGCAGCATACCGCAGCCAGTTGCTTTGACTAACTCACTAAAAAACTCGCTTTCAGTGAGGGTCGAGTGTTGAAATTCAAGATATGTTGATGGATTCTCAAGTATTAAAGGGCGCTCTAAAAAACTCTGTACTTGGTCAACACGCTTGATAACGTGTTGCAGACTTTCGTCAGTGAGTGGCATTGGCAGTAAATCGTGGCTATTTAGGCCAGCAATACCTGTCCAGCATAAATGATCAGAAATAAGCTGCGGCTTGACATACTCACCCAACGCTTTAAGTTTACCTAAGTATTCAAGATTGAGTGGATCGCTACTACCTATGTTCATTGATACACCATGCATCACGAGTGGATATTGCTCCTTGAGTTGAGCAAGCACATGCCGACCATAGCCGTGATTATCAATATAGTTCTCACTGATGATTTCAAACCAGTCTACACCAAGTGATACTCCGCGCGCTAAGTGAGACATAATAACGGGATAGTGTTGGCTGCGAAGGCCAACACCAAATCCTAAGTTGGTTAATTGTTGTGTAGCGGACGCAGCAAACTGCTGTGTCCGGATTGGATTTTTCATACTCGCTCCCAATCAAGTTGATGGAGGCAATGCAAGGCGAATATCTGAAGGCTCTGGTTTATCCATGGGCGTATTATCCTCTTTCAACAATCCATTGGCATTACAGTAAGCCTGCCATGCAATATCGTATACAGCGTCCCCTTTTTTGTAGGGCATAAAATCTTCGTTTTGACCTTTTGTATTTTTGTATTGAATCGGCGAGAAGGTGTTATCTTTTAAGTCAAACTTAAATAGCTGCATCTCGTATTCATTGTCTTCACCAGAAAGCTCTGGGAATAGTTGAGAAGCAGAGATAGGTACTGCGCAGCCGCCCAAGTTGTTACACTTGTTATCAGCAGGCGCACTTTTTGGCCCAGTCGATACACTCCCCCCACAGCTGCCGCCTGCGGTTGTACTATGCACGAAACCACAGCCACCTTGAGCTTTACAATCGTTACTGCCCTTACAGCTGTGATAAACCTCAGGAGGTGGCAAGTTATCTGCACCAATGTTGGTGTAACTCATTCCTTGACAGGCATGGTAGAGGGTATTTGGATCTTGTGCTTTAATCCCAGTAACTAAATCAGGTGCAATTCCAGTCGTTGCCCAACAGATAGAAATTCTATCACCAGAGCCACCCATTGCAGGGCCCGGAAATTCACTGGTTTTACCTGACCAATAGCGGTCAAGTGCTGTGGTTAACCCTTTAATCGTACCCACTGCAGATTGACTAAATAATTGGTGCGTATTACCAATATTAGATGTCAGTTTTAAGTTATTTAGTGCTTTAACAACGCTGGTTACACAAGGTAGATTTGGGTTAGTTTTAGCCGCTTTATCACCACCTTTGGGATCCAACAATGCCTCGTTCCAGCTATTCCCCTCAGCAAACCAAGTCGGCCAAGTGATGTAGCGCTCGTTTGACTTGTTTGCAGGCTTTTCAAATTCGACGATGAGCTTCATCGTATCTGTAAAAATCTGAAAGTGGTCTTTGTACTTGTTGGTGATCCGTGCACATGCTGACCCTGAAATTGGGCCCTCTTCGGGGCTTGCAGGATAATCCGCTTTCAATGCTTCCGCACTAGGTTGAAACTTCTCTTCTACGGTACTGAGATGGGTATCATCAGCTTTAGCCGCTTTTGCTGCCAGTAGAGTTTGTGCCCACTTTTCATCAGCCCAGCGTTTGCATATCATGTCAGCTACACCATCGCCTTCTCCTTGATCGGTAATGGCATTCACGTTATTCATTAGTGCTTCTTTTAATGCAGTGTGATCTTCTTGAACGTAAAGTGAGCCCTTAATTCCAGGGAATTGCGCCTTGTAATCTTTATTACCAGGGCGTTCATTAAAATAGTCACGCTGAATGGTCGCGTAATCGAGCAAGCTCGTGCCATCATTATATTGGATCTGAATGTAATCCCAATAGCAGAGGTACATGTGTCCAATCGAACCAAATAGCGGTAGGTTCTTTTCGGTGTAATCTGGCTTCCACCAATCAAAGGGAGCTTGCTCAAAATATTTTGGTCTTGTGTTGTTCTCATCCACTTTAACGCATGAGTTCTTAATAATTTTTTTGGCGTTTTCTTCCGTTTCCTCAATCAACATAAAGAGTAGTGTTTGCTCTTTGTTAAGTTCTGTGGCATTAACACGGAGATCCTTTAACGTCTTGTTTGGAAAGATCTGTTTAAAATAAGCCTGAACTTCAGGGCTGAGTTTAGACAAGTCATCGCTACAATCGGCAAAGTCTAAAATATGAGGGATACTACTTTGGTTGTTATAGCACTTCCAGCCATACTGTTCATCAATTAGCGCTGGGCTGGTAAAACTTGGTGTTAGACCCAGCTTACTTGCCATGTTTGAGGCAAGTTGTAAGTGCAACATCTCTTCGATAAAAACACTATACACGCCGTTAAACACTTGTTGGTTCACAGAAAGTTCAAAAGCGTTCTTTTGGTTGTTTGGGTCATCATCATCACCCACCAAAGTATCGATATCAAATAGGGGCTTAAGCTCTACGTCGTAGCCTTTGTTTAGGCGGTGCTCTGGAATATATCCCGCTGTTGGGCTAAGTCCAGGCCAGTAGCGACCGGGGTATAGATCTGACGGATCTGCAATTTGGTGAGTTCCTTGAATTGAATAAAGTCCTGTCATGTAAAGTGGGATGGTAAAGAGTTCAACATTAATTGCAGCTTGTGCAATTGCTCTCAAACAGGATAAATCAGCAGCTTTATACTGACTATCACGGGCTTTAATTTGTTGCTTTTGGGCATTACTTAGCATCGCGCCGGCATCAATTTCTGCTTTTACTTCAACAACAGATTGATCCGTTTTGTTTTGCACATTCATGGTTTGCTCCTTTGTGACGGTGAATGTTGTGCAATACCACAGGCTTAAATAGTACTAATCTGTTTAAATATGTGTTCAATTTTAAGGAGTAAACAAGGCACGAACAGCGTTAAATATTTCATATTAAAAACAACTTAATAGCAAAATTTTTGCCTGATTACTGGTACAGTCTTTTCACCTCAAAATAGATCATGTGATTAAGCAAATTGGCATAAGTTAGGATACAGATTGCGTACCTAAAGCAACTTAGAACTTAAGCATATAGGCATATGTAATAAACACACGAGATAAAAGTAGACGTAAATTAGGAAAAATTCGATTACGGAGTATTACGTACCAGTAACTTTTTTATAACGTGCTAGTGTGAGTGATGAAGTCGGTGACTTAAGCGAGGCTGAAAAGTGGTTTAAAGGTGAGCCTTTAAACCACTTTGAATATGAATTTAAAACTTAGTTGGTGCAGGTGGCACTGTTAGTGTTTTTTTCGGGTTGTCTTTTAACTCTTTCAATAACTCTTCGACAGCACGCTCGACAGAAGGGTCTTTACCTGCGTGGATCAATTCAGGCCTATCTATCACCTCGATATCAGGGCTTACTCCTTCATTTTCAATGATCCAGTTGCCGTCATTATCTAGGATACGGAAGGTTGCTGCTATCACTTGGCCTCCATCAACAAGGCTTGGGTTTCCGGAAATCCCAATTAAGCCCCCCCAAGTGCGTGTACCAATTAGCTTTCCTAGACCCGCTTGGCGGAAATAGTAAGGTAGGGCATCACCACCTGAACTTGAATAGCCGTTGATCAACATCGCTTTTGGACCGTCGTGGGCAAATTGTGGAGTTTTTGTTGGCTCAACACCACGACGTTTCCAGTAATTAAGCGGTTTACGAGCAAGCCAAGTAATAATGTGCTCAGGAATAAAACCACCACCATTATAACGATCGTCGACGATCAGCGCTTCTTTCGTTGTTTGTGGCATAAAGTTCTTAAATAAAGAACGGTTACCATCATAATGCGTATTTGGTAGGTGGACGTAGCCGATTTTACCATCGGAAAGCTTGCTTACGTAGTCAGCCCGTGATTGCACCCAAGCCATGTAACGTAGTCCTTGCTCACTGGCAACAGGCTTGACCGTTGTCTTCCAGCTATTTTCGGCACTTGGAGACTTGCTTAGAACAAGCTCAACCTGCTCACCTTGGGTATTTTCAAGTAACTCATAAAAGTTAACCACTTCTTTTACTGAGCGACCATTTACAGAGATGATGTAATCACCTACATTGGCATTGACGCCAGTCTCGTCAAGCGGTGAGCGGTAGTTCTCATGCCAATTTTCACCTTTAAAGATACGTTCAATTTTCACATAACCTGATTGGTGAGCGCTTATTTCTGCACCAAGCAAACCGTGCTTTTTGCGCTCGGCTGTTGGAGCATCACCAGATTGCACGTAAATGTGACCGGCGTTTATCTCTCCTGCAATTTCACTTAGTACGTAGTCTAAGTCGCTACGATGCGCAACTGCATTGGCAAGAGGCTGATACTTCTCTAAAATTGCATCCCAATCTTGGCCATGGTGATTCTCATCGTAGAACCAATCACGCAATGTACGCCAACCTTCTACATACATTTGTTGCCATTCAACTTTAGGGTCGATTTTCAGTGTCATCTTAGATAGGTCAAGCTGACTGCTCTTTAAGTCCTGTTTTGGCTTAGGTGCGATAACACTGTAATTATTGCCAGCACGAGCAATTAGATGCTTACCGCCAGCGGCAACCTTATAGCTGCTTACCCCTTCGGCAACTGTTTCTAGTTTGCTATCAGGTTCGCTACCAAGTAGCTTTAATGCACCACCTGTTAGTGTTAGAACGCCACCGTCGACACCTGTTAGCGCACCGTAGTTACCGGCTGGAGCGGAGAGGGATACAACCCGAGACATAAAGCCGTTGGCATCAATATAATTTTCTTTTTTGGTGCTATCAGCTTTTGCTTCATCGTCTGATTGAATGCTTAACTCATCGCTTTCAAACGCGTTTAATGGCTTGATATGATTGTTTACCGCGACGCTGTAAATACGTGTGGCGTTGTTGAACATATAATCAAACTCATAGCTACTAAAGGTGAGGTTGTAGTCGCGTTCAGACGTAAAGTAAATGTAGTTACCATCTGGCGAGAAAGTCGGGTTACGCTCGCTGGTCATTTCGTCAGTCAGTCGAGTGACCTTTTTATCTTTGATATTATAGTGCCATAGCGAGGCGTAGCGGTTCTCGTTGTTTTTAACAAAAACAATATCTTCGCTGTTAGGTGACCATGTGTATTCGGTTAAACCATCTTCATCGTATTTGGCGGTATCAATTTTATGCGTATCACCAGATTTCGCATCAACCCACCATAGCGTGTGGTTTTTATCAGCAAAGAGCAGTTTGCTGTTATCAGCCGACCAAATTGGCGTAAAGCGCCAGATGGTACCATTGTCGGTTAACTGGATGGTTTTGTTGTTATTTGCTCTATCTTTAAGATAGATCTCATATTCACCTGTTTTATCACTCATGTAGGCAATATAACGGCCATTTGGTGACCAGCTAGCTTCAATCTCTCGGCCTTCTGGGGTGTAAGAAAGGTTGCGAGTTGGACCTTGTTTTACTGGAACAGAGAATAGCTCACCACGAGCAGTAAACAATGCACGTTTACCATCATGTGAAATATCCATTGAATCAATAAAATCACTGACATTTTTGCTGTAAGGCATGGCATATTGGCGCACACCAGCAACATCAATGTTTAGCTTTTTGGCAGATTTTGTCGCTTCATCAAAACGATATAGGTAACCGCCATTTTCATAAACGATGGCGTCAGGACCTGCTGATGGCCACAAAACATCAAAGTCTTTGTGGTCAGTCATTTTTACTGGAGACTTACCGTCGCGATATTTATACAGGTTGAGTGTATAGTCACGATCAGATACAAAATAAATACTGTCATTTACCCAAGTCGGTTGCTGATCCGTTGCTTTATCAGTGGTGAGCTGTTTAGACGTGTTGTTTTCAAGGTCGTAAACCCACACATCTTGTGCACGGCCACCGCGTGAGCGTTTCCAGGTTCTAAACTCCCTGTCGATAGGGGTGTAAACATACTTGCTGCCATCAGGCGAGAGCATACCGCCACCAGTTTCTGGGATGGCCATCGGCTGCTCAAGTCCACCTTCGACAGGTACCATATATGGGCGACCCATGCGTTTACCCCATGGGGTGCGGTTTGCTCTGAACACGATATGTTTGCCGTCAGGCGTCCAATCCATCACCCGATAATCAAAACCACCGCGGGGAGGCATCGCGCCGACATCGTTATAATAGGTGAGCTGTTTTAAGCCTGAACCATCGGCATTGATGACATAGATCTGGCGGCTACCATTGTACTCAGCGGCAAAAGCAATTTTGCTACCATCTGGTGAAAACTTAGGAAAAGTTTCAAAACCAATGTGGTCAGTTAATCGCTGACTTTTCCCTGAATTGGTATCTGCGATATAAATGTCGCCAGCATAGACAAAAGTGACTTTATCTTTGTGAATGTCAGGAAAGCGAAGTAAGCGAGTATCTTCTGTTTGATACGCTGAAACAAAAGGCGCGGCTGCCGTAGCAATGGCGAGCACGAGTGTTTTTATTTTCATCATAATATAGGCGTTTCCGTTATTATTTTGATACATAATAACGATTAAGCACTGAAATGCACCCAATTTAGATGAGTAGCTTGTTTCAAAATGTGAAAAACACCCCAACGCGGAGTGTGGTCGCGAAGGGATGTTGAGTAGTTGGGGGAGTATCAATGAGGTACTGGTGTACCTCAATATTGTGTCAACTTAGAACTGTGCAACAAAAGTTAGGTTGCTTGTTTCGCCGCCATCTGTGTCAACAACACTACCTGTAAGGTAGTAAGTGTCATTGAAGAAGTACTTCGCTTCCACCGCTAAGTCTGAGTCATATGAGCCAAGACCAAGTGCAAAGTTACGAGTGAAGTAGTAGTTTGCTAGTACATTCGTCACATTGTCATCAAAGCCTTCGATGTCAATGCGGTTATGTTCCACGTCGATTGTGAAGTAGCTTTCGCCACCCACGTGCATCAAATAACGAGCACTTAGGTTTAGGTAATCAAACTCATCTTCGGTTTCAATGGTAAAACCAATATAATCTGTAGAGTTGAGCTCATGGTTATATTCTGCTTTGAACCAAGTTGTATCACCATGTTCGAACTCTTCCTGACGAATACTTAGCTTTAGGTTCTCGTTATATAAGTAACCAAAGCCAAAAGAGTAATGATCGTCAGCTTCACCAAGATCTGAAATGCTACCAGTAACAAACCACTCTTTAGTGATAAAACCTTCACCGTGAGCAGAAAAGGCATTTGAGAAATCATCGTTGGCATAGCTTAGGCCAACATTACTGTCTGTATCTAGGTAGCCAAAGCCATCCCATACGCCAACTGATTCTTGAGGTGCGAAAAAGTAATCAGAAGAAAGCATCAGTAGGCTGTTATCGGAGCTATCGTAGTCTGTGTAACTAGCAGCGTTGAACCACTCTTTTTGAACGTTTCCTGCGTTAGCTTGAGCGGTCGCTGAAACAAGTAGTGAAACAGCTGCGATAGATAGTAGTTTTTTCATGTTCATCCCTTTAATTTCCATATATTGAGCTACATCAACTCAACGGCGCGCATAGTAGTACTAGAAATCTGAACAGGAACTGACAGGAGTCAAAAATTTATGAATTGGCGTAAATGCTCAGCTTTACATATGCTTTAGTTGGATTTGCAACTTCGGTTTTAGCTGGTTTACATGTTAATAGGAAGCGTAATGTCAGACTCGTTTCATGGTATTTCTATAGGCACTGAGAGGCGTCAAAGCGATATCTACTTAACCTTAACACTCAGCGGTAAACTTACCCATGAAGATTACATTACTATTACGCCTATTATTGAAGAGGTTATAAAAACGGTAAAGTCGCCACAGGTGTATGCACTAATTGATGCAATTGACTTTAAAGGCTGGGAGCTTAGAGCAATGTGGGACGATTTTCAGATAGTATTATCTCACAGCCACGAGTTTAAAAGAGTGGCCATTTATGGTGGCAAAAAGTGGCATCGTCTTGCTGCATTGATTGTTAATTGGGTTATAAGTGGGGAGGTAAAATATTTTCGAGATAAAAATCAGGCAATACTTTGGATTGAAAACAAATCATAGCCATACACAAAACGGTAATACATTGATGCGCAATGATGAATACAGAAATGCCATTTGTCTAAAAAGTGGATTATCCAGTTGCTCATCATGTATAGTGAATAAACACCAGCGGCTTTTATCTGAATGGCTTGGGAGTTGACTCTGTGAAAACAATACTGATAACAGGTGCTAATCGTGGGATTGGACTTGCGTTAACTAAGGTCTACCTGCAATCGGGGTGGCATGTGCTGGCAACATGTAGAGATCCGCTAGCTGCAACTGACTTAAATGCGTTATCTGCGACGTTTCCTGAACTTCAGGTGTTCGCACTAGATGTCACTAATTTTGATCAAATGACGGAGTTGAGCGAAAAGCTTGCGCCAGTTGCCATTGATATTGTCGTTAATAATGCTGGCATATATGGACCAAAGGGTTACGCCTTTGGAGAAACAGATATTGAAGCGTGGCGTGAGGTGATGGAGGTCAATGTCTTTGCTACCATGCGACTTGCTGAGCTTTTTTATACCCACTTAAGTAACTCAACAGAAAAAATATTTGCCGCGGTGTCATCCAAAGTTGGTAGCCACACAATGAATACCAAAGGCGGTGGATATATTTATCGCAGCTCCAAAGCTGCAGTGAACTCAGTGATTAAAAGCTTATCAAATGATTTACTGGTTGATGGGATCCGTACCGTTGCATTGCACCCTGGTTGGGTTCAAACAGACATGGGGGGAGCTGAGGCACCGGTTACACCAGAGGAGTCGGCTGCTGGGCTTTATAGCGTGTTATCACATTTTGTTGATGCACAAAGTGGCGGCTTTTATGACTACAAAGGAGATGCAATTCCTTGGTGATCGCCGCATAAGTTATGTTTAATAACAACTAGCCTTAATACGTGCTCAATTTGAAGGAGTAAATCTGAAGCCTAATTGCGTTAAAAATTTCTATTTAGAACAACTAAATAGAAATTCTTGCATTGCTTACATAACATAAATACCTTGGCGTGAGCAGGGCGTGGAGCGGTGCTATCGACAAGATTTTCTCGCTTCAAAATAGTAGACCACTTAATTAAAATAATTAGTATAAGAAAGGAATATGTGTCTGTGGTAGAAGTACAAAATGTTGTCTTCTCTCGTCGTGACGGAGAGTCTCGCAGAGAAATTTTAAGTGATCTTAATCTTAGTATTGGTAAAAATGAGCAAGTGGCAGTGGTAGGAGATAGCGGCTCTGGCAAAACCACATTGATCCATTTAATAGGTGGGCTACTCAGGCCTGACAGTGGCAGCATCATTATCGACGGCCAAGATATTACCAAATTTAACGACACAGCGCAGGCCAGATACCGCAGAAGTCTGGGCATGATATTCCAGCATTATCAACTACTATCAGTACTCAACGTATACGACAATATTACTTTCCAAGCACAGCTCAACAATATAAAACTAGCACCACAGACAGTCAAAACACTTGCTTCACGCTTGGGGATTGCAGATAAACTCAATGCCTTACCACATCAATTATCTGGTGGGGAGCAACAGCGAGTAGGTATTGCACGGGCTATGTTGAATAAACCTCAGTTGCTATTAGCAGATGAGCCTACAGGCAATTTAGATGCAGCCAAAAGCGAAGAAGTTGTGTCACTTTTACGTCAGCTATGCCAAGAGCAGTCGGTGAACCTGATTATGGTTACTCACAGCCAACACCTTGCCAATAGCCTAGATAGAAAAGTGACCATTGAGAATAAGCGCGCTTATGGTTAAGCACTCTCAGTTAAACATGGCCTTA
This sequence comes from Pseudoalteromonas sp. J010, assembly GCF_003934235.1. Classification (NCBI taxonomy): domain Bacteria; kingdom Pseudomonadati; phylum Pseudomonadota; class Gammaproteobacteria; order Alteromonadales; family Pseudoalteromonadaceae; genus Pseudoalteromonas; species Pseudoalteromonas sp. J010. The sequence continues at coordinate 251,488 of NZ_RDBW01000011.1, read as the reverse complement.
CCTACAGCGCTTGAAATTAGATTAATACTGGGGGTTTTTTTCCAGTTTTATCGCCGACACCTTTGGCTCTTTTTCCTGTTTGTTCTTGGTTTGTCGCTGGGGAGTGCGTTATTAGGTGCAATCCAAGGGCTGAATCAAGAAGCGAGTAACCGCTACCACCAAACCAGTGCGTTGATAAATAATCCAATCAGTCACTTTGTGAGGCCAATTCACGGTAGTAAAACACTTGAAGCGACTATTTGGCAGACGCTACGAAAAGCAGGTGTACGTTCTGCTGAGCCGGTTGCTGAAGGAGTGGTCACAGTAGTCGAAGGTCAAAAAGTACGTATAAAAGGTGTAAATACTCTTCAGTGGCTTGGCAAAGGGAGTCAGCCAGACCGTCAACAAAATCAAAATCCTAGTATGCAGTTTGGTTTTAACACTATTTATATCTCCAATGCCTTGGCGGAGCGCTTCTCCTTGAAGCAGTATCAAAGTATGCAAATTGCCGGTGTTGATTGTGTGTTTGTCGTATTACCAGGGCTTAGCGGGAATACCGCATTGGCAGACATAGCCTTGGTTGACCGCCTGTTACATTTGGAAGGAAAAATCAGTTACATAGAAATTTCAGACTTTCATTTGAATAGTGCGCAGGTAAACGCCATTATTGCCAACAAAGCGCGACTGCAAAGTGCCGAGGCGCAATCATTCGACTCCCTGTCACAAGCCTTCTTTTTCAATCTCAAAGCGCTTGCGCGCTTGTTGTCGCCGTAAGTATAGAAATAATACTACTTAGCTTTTTGGCAGCATTGCTCGGTGCCGGTATCGCTTTTGTCGGCTCGAATGCTTTGGTGGCAGAAATCACACTCGCACTGAAAGGTCTCTTCGAACTGGACAGGCATTTACCGGTTCATTTTAGTTGGGTGGTCGTTTTACAAGCCTTTATGCTAAATATGTTGGTATTGGCGAGCATTGCTTATGCACAAACCAATGTGTTGACTTTCCATCGTAAGAAAAGATTTCGAGTACTTTGTGTCATAGGAGCTGGACTGATAGCAGGGTACTTCTATATTGGTAGCGATAATCCTTTTTTCGCGCTTGGCCTTTGTGTGTGTTTATTGCTGGTGTTCTTTATTATTACGCCTGTGGTACTGCGAATATCGTTTGCGTGTATACCCACAACCCGGCCATTACTCAAGTGGATGAAAGCTGATAGTCATGAGCAGATCAGAGTATTAACCACAAGCGTCTATGCAGTTTTGCTGGCTGTGGGCACGTCGGTGGGGTTGCAAATTATGGTTGCTAGCTTTAGCACTGCGTTGCAAATTCATTTAGATAGTCGTTTAAGTGCCGAGCTCTATATTCGGCCAAATCATATAGAAAGCTGGCAGTATCAATGGTTATCAGCAAGGCAGGAAGTTGATACTGTGGGTGTTTTTTGGCAAGCAGAAGGCAGTTATCAGCRCAATGATAGTGACCCTAATACACAATCAGTGAGATTAATCAGCTTTGGCTCTCATGCTGATTTACATCAAAATCTTACGTTGCTTTCTGGAGCTCCACCAACTTCAAAAACGCTGTACCACGAAGCCAGCATACCGCGCAGTGGATGCCTTGCTAATGAACCAAGTAAACTATTACATGGCATAAGATTGGGTCAATACGTCACCATCAAACAGGGTGAGCGTCAGATTAACTGCGAAATAACAGGGTTTTACTATGATTATGGTGAGCAGCGCAGTGTTTTTGTGGTGGTTACTACAGCCATTTTACAAGCCAAGTTTAATTACGAGGCTTTTGGCTTCTCATTGCGTTTAAAAGAAGAAGCTGATGAGCTCGGCTTGAAACAGCAACTTTTACAGCAATTTGAGCTTACCGAATCACAAGTTGTTGAAAATCATGTGTTTAAAAAGTATGCGACACAATTATTTGAACATACATTTTACGCGACCAATGCTCTGAACCTGATGATAGTGGTGATTGCTTTATTTGGTCTTTGGGTGTCATTACTCACTTTGGGAGTCAAGCAGGTGCAGCCTTTGGCTGTGCTTAAAACCTTGGGGATCACTACACTACAAGCATTTCAGGTTAAGCTTTCGCAAAGCTCGATTATCTTATTGATAAGCTTGGTATTAGCAATGGTATTAGGTGGGTTATTGGGCTGGGTATTGCTGAAGTTTGTTATGCCTGTTGGGTTTGGCTGGAGCATTCCTTTTTTGATTCCGTATCAAAGTATTATGGTGTTTATCATGAGTATTTACAGTTTAGCCTTGTTGGTAAGTATTGCCCCGCTCATTAAGCTCAGTCGATATGCAGTTGCGGACTTATTACATGAAGACTAGATTGTGTTTATTGTTATTTATATTGGCACTATGTGTGGCTTGTACGCCAGAGCCTGCCGCCGACACCGAGGCTCAAACGCGCTTTTTTAGCCAAGTGCGAGGCACTGCTGTATCACCGGATTATCAGCTACGCTTTCCTCATGATCATGGCAGTCATCCAGATCAAGGTATTGAATGGTGGTATATCACGGCAAATCTTCACAGCGATTTAGGCAAAGCGTTTGGGGTGCAATGGACGTTATTTAGAGTATCCGCCCCAAACACACATTACGCGAGTCATTGGTGGGATGATCAGCTCTACTTTGCGCATTTTGCGATTCAAAATGATGAGTCTCATCAAGCTTATGAGCGTTATGGTCGCGCAGGTCAAATAGAAATCGCGACTACTCCTTTTATTGCCCGCCTTGACGACTGGTATTTAAAAAGTGACTCAAGCGCTTTTTTGCCTCTGTCTCTGCATGCAAGCGAAAGCGGCAACAGTATTAATCTTAAGCTTAATGATAGTCCCTTGGTATTACATGGGGAAAATGGCTATAGCGAAAAGACCGCAGATGGTCATGCATCTATGTATTATAGCTACCCATTTTTAAATGCCTCTGGCACGCTTTACTTTAACGGTGAAAGCCATCAAGTATCAGGTAAAGCTTGGCTTGATAGAGAGTGGTCATCAGCTTTTATAAGTAAAACACAGCGTGGATGGGACTGGTTTAGTATCCGCGCAAAAGACAGCAAACAGGGGGCTCTGATGGTGTTTTGCATTCGTGATAATGAGCAAAGCTATACTGATTGTCGAGGTACCAAGATTGCAAGCGATGGAAAATCGCCACAGCAGATAGAACATAATGAAATTAAACTGACGGTGCTAAAGTCAATACCGCTTGATGGTGTTCATTATCCTTCTAAATGGCAGTTAGAGCTTGATGGTGAGTCACCAATTATCATTGAAGCCATTAATCGAGACTCTAGAAATCAGCTCTCTATCCCCTATTGGGAAGGGCGAGTCAGAACCTCTGGAGGATTTGATGGAGAAGGTTTCGCTGAGCTGGTGGGCTACGAATAAGCGCTAAAAATTATATTGAATCTAAGAAACAGAATAACCTCAGCTACCTTATCTAGTGGTAATGTCTGGTATATTAATTGTGAGCTAAGCAAAATAGCTTATGTCGGTGACGGGTTAATTAGACAAAAGTTGTTACAAAGTGAAGCTGTATTTATTTAAAAGCCTTGTTGTTTTTGCTCGAAAATACAGTAGTATGCGCCGCGAATTGTACCAATATGCGTGACTGTTGGGTGCCGCAAATTGGTATTGCATACGAGCAATATGGAGTAAATCGTGAATTCAGTATTAAAGCAAGTAGTAGCAGTTTCAGCCTTACTAGTATCAACCGCCAGTGCTGCAAACTCAACAGATTTTGTTGAGCTTGKCTATGGTAAAATAACGATTGATAACTTAGATGAGGTAAAACCAGCGGGTGTCGTGGTTACTGCAAATAAGGCTTTTGATGGTTTTTATCTTCAAGGAAGTTATGCGGTACTTAGCGATGATATTAGTCGCTCTCAGCTAGAGGTTCATCACGATATACGTATAAATACAGCCCTAGAGGTGGATACAGATTTAGACTACTTGACCTTGTTGGTAGGGCACCAATTTGATGTTAGTGATGCAGGTTTTATGGATATTTACGGTGGCTACTCAAGGTATGAGGTAGACGTTGAGTATTCAGGTATTACAACAATAGTGCATAACAATGGTCAAGCTTATCAGCAGCAACTTTCAGATAAAGACAGTGATAATAGTGACCACTATCACTTAGAAGCTGCGTATGAGCATGCTTTTGGCGCATTATCTGCGCGCATTGGTCTTGGTGTTGAGCGTATTCAAAACGACGAAAGTGAAACCAACTTTGTATACCTAGCTAAGCTTGGTTACCAGTTTACAGACCGCATTTCAGCTAATATCAGCTACAGAAATGCAGATGAATACGATAACTTCGGTTTGAACTTGCGTTATAGCTTCTAATCAAGTTTATGTAATGATGAGATACAGGTCGTTGTAAAACGAGGCTGTATCTCTGATCCCCTGTATAAGCTTAAAAATGGCGTGTTTAGTCAATCCGACTGGTATAAACATGGTTTGCAATCACTTTGCCATTAAATGAAAAATCAAACTGACCACAGTGAGCTAACCCAAGCTTTTGATAAAATTGATTTGATTCATTCTCTACCCATGTGTACAGCCAATATTTTTCACCTAGATCGGCACATGCGGCCGTGATGAGTTGCGAGCCGGCTCCCTTACCATGCCATCTTCTTAATACATAAAGCTTTTCAATCTCGAATCCAAGATCTTGGTCGCCGTATTGTGAAGACCTGTTAGCTTGAATGTATCCCTGTATTGCACCATCATGCTCAGCAACATAAATGCTGATTTCATCACGTTGTAACAAAGCTAAAAAATATGCTTGTGTAAAGGTGGTAAGTGCATAGTCGGCATATTCTTGTTTTACTCCCTCTAACGCATACGTGTCGAGCCACACCTGAATAGATAAGGCTGCGAGCGAGGCGGCGTCGCATGGTCGGGCTGGACGAATTTGGAAGTAGTACATTATCCTAGTTTATCCATTATTTGTGCGTATTGGTAATAAGCGAGCTGGCCAAATCGACGTAATTGTGGCAGCGGAAATGTGGGTAGCGGTTTAGTATAAATAGGTAGATTAGGTACAGGTTGTCCCATTAACTTTTCAGCAAGGCGTTTACTGGCCTGCGCACTAAATGCCACTCCTGAGCCACAGTAGCCGAGTATGTAACCGGTGTTATTTTCAGTATAAATATGTGGAATATCATCAAGCGCTGCCGCAATATAACCACTCCAGAAATAATCTACTGTAAATGGCAGTTGTGCAAAGCAATCTTTAAGCGCCGTCTGTAAGTTGTGTTGATACTTTAAGTTATCTTGACTGCGCCCAAATACAGCACCACGCCCACCAAATAAAATGCGATTATCTGGAAGTCGGCGGTAATAATACTTGAGTCGCCGGGTATCCATGACGACTTGCTCAGTGAATAGACCATGGGCATTTAACACGTCATCACTAAGAGGGTTGGTAACAATAATACTGCTTAAGATCGGCAAATAACGACCTTGTGTTAAAGGAGATAAGTTGCGTTGGCTATAGGCATTTGCTGCAATCACCACTTTATCTGCTGATACCTTGTGACCATTAACTTCTAAATGGTGTTTACCATTTGGGCTTTGGTGGTGTGTGACCAAGCTATTTTCGTATATCTTTACTCCGGCTTGCTGTGCCATCGCTTTGTAACCCATTAATAATTTTAATGGATGGACACCAAAGGCATTATCAAAACGCAGTGCGCCAAATCCCTGTTGATTACGCATATAAGCGTCACGGAGTTGTTGCTGGTCAAGCAGTTGGTGTTTGTTACAGCCCACTGTGGAATTTAAGTACTCAGACTGCGCCTTTAAAAGCGAAAATGCTTGCTGATTATGTGCTACTTTAAGGTAACCTGACGCTTGGGTATTACACTCAATGTGGTTCACTTTGATATGATCACGCACTCTATCTACCGCATCATTATATTCTTGGTAGATGGATTTACTGATGTCTACACCATATCTTTTAGCAATCTGAGAATAACCTAAACGTCCTGTACTTGGTAAAACAAACCCTGCGTTTCTTGCGCTTGCACCAAAGCCAATTTGGTTGGCTTCAAATAATGCCACACTTTGCTGAAAGGTAGTCGCTAGATGATAAGCTGTCAGTAATCCAGTAAAGCCGCCGCCAATGACTGCCACATCAACCTGCAAGGGACTATCAAGTGCTGTGGATGGCTCACCGATGTCGCAGGTTGCAGCCCAGTAACTCTTGGCAAAAGCTTGCCCCTGACAATGTGGCTGGGTTAGAGGATCAAATCCGGACATACTAAAACTCCAGCACCATTTCTGCCGCTTGGCAGTGGCACTGTGCGCCACAAATAGTGCAGACATAACCATGATAGATACAATCGTCTAGCCATTTGTCATCGTGTACTTTGATGAGTTTACCACCTGCTTTAGTGAAGTATTTTACTGCGCCATTGCCTGGGCTTTGCTTCCATAGGTGAGAAACACCGGCTTTTGCACCTTGTTGTTTTAGTGCTGCCACTGCATGGCTTAATAATTGTGGTCCTATACCTTGCCCCTGTGCATTGGGCGAGATAGCAATACACTTAAAGTAAGCCATATCATTTTCATCAACCGGCCATAGTGTTGGCGAGCTCCATTTGTCAATTGGCCATTGTCCGGCACTGTAGGTGGTTCTAAAACCAAGTAGTTCACCATTCTCGCCCAGCGCAACAAAAGAAGCATTGATACCGTTTTTACAACCTTTTTGGTACATCTGTTCGATACCGGTTTCATCTAAGTAGTTATCACCATGAACGAGGTTACCAAGCTCAATAACGGGTAAGAAATGCTCTGGTTGCAAGGGAGTGATTTTCATAAGAAGCTCTATTGTTGTTATTTATAATCAATTTTTATTAGCGTTGGCCTTAGCATATCACGTTGACTGACGTACCAAAAAGTCTTGGTCGTGCTCATTTTTTGAGACTCTGTTATTGAGCTTCGGATCGTTAAATTTGACAGCGATGTCATTTTGTTAATAATTGTTAAGTTAGTGGGTTCCACTATTAACAACAACGTGTAAAGGAAAAAACATGAAAACGCTTAAATTAGCAACAGCAATTTCGCTGGCTATTACTGCAAGTCAAGCAATAGCTATGAGTCCGCAACCAGATCCGCAAAACCCGGGGGGCTATATCGTGTCGCGAGTAGAGCTTTCTGCAACTGAGGGCGCAAAAACAAACAATCCAATGTATGCAATCTGGTCCAAGGCACTAGAAACTCTAGATAACACAATCGTTGAGGGAATTGCTCCTAACCTTGCTAGTAATCCCAATAACGTTAAGCGAGCTGAGCGTGTCTTTGGTGAAGCACAATGGCAATTTTTAACCCAAATGGCTGCGCCTGAATACACATATACCCGTTTTTTACGTGCTATTGGTAAGTTTCCTGCTTTTTGCGGCGACTACACCGATGGTCGCGATGCTGATGCAATCTGTAAACGCTCAATCGTCACCGCTTTTGCGCACTTCGCCCAAGAAACTGGAGGCCACATTGCCAAAGATAATATTTCTGATAACCCATTAGGTCTTGAAGAGTGGCAACAAGCCTTGGTACATGTGCGTGAAATGGGGTGGTCAGAAGGAGAGGTTGGTTATACTACAGGGTGTGGTCAAAATGATTGGCAGAATCGTCGCTGGCCCTGTGGCACTGGGCAAGGTTACTTTGGTCGTGGTGCAAAGCAGCTGTCTTATCACTTTAATTACGGTGCGTTCAGTGAAGTCATGTTTAATGGCGACGCCACTGTATTGCTTAATAACCCAGGTTTAGTTGCTGATTCTTGGCTAAATTTAGCGTCCGCAATTTGGTTTTTCTTAACTCCTCAAGCACCAAAGCCGGCGATGCTGCATGTGATTGACAAAACTTGGGTGCCGTCACAGCGTGAGTTAAATGCAGGGATTGGTTATGGTTTTGGTACCACTATTAATATTATTAATGGTGGTATCGAGTGCGGAGCACAAAACCGTGACAAAGGTCAACCTGTTAACCGCATCCGTTATTGGGAAGGGCTATCACATCACTATAATATTGCCATTGCAGCGGATGAAGAAAACACCTGCTGGCAGCAAACCCCTTATGGTAGCTTAAATTTAGATGGCGCAACTGACGTACTATACACCAACTGGGAAGGAGACTGGACATATTACGCAGACCGCCCCGGAGGCTATTCTTTCGAGTGTAAACTTGTTGGGTATCAAACGGCTTATTCGGCACTTGTACCAGGAGACTACGAAAAATGCGTGACAAACTTTTACCAATCCCACGCAAGTTGGCCTCAAGTTCGAGTGGTTGACGACTTACCTACAACCCCTGTTGAGCCGCCTGTGGGTGGTGTACCAGCTTGGGATGCTGATAAAGTCTACTTAAAAGGCGACCGTGCCAGCTACAATGGCGTGATATATGAAGCTAAATGGTGGACCAAAGGGAATATTCCAGCAGCTGACGGCCCTTGGTTAGCTGTTAAATAACACGGCAGTCGTTGTGGAGCGCATTATTTTGCTCCACAACTTCAAGATTCTCAGCAAAGATCACAAACTCCAATTGAAGCCCTTCTGTAGGCACGCTAAAATAGTATTTTAGCAATAACCGAGACCATATTGTGTCTGTAACTCGCGCATTAGTTCAAACTTTATCTGAGTGCATTGAACATGTACTTGACACCTCCCTCCATGCCGATAAAGCATTAACTCAACTACTGCAAAATAACCCGCAGTGGAGCCTTGATGAAAGGCAGTATGTAGTGAGTAACTATTACCATATTTTCCGCTTTAAACGATTACTGACTTACTTGCTTGAGCATGAGAATTTACCATTAGATGGGTTTGGCTATTGGTTGACTTGTCAAGTTGTAACTAAGCAGGCGTTGCCGGAGTGGGTAGATACCGAGCGTTATCATGTCGAGCGTTTACAAAGCTTGATAGAGCAGGCCCCCGAATCTATTCGTCTGTCATTGCCGGATTGGCTCAATGAAGTGGCGCATATACAGCTCGGTGAAAAATGGCAGGTGATTGCCAACGCGCTTAATCAAAGTGCTCAGCAATATTTGCGAGTCAATACTCTCAAAAGTGATATTGCAACGGTTACAGCATCTTTAGCAAAAGAAGGGATCAAGGTTTCAAACGTTGAACTTGATGCGCATATTGCCTTAAAAGTGGAGTCAAATAGCCATTTGTTTCGCTCTCAAGCATTTCAGTCCGGATGGTTTGAAATGCAAGATGCAGGCTCTCAGCAGATAGCACCATTTTTAGATGTGAAACCTGGACATAAAGTGGTGGACGCATGTGCTGGAGCTGGTGGAAAGAGCTTGCACTTAGCTGCATTGATGGAAAACAAAGGTCGATTACTGTCGTTGGATATTCATGAGCATAAACTTGAAACGCTAAAGCAACGGGCGAAACGCGCAGGGGTTCATGTTGCTGAGACCCGCGTTATTCAAAATAACAAAACCATCAAACGACAAAAAGAAAAGTTTGATCGTGTTTTGTTGGACGTACCTTGCTCAGGTTTAGGTGTACTAAAGCGAAACCCAGATGCAAAGTGGCACTTGAATTCGCAAAATTTAGACACACTTATTGATTTACAAACAGATATTCTGGCGCGCTACAGTCAAATGTGCAAAGTGGGCGGTAAATTAGTCTATGCAACTTGCTCTATTCTACCCGCTGAAAATGAGCAACAGGTTGAACGCTTTTTGGAGAACAACCCCAACTGGCAACTAGAAGACTCACTTTGCTTACTTCCGGGAATAAATTCGGAATTTGATGGTTTTTATGCCGCACGATTAGTAAAAAACAGTTAGGAAACAAGATGAATCCAATATTGCATTACTTAAAGAGCACAATATTTCAGACGAGCAAATTGAAGCGGTGTTTACCCAGCTGACGGAAAACCCAATGATGGCAATGGCAACAATTCAGCAATTAGGTATTCCACCTGAAAAGCTTCAACAATTAATGGGTTTAGTAATGCAAAATCCTGCATTGATCAAAGAAGCGGTCGATGAATTAGGTCTGGATTTTGAAAAAGTTGAGGCTGCAAAAGCCCAGCTAAAACAGTAGTGTTAATGGCTAGACAAGCTCAGCCTTGTCTAGCCTAGCTAAATTAATTCACATACCGCTCAAATCTTGTGAGTAAAACCACTGTATACACCAAATAAAAATGTGAGCATTGCAGAAAATAGTGTCGAGCCTATCGCGTAGGCAAGTATTGCCTTACCCCAATTTTTCCACTTTGCCAGCTCATTTCCCGCCATTTTATAGTTAAGTATTATGCTGTACAAAGCAGAAAATAAGAGCGAAAGAATAGCGTAAAGCTGCTCGCTGAAGACCTCTAGCATGAGTGGAATAGAGAATATCATTGCGCTTAGGGTTAGGATGAGTAGGTGTCCTATGGTGTACTCCAGCATTGTGTAGGGCGCAGAGCGATACACTAGCTTAGAGGCTAATCCGAGTAAGAATGCCAGTATAAAAACGCGATAAATGTGCGTTGCTTCATATAGTGCGATTTCAGATTGCCATTTGAGCTGTTCTTTCGATTCCAAAAGTTGACTGCTGGGCATGAAGCTGGTTTCAAGTAGATGTGAGACAAGCACGATCACGGTGAGTAGAATAAAACTAAACTTGAAGGGATTACCAAAGCGACTCCTCTGTCCATTCAAGTATCCAATAATGGTGCTAAAGGGTTGCAATAGCAGCCCAAAAAGCAATCTAAAAAATGGTGACTCTAAGTCGAATAATGCACTTTGAAGTAGTACACCTAAGTGTTTGAAAGTGAGCCTTGAGGCTCTTTTTTGTCCACAACTTGAGCAGTATTCGCCAGCTAACGGTGTGTGGCAGTTTAAACAGTGCGATTGGTTTTCGAAGTTTAGGTGATCCATACGATTTTTTATTATTTTTTACTTATAACGAATGCTACCTTTTATTGTCTCTTAGGAGCAAACAAAATGGGTGTCACAGCCCACTTTTCAAGCATACCATCCGAACTAATTGTTGTAAGCACGTTACTATCGGAGAGGTGGAAGTCATAAACGGTACTGCCAGCGCTTCGTTGTGCGATTGGCCAGCTTATGATTTCTGTTCCAGATACAAGTTCCCATAACGAGATATAGGCTTTGGATGAAGTTGTTAACAAAAACTCATCGCTAACTAGAAATTGGGCACCGCGAAAAAACTTGAAGCGTTGAGGGTAGGAGAGTGATAAAACAGGCTCGCCAGAACGAGTATCAATGAGCTCCTGTGCTTGGAGGGCGTCTGAAATAAACAGTCTATTTTCATTTTGTGATAAAGCTAAACTGGTAATTCGGTGAGGAAGCGCATAGTCTATCTTGATTTCTTTACTCTGTAATTCAAGCCTCTTAGCATGACCATCTAAAGAGGCAGAGTAGAGAGAGGTTAAATTCCGATTAAAAATCAAATGTGTGACGCTGCTTTCATGAAGGTGTATTTTAGTGATAGTTTGTTTATCTAAACTCAACAGCAGTACGCTGCCGTCATTGTAGCCAAGGGCAATAAGCTGCTCATCGCTGGACCACTGTGCCTTCGTAATACGAATAAATGAGTCAAATTCAGGTAATGAATAGCTTACTACCTCGTTCGTGTGTAATTGCCAGATGTTGAGTTGCGTGTCTGAAATACTAACAACACTTCGCTTGCTCGGCGCTATTAAAGCGTCACGAAAAGTAAGTTGGTATTTACTGCCTTCAATCTGTTTCATGAGCTGTTGGCTTTGGTTATCCCACACTTGTAGTAAATGATCGTCAATAAGTAGTAAGGTTAATGCTGCATCATGAGAGAGCGTCGCAAGATTAACAGGTAATTGAGTTAACTGTACCTGTGTTATCGGTTCTATAGCCTGCTTTTTGCTGCATCCAGCTAGAATAAGCAAAGTAATCATACATATATAAAAATAACGTCTCATTCTGTGCTCTTTCCGCTTTTCTCTTTTTTATCAAGGGTAGTCTTAACCATAACCTGAGCTTAAGGCAATTACAGTCTCTTTAGCTAGCAATGCGTGCAGGTGTCTGGGTGCAAGAGCACCGTGCTCTACAAAATTCGCTTATCTAGAATAAGACAATCATTTAACGTGATTGTAAAAAAATGAGTTAACTTATTTTATCCCACTCTCAGATTACGTAAATAAATGGCCACTTCACTTAGCAAGCTGGCTATAAAAGTTGTGTAACGCGCACTTGCTAATTTGAGTGCCAAAAATGGCTTGTGCTCGATTACCGTATCGGCTTATGGTAGCTGCTCATTAGTATTTTTCTGGAGTTTATCGTGAAAGGATTATTGGGATTAGTACTATTAGCTGCAATTTGGGGGGGCTCTTTTTTATTTATGAAGCTAGCCGCGAGCGAGCTAGGGCCCGCTGTACTGATTGAATTTAGGGTGATATTAGGTGCTGTTACACTGAGTGTGGTGGCATTACTGCTGAAGCGCAATTTGCATTTTTGGCGCTATAAAAAACATTTTCTAATCTTAGGCATGTTCAATTCAGCAATCCCTTTTATGTTGTTTGCATATGCTGTGCAAACGCTTGATGCGTCAATGGTATCTATCTTAAATTCAACTGCGCCATTTTGGGGAGTGGTAATTGGAGCATTATGGTTAAAAGTGCCAACGCATAAGTCGGTATGGATGGGGTGTGGGTTTGGCCTTGCCGGTGTTGTTACGTTAGTGGGGTTTGATAGCGCAGTACTCAAAGAAGGTGCATGGTTGCCTATTTTAGCGGCATTGTGTGCGACACTGAGCTATGCGGGCGCATCGCACTACACAAAACGTGCACCACAGATGACTTCATTTAATCATGCTCATGGCAATTTGTGGGGAGCTGCCATATTTGTTTTACCTTTCATATTCTTTCTGCCGATAAGAGAAACTCCCAACTCAACCGTGATAAGTGCGGTCGTTGGGCTTGGTATTATTTGCACAGGGATTGCGTATATTTTGTATTTCAAGCTTGTAGAAGAGTTAGGCGCGGCTTCGGCGCTATCAGTGACCTTTCTGATCCCGGTTTTTGGCATTTTATGGGGACATCTATTTCTTGATGAAAAAATAGGTATAAACACCATTTTAGGCAGCGTATTAGTGCTAGTTGGTGTGAGTTTAGTAACAGGGCTGCATGAAAAGCTGTTTACGTTAAAGAGGTTAAAAGCATCATAGTTGCTCCAAGATACAGTGATGTTAGCAATACTACGATGTTTTTATACATATTCAATTTAAGGCTTTAGCCGCGTTAAGCGTTTTTTAGCTTATACCAATTATCTTAATTAAGTGGTCTATTTTGAGGCGAGAAAATCTTGTCGATAACAGGACGCGGGAGCGGTGTTATTCCCAAAACTGCCTGGCTAGGGAAAGGTATAATTTAATGTGGTATTAAATAGCAAAGTTTACAGGGGGAATAGTGAGCGATAGCTGGAAACGATAAAAGGGCCTAAAAGGCCCTTTGGTGAAGTATCGTTCAAGTTAGTATGGTCACTTTAACCCCTTAAAGCAACCAACCAATTGTTTTGCAACTGCGGCTTATCTCAATAAGTTTCTAAGCTAGCGAGAGGAAGAAACCTGCAATTGCTGCACTCATGAGGTTAGCCATAGACCCTGCTAACACTGCTCTGAGCCCTAGGCGAGCGATATCCTTTCTACGACTGGGAGCCATACCCCCGAGTCCGCCTAGTAAGATGGCAATCGACGATAAGTTAGCAAATCCACATAAAGCAAATGTGACAATCGCTTGAGTGTGTGTGCTCAACGTATCGCGATAATTCATATAATCTAGGTAGGCAACAAACTCGTTTACTACCAATTTTTGGCCGATAAAACTACCTGCCGTTACAGCTTCCGACCAAGGTACCCCAAGTAGCCAAGCGACAGGGGCAAAGACGTAGCCTAAAATTTCTTGTAGTGTCAGTGTTGGGTAATCAAAGATTCCCCCAATACTACCTAATAAACCATTGAGTAAGGCAATTAGCGCTACAAATGCAAGTAGCATTGCACCTACGTTTAGTGCTAAGTGCATACCACTTGATGCACCAGATGCTGCTGCATCTATTACATTAACAGGTTTATCTTCGCCACTATCAACATCTGATAAATTTTCATGTGGCTTTTCGGTTTCTGGCACAATCATTTTTGCCATTAAGAAACCACCCGGTGCCGCCATAAAGCTTGCTGCTATTAGGTATTTAAGTTCAACACCAATCGCAACATAACCAGCCATTACCGAGCCGGCGACTGTTGCTAAACCGCCCACCATGACTGCAAACAATTCTGACTGCGTCATTTTTGGGATAAACGGTTTTACGATTAGAGGCGCTTCCGTTTGACCAACAAAGATGTTTGCTGTAGCTGAAAGCGACTCAGGTCGTGATGTTTGCAACAGCTTTTGTAAGCCGCCACCTAAAATCTTAATAATCCAATTCATTATGCCAAGGTGATACAACACAGCCACGAGCGCTGAAAAGAACACGATTACCGGCAATACTTGAATTGCAAAAATAAATCCTAGCGAGTCTTGTTGAGCCAAAGGACCAAATAAAAAGCCAATGCCATCATTAGCATAGCTGATTACCTTTGCAACCGCGCTAGACATTGAAGCTAAAACGTTTTTGCCTGCTTCAATAAATAGTACAAAGCCGCCTATTAAGACTTGCAGTAAAAATGCGACGCCTACGGTGCGCTTATTAATAGCACTGCGGTTAGTCGAACACGCAAATGCTACACCTAGGAGCATCATCATACCCACTAGGCTCATAATTGTTGTCATGCCAATTTCCCGTTATTCTTGTAGCAAATATTTTATTTTACTTTTTATAATATCAATCGCAACGCGATTCATACCACCACGGGTCACAACCAAGTCGGCATTATGCTTGGATGGCTCGATAAACTGATAAAACATCGGTCTTACCGTTGCCTGATATTGTTCTACCACAGATGACAAACTTCTTCCTCTGTGCTCTATATCCCTTTGCATGCGACGCAGCAAACAAATATCCAAAGGTGTATCAATGAACACCTTTATATCAAACTCTTCACTTAATGCAGGATCACTTAACAATAAAATACCCTCAACGATTAGTATCTTTGCAGGATTAACTATTCGGGTTTTATCGCTACGTGTATGCTGTCCGTAATCGTAGGTAGGAACCTCTACAGATTCACCTTGGCGAAGCTTTGTTAAATGCTCGCGTAACAGCTCGTGTTCAAACGCATCAGGATGGTCATAATTCGTTTGAGTACGATGCTCTATAGGTAAATGCGATTGATCTTTATAATAGGCGTCCTCTTCGATTACCGCGATAGCGCCTGAGGCAAGCTCATTCACTAATTCGTTGTAAATCGTTTGACTAAAAAGAGACTTACCAGACGCAGATGCGCCAGCTATGGCTATAATAGTTCGTGTCACTAAAGTTCACACCCAGCAGTTGTTTATGTTGGAAGATCACAATAGCAAAAAAGACACGATTAATCTCTTTTGCCTCGCTTAATGAGCAAATTTAACGGGTTTGGCGGACTCAAAACAGGACTTATGTCCGCTGAAGGCAATTGATTGAAATTTGCAAGATCGCAACTTTTCGTGAATTTTGTGACTATTTTATGACAGCGGACTTATGTCCTGTACGATTTTTTTAACCAAACATAAAGTAACCAACGCTTACGGTAACCATGTATTTAAGAATAAATAACAGCCTAAGCAGTATAGAGAGGTATCTATGGCAAGAGCAATCATATTAATGGCGGATAGCCTAGGCATTGGCGCAGCACCAGACGCAGAACAGTTTGGTGATCTAGGTGCTAATACTCTCGCACATTTATTGCAGGCATATAGTGAAGAAAAAGGTGAAGCACTCGATTTACCTAATCTTTCTAAACTAGGTCTAATCGCAGCATGTGAAGCTGCGGGTAAAGAAACCTGCATCATTGCACAAAATATCGAGCCAAGTGCAGCTTGGGGATATGCAAAAGAATTATCAAGTGGTAAAGACACACCGTCTGGCCACTGGGAAATGGCAGGGGTACCTGTATTGTTTGATTGGGGTTACTTTCCAAATACTAACCCATGTTTCCCACAAGAGTTTATAGATGAGTTGTGCAAGCGTGCGGAAATCCCAGGTATTTTAGGGAACTGTTACGCGTCGGGCACCACTATTTTAGAACAGCTGGGTGAAGAACATATGCAAACTGGTAAGCCAATTTGCTATACCTCAGTTGATAGCGTCTTTCAAATAGCCGCTCATGAGCAATCTTTTGGCCTTGACAAGCTTTATCAAGTATGTGAAATCGCACGGGCACTGCTTGATGAAATGAATATAGGACGAGTGATTGCGCGGCCATTTATAGGCACGTCAAGTGCCGACTTTATTCGTACCGGTAACCGTAGAGATTACTCCGTGTTACCACCTTCGCCAACAGTGTTGGATAAGCTAGCCAACGACGGCGGCGAAGTAATTAGCATTGGTAAAATTGCAGATATCTACGCACATCAAGGGATAACGCAAAAGCATAAAGCCCCTGGTTTGTTGAATCTACTAGCAAAAACAAGCGAAGTGATGGACTCTGCACCGGATCACAGCCTGATTTTCACCAACTTGGTCGACTTCGACGAAAAGTTTGGTCATCGCAGGAATGCAGTAGGTTACGCTGAAGCATTAGCTCAGTTTGATGCTTTTTTACCAGAGATTATTGCCAAATTAAAAGCAGATGATTTGCTGTTAATTACCGCCGATCACGGTTGTGACCCAACTGCTGAAGGCACAGAGCATACGCGTGAATACGTGCCTGTATTGGCATATACACCGGGTATGAACAATACTCCATTAGGAGAGAGACAAAGTTTTGCTGACATAGGTCAAACGCTTGCCCAGTGGTTTGATTTAGACGCAACACAGTACGGTGAAGGCTTTAAGGCCGAAATAAAAGCCTAACTAAAGGAAACAATATGAGCACTCCACACATTAGCGCAAAGCCAGGTGATTTTGCAGAAACGGTATTAATGCCGGGCGATCCATTAAGAGCAAAATACATTGCAGAAAACTTCTTGGAAGATGCTCGTCAGGTAACTGACGTTCGCAACATGTTTGGTTTTACAGGTACTTATAATGGTAAGCCAGTCAGCATCATGGGCTCAGGCATGGGCATCCCGTCTATGTCAATTTACGCACGTGAGCTTATAGTTAGCTTCGGCGTTAAGAACCTTATCCGTATCGGTACATGTGGTGGAATTAGCCAAGACATTAAGATCCGCGATGTTATTTTTGCCCAAGGCGCAAGTACAGATTCAAACGTAAACCGTGCTCGCGTACGTGGCTATGATTTTGCTGCTATCTCTGATTTTGGTCTTTTGGAAAATGGTGTAAATGCCGCGCGTCGTTTAGGTATTGATGCAAAAATTGGTAATGTATTCACGACAGATACTTTCTATCAAGCGGATAGCGAATTTTACAAAGAATTAGACAAGCTAGGTGTAATGGCCGTTGATATGGAAACGGCGGGCCTATATGGTGTTGCGGCTGAGTATGGTGCAAAAGCAATGGCATTATTCACTGTAAGTGATCATGTTATTACTGGTGAAGCAACACCACCTGAAGAACGTCAAAGTACGTTCAATGAAATGGTAAAAATTGCGCTAGAGTCAATTTAATACAATTTAAAAAGTTCCTTGGTAACGTAATCGCAGAGTTTTGGAGACACGCCTAAAACAAAGCGAATCACACCCAAAAAAGCCGCTCCTAGCGGCTTTTTTTTTGAACATCACTCTTTGAAGCATTGAAAATTAGCTCGCACAAGATAAAGGTGGTAGAGTTTTAAGCAAGCGACTTTGTTTTATACCAATTGGCCTTAATGCTAACTAAATTTAGAAGAGTAAGCCTGACGCTAACTAGGTTAAAAATTTTTTCTTTTGAGCAATTAATACCAATGAGGCTTAATACTTGCTCAATTCGAAGGAGTAAATCTGACGCTAACAGCGTTAAAAATTTCTTATTTAGAACAACTAAATAGCAAAACGTTTGCCTTGCCTATATGGATGCGCAGGTACCTTAGCGATAGCAGGACGCGGTAGCGGAGGTATCGACAAGATTTTCGCGCCTCATAATAGACCACTTAATAAAGATAATTGGTATAAACTGGTTTGAGTTAGGAGTAATGACGATGCTCGCTATAGTTCTTTTTACTTTGATGATAAATAGTGGGGTTGGGCTGGACTGGGTTAGCCTTAACTCGCTAGTTAAAAATAAACCAGATGAAGCAATACAAGCATACCAAATTGCACTTTCGCGAGACAATCTCACTTCACGTGACTACTATCGGCTTCATAGCCTTGCCATTCGTGCGGGGGCAATTACATTTAATAATTCAGTGTTGTTAGCGGCACTGGAAGCGCTAAAAAATAAAGATTTTGATGCACTCATCGAGGAAAATAAAGTCAAACTACTCGCCAATATTGGTGTTGCTTATCGCTATCGAGAACAAAATCAACAGGCCATTTGGCACTATCGGTGCGCAATGAATGAGGCAACTAGCTCGCAGTACAAAGCGGCACTTAAAGTGAATATTGCCATTGCCTATACGCGAATCAATCAGCCTTCCCTTGGTTATAGCTTGCTTAAAAACATAGAAAAAAGATTCCTTCCAGATTACATGCGGGCAGGACTTGCAACTGCACTTGGGAATATTACGTTTGCACTAGGTGAGTCTGAAGAGGCGCTACGCTATTTTCAGGAAGCAGCAAAACAATATCGAGATGATGAAAATTATAAAGCAATGAGGCAAGTAAGTGTAAACAGCCTCGGAATACATCTCTTAAATGAAGACTTTGCTAGCTATCACAAAGTTTTGGCAGAAGTTGAGCTAGATGATGAGTTGATGAGCGCCAAGCAGCACTACCTATCTTGGCTTACTGAGTTAGAGCGCCTGTTAAAGCAAGGTAGCAATAAACCAAATTTGAATACGCCTGATATTATGAAAGCTTATGCGTTGGGTGCTGCAAAAGAGGATTATGCAGCGATGGTCAATGCCCATATTGATAAGTTTTCTCTCTCAATACCTAAAGTCGATGCACAGATTGTGGTTAAGGAGCCATTACCAATTGAACTGGGCAAGCCGTGGTGTTTAAACCTTTGACAAACGCCTGTTTTTTGCCATGGTTATGTTATTGCTTTTTATTGGTGAATAGCTACTTTTGGAGAAATCATGTCACAGTGGGTAAAAGGAGAGGTGATCGACATTGTTCATTGGACACAAACGCTTTTTAGTATTCGATTTAGAGCAGATATCGCGCCTTTTAAGGCCGGTCAGTACACTAAGCTGAGTTTAGTTGAACACGGCGTTCGAACGTCCAGAGCCTACTCTTTTGTGAACTCTCCATCAGAATCAACTCATGAAGTTCTGGTTGTAAGTGTACCTGAAGGCAACCTGTCCCCTGCGTTACATCAGCTCAAAGCTGGGGACTTCATTGAGGTCTCTCATAAGGCCAATGGATTTTTTATCCTAGATGAATTACCGCCATGCGATACACTATGGATGATCTGCACAGGTACAGCCATTGGACCATTTTTGTCTATGTTGGATGACGGTGAAATATGGCAACGGGTAAAACAGGTGCACCTCATTCATGGCGTTAGACTCAATGCTGACTTGTGCTACCGAGCAAAGCTAGAGCAACTGCAAGCGCAAAGAGATGAGTTTACTTATATCCCTTTAGTAACGCGAGAGCAACCTGAGGTGGGCTATCAGGGACGAGTTACGGAGCTTGTGGAAAACAAGCAATTATTAGCGCATTTTGGTTATTTACACTTCCCAGACAAAAGCCATTTTATGCTGTGCGGTAATCCCGATATGGTAAAACAGCTCAGTGCTCAGTTACAGAAGATGGGTTTTGAACGTCATAGGCGGGCAAAGCCCGGTCAGATCACTGTCGAGCAATACTGGTAATAGCAATGCAGACTAGGTTTATCTTTTTGGTATATCTGACACTGGTATCTTATAGCGTTATTGCCGTCCCAAAAGTCATCAAAGTCGTAGATGCAGCGAAAGAGAATGGAACGCCCCAGAATCAATACTTTCTGTCGGTTTTACGCTTGGCCCTAGATAAGTCACAGCATAGATATGGCGAATACTGGTTGGAGCGCATCGACTTACCAATCAACCAGTCTCGACAGTTTAAAGAGTTAATTAAGCACAACATTGATGTATTTTGGACTGTCTCTACAGCTGCAAGGGATGGGCAAGCACAGCCTGTAGCTATCCCAATTGCATTTGGCAGTTTTGGTATTAGGGTATTGGTCAAAA
This sequence comes from Pseudoalteromonas sp. J010, assembly GCF_003934235.1. NCBI lineage: Bacteria > Pseudomonadati > Pseudomonadota > Gammaproteobacteria > Alteromonadales > Pseudoalteromonadaceae > Pseudoalteromonas > Pseudoalteromonas sp. J010. The sequence goes on along the minus strand of NZ_RDBW01000011.1, from coordinate 231,203 downwards.
ATGTCGCTGATAAGGCCAAGCTAAATACACATTTGTCCTTATCGGAGTTGCAAAAGTTCAAGGTCTTATTAGGTAAAGACTGGCCTGATGTTGAGATTTTCGAAAAGTCAGGTTTTACAGTCGAAACGTGTATGGATGGCCTCACCTGCTATCGAGTGCTTACAAATAGTACCGGCAGGGTCTTTCCGAGGGGAATAATTGAAGTAATACCCGAAATAAGATCTTTTGGAGATCAACGACTTAGCTACAATGGCAAGAATCTATTGCTCTATCCGTCTACAGTGTACTTCTACGTCAATAAGGAAGATAGCAGCCTTCACCGTCGCTTGGAATACGGCTTAACCCAAGCGCTTAAAGATGGCTCATTAGCTGCACTTTTCTATGAAAGTAGCTTGATGGATGAACTAAAAAAGCACTTTAATCTGCAAAGTGCTTCGGTCCATCAAATAGGTAATCCTTTGATCAAGTCAAAAAAGCAGCTCGAGACAGTGACTCAATTACAAACCGAGCTGCTAAAACACCTTAACTATTCACCAGCTCGTTAAAGCTTTGGTTGTCTGCAAGGCTAGCAAAAGCTGGTTCATGCTGTAACTCATTCTTTAAGTTCGGTGCATACTCAAGCGCCATACGAATATCAGCCATTGCATCTGCATGTTGATAGAGCATGGCGTATGCACAAGCCCGTTGCCAGTAGGCATAGCCGTAATCGCTGTCGATTTCTAATGCCTGATTACATAGGTCGATAGCGGTGTTAGTTTGCCCAAGCTCCAATAGCGCATCGGCTTTGTAAGCAATAGCCTCAACATCTTCGGGCTTACGGTTGAGGATCTCATCGTAAATTTCAATCTTAGAATTCATATCACTTTCTAGGTTTGCTCGCATCCAAAGTGAGTGTACTTCGTTGGTGATTGAAATTTTCTTTTGATTATTGAGGATCTCCTCAGAGCGCTCACGTAGTTTTTCTTCTAATACTTGTAGGCGCTTTTCGTATTCATCGGTAATAGTACCTACACGCTGACTAACAATATCTTCAACTTTACTTTTTATGTCTCTAAATGATGACCATCCAACGACCACTAAAATTGAAGCAGCTGCGGTTATAAGAAAGAGCACGTTATTAATGGTGTCGGTGGTATAAGTGATAGCACGATCAGCGGTATCTAATTGTGAATGGCTGATTTTTTTTTCAATGTCAGCTCTAAGACGCATTTGATCTTCTCTTACCGCTTTTAGCTCATCAAGGATGTAACGCTCGATTAATGGACGGTACATGGGTTCTTGTAATTGGCTTAAAGCCTGTTGTTGTTGGTTTTCTGATGGCTTGTTCTGTGAGGGCGGCTCTGAAGCTGAAGAAGTCAAACTAAAAGCGGCAAGAAAAATAAATAGTACTATGCTTTTCATATTAATAATCTAAAAATTATATTTTGCAATATGGTGCATGAGTTAAATAGGAATTGCAAAAGCTTAACTGAGAAAGCCGCTTGGCGTTGTCCTTTTTTCGTAATGCGGCCTTTATTGCTGATATTACTATTAAGTGGTGTAAGTTATGCCAACACTTTGCTTGTGGTGACTGAGGAGTGGCGTCCCTACAACTATACCAATGATGAGGGAGTCATTGTCGGTAGAGCGACCGACAAAGTACGTGAAGTGCTGTCGATGGCAGGGGTTAACTATGAAATAAAAAGTTTTCCGTGGATCCGCGCAATGGAGACGGCAAAGAGTAGGCCGAACACCTTGATTTATACCATCTACCGCACGACGCAGCGTGAGGAAGACTACGAATGGGCGTGTCCCTTGATCCGTCCCGTACCAATGTACTTTTTTAAACTGAAATCAAGAAAGGATATTAAGGTTACTCAACTTGAAGACGCGAAAAATTATACTTCGGCAGTGCTCAAGGGCAGCCTTTATCATGAATTTTTGCTTAAAAATGGCTTTATAACTGATAAACATTTGATAGTTTCAGCGGAGCCTACTAGTTTTTACAAGCCATTCTTTAGAGGACGTATCGATCTTGTTATGTCAACGGAGTACTTGATGGGGGAGGCGCTTGCTGCCGCTGACATGGAATACGAAGATGTTGAACTGTTAGTAGAAGTAACAAAAGCGAATCAACAACGCGGCTGTATGGCTTTTAATAAACAAACCGATCCGCTGATAATTAAAAAAGTTCGAAGAGCATTGGCTGAACATAATAATAACTTTGTTGGTCCATAGCTGTTACCTTTGTTATTTGCAGGCAACGTATGAGTTATGTGCTGTATTTTTTATTGAAGCTTAAAAACCTTGCCTCGGATTACCTAGATGACACTTTTAGTTCTGTTATTGCAGTGGTAACGCTAACGCTATTGTCTTCAAGCTGTGCGATATATTTATTCAGGAAGAAACTTCGTTTATTTGAGTGACGGGGAGTAATACCAAAAAAGAGAAACGCGCACCATTGGTGCGCGTATTCAGTGCCATCGTGAAGGGGGGTTGTCCTAATAGCCCGAGGGCTGTTCAAACCCTTCATGATAGTAAACGAAGAGTGACAGAAAAAAGATCAATTATTTTTTAAATTTTTGCAGCTTGTTGAACTACTATTGCGTGACGCTTTGCAAGACGCTGATGATTTTTGTCGTAGCCACCGCCAATCACGGTGGCTACGGGAACACCATGTTTATGGCACAACCCTAAAACCAGCGCATCTCGTTTTGCAATGCCAAGCCAAGATATATCGAGTTTTCCAAGGCTATCTCCTTGCCAAACATCGACCCCAGCATCATAAAAAACAATATCAGGGTTAAGGTCCAGCAGCAAAGACTCTAGCGTGTTCGCTACGATATCGAGGTAGCGGCTATCTGTTAAACCAATATCTAACCCTATATCTAAGTCACTTTGGTGTTTACGAAATGGAAAATTCTTTTCACAGTGAATTGAGCAGGTGAATACGTACGGGTTGTGCTTCAGCATAGCTGCTGTGCCATCGCCTTGGTGAACATCTAAATCAAAAATGAGCGCATTGGTGATCTTTTGTGTGTTGATAAGCTCTGTTGCGGCAAAAGCAAGGTCATTTACCATACAAAAGCCAGAACCAAAATCGAAATGTGCGTGATGTGTGCCTCCTGCAAGATGGCAAGCTGTACCGTATTGCAATGCTAACTCTGCTGTTTTCAGTGTGCCAAGTGGCGCAGTAAAGGTACGTGCCATCAGTGCATCTGACCACGGTAAGCCAATTCTTCGCATTGCCTTTGGGTCAAGTCGATTATGCCACAAGTCCCAAAGGTACTGTTCACAATGCACCAACTCAAGAGGCGATGGCGAGCCAAGCTCTGGCTCATAGACATTATTTTGTATTAGCCCTAGTGTCTTGAGCTCTTGATATAGACGTGCAAACTTACTCATCACAAAGCGATGTTGCGGATCAAAGTTAAATGAGTAATTGGGGTGGTAAACCAGCGGTAAGTTTGGGTTGTTCAAAAAAAGCTCAGGAAAAGTTACAAATAGGTATGTTAACCATTGTATTAGCGAACGGCGCTATTTTGAAGCATGGGAAGACACAAATCGTATGGACTGACATACTGCCACGTCTTCGTACTGTCCGTTTGAGTAAGCAAATAGAAGCAAAATTACCTCACTCTAATTAGTAATTCTACTCTCCAAACCCCAATTCTTTTGCTTTTAATGTTGCTTGTGTCCGGTCTCGAACTTGCAACTTTGATAGCAAACAAGATACGGAGTTTCGGATAGTACCTTCTGCTTTATATAAGGTGTTGGCTATTTCTTTATTAGAATAGCCTTTGGCAATTAGTTGTAATATATCTCGCTCGCGGGTGGTCAGTTTGTCTAACGTGAGATCTGGCTTTTCCATTGTCTCAGCCAACTCTTCTTGAACAATAATCTCACCTTGATGAACTTGTCGGACAGCGGCGATTAGCTCTTCTAATTCTATATCTTTGAGTAAACAGCCTTTGGCGCCAAGCGCCATAGCTTGTTTCAGCTTGGTAGTGTCATTAAACGTGGTGAGAATAATCACTTTAAAATTCACGTTGATATTATCTAATGCGCTCAGTACATCAACACCATCTAAAGTAGGCATGCGCATATCCAAAAGAACAATATCGGTACTGATCTTATGCTGTCGTACTAGCTGTAAAAATTCGTCGCCACTGCCGCAGTGACCTGCACACACGATGTCATCACTAAGTGACAGCAATGCTCGCATTCCCTGTCGTACAAGCGCTTGGTCGTCGACCAGGTACACCGAAATTTTAGTCATTAGTCACCCCAAATTGGATAGTTAATGTGACACCTTGTTTGGTTACAACCAACAGGCTGCCACCAAGCTCTTCAATCCGCTCTTGCATACCGACTAGTCCATTACCAAACCGTATACTGTTAAGTGTGATACCATTATCACTGATCTTTATGGTTAACCCATTGTGGTTATATACGGCCACCTGCATTTTGTCAGCTTTTGCATGTTTTAACGTATTGGTAATCGCTTCTTGGCAGCACTTTAAAACACAGTTTGCATAACTCAGCTTTTCAAGTAATGGATGATGTTCGTAATCAAGTTCGATGTTCAATCTAGGTATAGACTCAGTTAGTTTGATGAGGGCATCGTATAAATCTATATGCTCATTGCTACGCTTATCACTTACTAGGTCACGAATACACGTAAGTGTCTCTCTGGCTTGCTGGTAACAACTATCAAGCAATTCGTTCAGCGGCTGCGCAGCGGTTCGACGTGCAACGTCTAAGTTGACAATGAGGCTGGTAATTTGGTGTCCAACATCGTCATGTAACTCACGCGCAAGTTGTAACCTTTCTTGCTTAGCAATACTTTGGCTGAGTAGAGACTGGGTTGCAGAAAGCTGACTATGCGCCAGTTGTAGCGCTTCTTTAGCCTCTTGCTCTTTTTGCATTCGCTTGCATACAACAAAAGCAAAAAGTTGAAAGCATGCAAACAACACGGCATTTAAGTATTCAAATCCATTGTGCCAGAAGAAGTACTGCGAACCGACGTAAAAGCACGATGTAAATATAATGTAGCCAAGTGCAAAGCTAAGGGGCACATAGAATGCCAGTATACCGACAACTTTTACATTATAAATGAGATGGATGGCAGCAGGCGAGGTGATACTGATAGACTGGATCAGTATTGCAAGTACAACGAGCATTGCATATCTTGCCTTATATCCATAGTGCTTTTCAGATTCGTTGATACATAATAATACCAATAGCAGTATTGCGATATGCTGAAACCAAGGCAGCCACTGAACACTTTGCTTTACATACGTTAAGCTCGGTATAGCAACCGCTAGCCAAGTGACAAGCGTAGTTATTAGCCAAGAAGTTGGGTAGCGAAAAAAGCCAGGCATCTAGTTACTCCTACCCAACAGCTGTTATTGGGTATCGTTATTCCTTTATCACTCAATAAATTATCCTATCAAATAAATATGACGCTGTGATGATGACGAATGTCACAACTTTTACCTTATGAATAAAATTGCAATATTTGTGACATCCCTAATCCTGCTCTATCTTTATGTAATAATCTTTTCATAATTAGGGATACGTGCGATGAAAAGTGTCAAAGCAAAACTGATCATAGCAGTCACGGTTGGGTTAGCGGTGATGTTAGTCGGAGCCATGATGACCGTTTTTACGATGAAACAGGTTTCCGAGCAATATGATGAACTTATCGACAATGAGTTGACGGCCAGAGAGCAGATTAATTTAGTGCTGGATGACTTTAAAACTCAAGTACAAGAATGGAAAAATGTACTAATTCGAGGTAGTGATCCTGCCTTATTAGATAAATATTGGACAAGATTTGAAGCGAAAGAGCGTAACGTTCAGTCACAGGTGGACACAATTTTATCGCGCTACACATTGCCACAGTCTCTTCAAGATAAGCTTAAAAGCTACCAAAAAGAGCATCTCATATTAGGACAAAAGTATCGCGAGTCTTTTGCTGTATTTAAACAATCAGGGTTTGATACTCAACTAGCAGATCGCCTTGTTCAAGGAATTGATAGAAAAGCAAGTGCTTACTTACTTGAAATAAACAAACAGATCAACACCCTTGTTGAAGAACGTACAGCCGTGACTGTAGCGACGAAGCATCAGGTGATCCTGTTAAGCACGATCGGCTCTATTATAAGCGCATTGCTGACTTTAGCGCTATTGACATGGTATATGCAGCGTTTAATTACGCGACCAATTCATCATGCTTCTATTGTTGCTAAAGCTATTGCACAGGGACGACTCGACAATGAGGTTGAAGTTCACAGCAACGACGAAATTGGTGACTTACTACTCAACCTGCGGCAAATGCAAACTAACCTACTTGACGCGACTAAAAAACTTGAATTACAAGCTCGAGAAAATCAAAGGATCCGTTATGCGCTCGACAATGTAGCGGCTCCTGTCATGCTATGTGATGACCACAATCAAGTTATTTATGTAAACCGTCAATGTGAGGCTTTATTCCAGCGCTATCAAGCACAACTAGAGTTACCACAGCAAGTAGTACACAGCGCGATTCCCAGTGCATTACTCCATAGCTCAGATGCCCTTGCGCAAGCCGCCGGGTCGCTGCTGAAGCAACTGGAGTGGGAATGGTGTGTTGACACCGTCRTTATTGCAGCGACGGCCAATCCGGTCACTGATCAAAATGGTGTGTTGCTTGGAACCGTGTTTGAATTTGCAGATTTGAGTCAAGTAAGACGCGCCGAAAAACAAGTTGAACAGCTTATTCAATCAGCATCTGATGGCAAGCTGTCTGAACGTGTGAATTTGGAAGGCTATGTCGGTTCAATGAAGCTGATTGCCAATGGTTTAAATAAACTGCTTGATGCAGTAGAGCAACCTATAAAACAAACAAAACAGCACCTCATCGCACTTTCTAAAGGAGAGATCCCTGAGCAAGTTAATACGCAATTTAAAGGCGAGTTTGCCCAGATCCATACCGCATTAGAACATGCAACGGCATCCCTATCGCTACTGATTGAAGATACGTATAGCTTGGTTGAAGCAGCAGGCAAAGGAGCCTTATCTACACGTGTTGATGAAACCAAGCATCAAGGTGAATTTAGAAAAATTATCCGTGGTGTTAATGAAACATTAGATGCGGTATCAAAGCCCGTAGCATTGACGAGTGACTACCTAGAAAGTATAGCAAATGGCCAACTTCCAGAGCTAAATAAAGCTGGCTACAAGGGTGAATTTGAGCGTATTTATCAAAGCTTGGTGCGTAGTATTGATGCGATTGAGAAAATGCTGACAGATGCAGAGAAGCTTGCAGAAGCTGCCAGCGAGGGGGATTTACATCATCGAGCAAAGGCTGATACACATCAGGGCGCTTATGCCAGCATAATTTTGGCGATGAATGAGACCTTAGACTCCATTGAAGCACCACTAACTGAGTGTATGAATGTGATGGACGGCCTGTCGCAGGGAAATTTAACTCGACAAGTCGAGCAAAGTTACAGTGGAGATTTTGCCTTGCTGAAACAGTCTGTGAATACCAGTGTTGCGAATTTGGCAGATATGATCCAAAAACTGATTGCGATGGCTGAGTCGATCACTGTTTCAGTTCAGCAGATCACCACAGGTATCGAAGAGCTAAGTGAGCGCTCATCTTCACAGGCTGCTTCTATTGAAGAAACACGTGTATCTGTGGGAGAAATCACCGAAACCGTACATTCTAATGCTAGTAATGCACAATCAGCGAACCAACTTGCAATTTCGGTTAATCAACAAGCAAAACAAGGTGGAGAAGTGGTCGAAGCGACGATTGGGTCAATGGCAGAAATCACGAAAAGTGCGAGCGAAATCCTTACGGTGATAGAGGTTATTGATTCAATTGCTTTTCAAACCAATTTGTTGGCGCTTAATGCGTCTGTTGAAGCTGCAAGAGCTGGAGAAAAAGGCAAAGGGTTTGCAGTAGTAGCTGCTGAAGTGAGGAATTTAGCATTACGCAGCGCAAGTGCCTCAAAAGACATTTCAAAGCTTTTGAGCGATAGTACCAGTAAGGTGAAGCAAGGCTCGAAATTGGCTTCAGAGTCAGGCAAAACCTTGAAAACCATAGTTGAAAATGTCTATGGTTTAGCCTCACAAGTGCAAACAATAGCAGAAGCTTGCGATACACAATCTTCTGGCATTGAGCAAATCAACCTTGCAATTAAGCAAATTGATGGCATTACACAGCAAAATAATACATTGGTTGAGATGACCAACGCCTCAGGACTTTCTTTACTGAGTAAAGCGAATGAGCTTCGCGATATGGTTGAGCAGTTTGATATTGGGAAACCCAAAACCGAATTAATAAAATGTGTGGGCTAACAAGACCTTACCAATAAGACAGTGTGTTTTTGATAAAGTCTTTACTATAAGTATCGTTTAATTCTGGCAGGGTGACCCGTTAAGGTGGGCGGTCACCATTTGCGCAACACTGTGCTTCAACCAATGAGGTCCTTCATCTGACATATCGTTATGCTTTGCTTTTGCTATGGTCACTACGCAGCTATGATACTTTTTAAGCTCTTCGTTATTTGGCAATACGCCCGGATCTGCTGGGAAATCACTTGCTCGGATGGAAAGCACCTTGATTTTTGGATCCCTTGGTAGCGGTACGCGGCGGTGATCCAATGTAATAATATGATCAGCAAATGTAGCACCATGATTGATAAGCCATGCGGATATATCTCCACCATTGGAATGTCCAATAAGCAATACTTTATCGAAGTTATACGCTGGAAGCTGAGTTTTAAAATGGGCGCGAATAAAAGATAAGGTGTCTGCACCTCTTTGCCAATTTTCAGCGCGTGTTTCGTATAAGTTACCTTCTACAGACAGCGGTGGATCGCTTGGTAATTCGTGTCCAACCGCGACGACTAAATAACCGGCTCGATTGAGCGTTTTCGTCAAAAATTGGTAGTCTTTATGCGACACTCCATACCCTGCACTTAACATTGCAACGGCGCAGCGAGCAGTGGGTGAGCAGTTAACCGCGTTATCAGGAAAGTAGGTTTCAATGGGGATCTCTCTATCACGAGAGGGATCTGTTACTGTTTGTGCAAGTGCACAAAAAGGTAGAAAAAGTAAGCAGATTACTAACGCTCTGAACATGTATGCAGTCCTAAAAATGGCGGCGTCTAATTGCTACGCCGCCTTTGGTTGGTGATTAATATCAATTAGACTTAATACTTGCTCAATTTGAAAGAGTAAATCTGACGCTAACCGCGTTAAAAATTTCTTATTTAGAACAACTAAATAGCGAAATTTTTGCCTTGCCTACAGGACGTAGGTACCTTGGCGTGAGCAGGACGCGGACAAGATTTTCTCGCCTCAAAACAGACCACTTAATTAAGATAATTGGTATAAATATAATTTTGTTTTAGGATAATTATTGGTTGCCCTTAGCTATTATCCTTTGTCGAAGTTTTAAATCGACTTTGTGTCAACACTGTTGGGTATAACTACCACAAGCTCAACTTAATTGGTTTAAAAATGCCGTTATTGAACTTAATTCTCTTTGCTTTTTATTGACGCATGTTTTTGTAGCTAACTCAAGCTGWTGTAAACTCTTTTCTAGCCCATCAATATCGGAACGCATCGGTTCGAAAAACTGCTTAGCTTGATTGAGGTGTGATGTATCACAACGCGAAAATAAATAGAAAGGTAACCTTGGAACCGCAAATGGCGGGAGTTTTGTTTTAAGGCTTGTAAAGTTGTTATAAAACCATTTTTGATAACGCGCTTTTCGCGCTTTACCTTGTTTGTTACCCGCTAAGATATACCCTAAATCAGAGGCCGTGATCTGCTTAGTGAGCGCATACTTAAGCATTTCTTGTTGCAAAGCTGGCTCACCAAAATAACCCATCGCTGACAGCAAGTGCGTACGTTTGCTTGGATTAGTCGTTGACTCAAACTGCTGCTGATATGCCTTTAATAGCTCAGCACTGCCATAATAAGCTGCTATTTTTAAAAAGCTTTCTACTAGGTATGGGTCAACCTTATCTGCGTCGCTGAGATAAAGTAGCGCTTGCTTTTTGGCGTGGGTAATAATCTCACTATGCTTAGTCTCAAAAGCCAGTATTTCTATTAGCTGAGCGCGGATCTCAGAGCTAGCTGGCTGCTCCTCTTTAGTCGCTGTTAGCCCATAATGCTTAAATGCAGGCTCAATATAGGTGGCAAAAAATGCCGCCCAGCGCTTTTGGTCAATATTCTCTTTATACAAATGATATTGACTGAGTAAACTCGTCAATGCGGTTTTAGCGACCTCAGGGTGATCATCATTCGTATAGTGGCCTAATGTTGTCATGAGGGTGGCAGTATCAATCTTTCCGGCATCTAATAGCGCCTCGACATTATCAAGCACATCCAGTTTTTCACGTGTATTGAGCTTGCTGGTGGCGTGCTGCGTTAAGCCAATGAGGTTTTCCGATGAAAGCTGCCAGCGGTAGTAACCTGTGACATTGGCATTAGGTAATATCCACTCAGGTTCAAATGCCAGCGTGACTTGCTTAGATTGTGCGTCGAGTAGCAGCGATGTGGTGGCCGATTGTTCCCCTTTCCCATAACGTAGAATGATTGGAATGTGCCAAGTTTGAGATGGTACTGTTTGCCCGTGAATAGCAAAACGTTGTTGTGATATTGTCAGTGTTGTGCCCTTTTGTTCCACGGTTAAAAGTGGAAAAGAAGCTTGAGAAACAAAAGAGTTTAACACAGCGGCAACCTCTTTATTCGAGACTTTACTCAATGCGCTCCAGAGATCTTTTGCCTCGGCATTTTTATGTGCATACTGGCGGACATAGTTTCGCATGCCTTGCTTAAAAACGTCCTCTCCTAACCATTGTTCGACCATATACAAAATGGCACTGCCTTTACTGTAAGCTAGCCATAAGCCATCCATAATGTCAGCTTCGGTATTGATTGGTTTTTGAATAGGAGAGGTCGTGGCTTGAGCATCAAAGTCCATCGCGTAGTGTTGCAGCAATGCCAAGTTAGATTCCAGTTCAGGATGGAGCTGGTGGGTGATTTTGGATGCAATCCATGTCGCAAATGCTTCGTTGAGCCATAAATCGTTCCACCACTTCATTGTTACTAAATTTCCATACCATTGATGTGCTAACTCGTGAGTAATAATATTGAGGTGATCAATACGAGCACGTTGAGTTGAACGAGCTGGGTCGATAAGTAAAATATCTTCTCGGTATGTTACTAGGCCTGCGTTTTCCATTGCTCCAAAAGGAAACTCAGGTACGGCGACTTGATCCAATTTTTTATAGACATAGGGAATGTCAAAATACTTTTCCAGTGCTCTTAATATTTTTGGCGTATTTTCAATGCTATATGCGGCAAGACTTGACTTGTTTTGCGGTGTAATTAGGTTTCCAGGAACAGACATTCCCGGTACTTTTAGCACTTCAAATGGTCCAACCGCGATCGCTAGTGAATAGGATGGTAGTGGAAGTGTTTTATCAAAGTAATGAGTAACCAGCCCTTTTGATTTTGTTGTTTTTAGCAATGGTGTATTGGTAAAGACTTTTTGATCTTCAGGCGCTGTGATGGTTATTTTAAAGGGGATCTTATATTCAGGTTCATCAAATACAGGAAATGCACGGCGTGCGTCGCTCATTTGAAATTGGCTGAATAGATAGGGAACTCCATTATCAATCGTTTTATATAAACCAACACTTTTCCGATTATAAGGTGCAGTATAATCCATCGTCAGGGTGTAACGACCTTTGGGGAAGCTATGCTCACAGCTGAGCTTAACTTTACCAGTTTTAAGCATTTGACTTTCAAGATTGCAAAATTGTTTACCGTTTAATTTTGCGGTTTCAATGTTGTAATCAAGGCCGTTAACTTCAATGAATGACGTCTCGTTTAAAACCTCCAGTGTAATGACTGTACTGCCCGAAAATACATCTTTTTTGGGATCTAAATTAAAAGCCACAGTTTGCGATAGTGGCTTTGCTACTGGTGCCAAGCGATGGAGTGCTGCGTTATCCTGTGCGAGAGATACAGTACTTATCATTAACAAGACAGTACCGACTGATTGATGTGTATTTAGCATAAAATTCCTTGCCTATTGTGATAGTGTTATTTTTGCTTGGCTAATTATCAATTTGACCAGAAAACCCCTAAATAAAACAGGTGAGTCGCAATGCTGCTTCTATGTCGGCATGGCTTTCTTACATCATAGCGATAAGTTAAATTAACCTGAGTTTCGGATCATTAATGCCTTCCTAGCAGCCAGTTTTAGCGCTAACTGCGTTAAATTCACCTCCAATAGCCAGCTATTGGTACGTAAATTCGCCTTGCCTACAGGATGTAGTTACCTTAGCGAGAGCAAGATGCGGTAGCGGTGTTTCCCCCAAAACTGTCTAACTAGAGAAGGGATAATTTAATGTGGTTTTGAAAACAATGAGTTAGCCCACTCCTTATCCAAACCTCAGGTTAAATTGAGCAAAAAATATTATTATTATAAGGGCTTGTTGATCTTTACCGTTTTACTTTTTTCTCCTGAGTGAGTTTTAGTCGCAGCGCTCGGTTTGCCGTTTAGTGATCTAGGCAAATGTTGAGCAACAATGAACTAAGTGCACTCAAGTGAACCCAAGCTGCTGTAAAAACAAACTTGAAAGATAAACAGAGTCCAACTTTTCAGCACGTTGAATGGCTTATCGATACCAAGCAATCGTGGTGAGCAGGGGTTACCTGCGTCCCCTTTACCATAACAATTTCTCTGTCTGTAGGTAGGCAATTTATCGTTAAATTTTATGTAACAAAAAGTGTTCTTCAACAGCTTTTGTGCTTCACCTTGAAAGTTAACTACAGGATAGTTTAAATAGCAAAAATACAAATGTATTGCGCGTTTTAGTATCTAATGTGCTCAAGGTATACCACGGCTAAATAAGCAAATTTACGTGCAGAATGTAGGTGGCTCGAAAAGTAATAATTATCGAGCGCTTGGCTATTTATGCTTTATCACGTGTTCAAGTTTTAAGTATGAGCCAATGAAATTTAACCAGTTCACGATCGTCCATTTAGGCTTGGGTTTGCTGTAGTGCATCGTCTTTCCTTTACTAATTTTACGTAATCAATAACTGTATATTGGTTCAAAATATGGCAGGATACCAACGATGTTTAATTACAATTAATATAAGTTGAACTTATGGATAAGAGGCTCAGATACCTAAATGCGTTACGTTGCTTTGAAAGTGCAGCTAGGTTGCAAAGTTATACACAAGCCGCATCAGAATTGAATATTACACAAGCTGCGGTGAGCCAACAAATGCGCCAACTAGAAACAGCCCTGGAAGTTAAATTATTTGTTAGAAAAGGTCGTAACATGCACCTAACTGAAGCCGCTGAGGTACTGTTGACGTCAACTCAAGGTGCATTTAACCGTCTAATTGATGGCTTAAATCAGATCCAAATGCAAGAAATGGCAGGGAGTTTAACTATTACTTCAACACAGTCATTTTGTTCACTATGGTTAATGCCCAATTTATGCTCCTTCTATGACGCTTATGATGATATTCAAATTCGTGTACTTGGCTCTAACCGCTTAGAAGACATCAGGCTTAATCATATTGATGTAGCGATCAGGTTCTCAACTAAGGCCGATTTAGCTTGCCCTACAGGACTTGAACAGATTTACTTGGGGGGAGATAAAAGTTACCCAGTTTGCTCAGCAAATTATAAAGCAAAACTCGATCTTAAAACGCCCGCGGATTTAGCAAGATGCGATTTAATCCATCACGATGACAATAAAGTGAGCTGGAAGGAGTGGTTTGAGGCGCAAGGTTTATGTGCCACGAGTGCTTGTGCAAAAGGGCCGCATACACGTGTTTCATCCAATGATTTAGCGCTGAGTGCAGCATTAAAAGGGCAAGGCGTTGCATTGGTTTCTAAGGAATTATTTTTAGACTTTCAACAAGCAGGGCTTATTGTACAGCTTTTTGATATTCCGCATCCTGTAGTCTGGCAGCGTTATGTACTTTATGACCCTCATTCACCTAAACGCAAACGTATTCAAGTATTTATAGACTGGCTAATCGACAGCCTTCCTTAAATAGCGCTAATCGGTATGCGCACTAGCAAAGTCATATTATGTCTTTCTTATGGCTAGTTTTCACGTTTTTCGCATAAATTCGCCTTGCTTACTTTGGGAGGCACCCAGCTACCGCTAAGGTACCTACATCGATGTAGGCAAGGCAAAAGCTTTGCTATTTAGTTGTTCTAAATAAGAAATTTTTAACGCTGTTAGCGTCAGATTTACGCCTTCAAATTGAGCAAGCATAAAGTCTAATTGGTATAAGTATTGCCATTATCTGGCTATGTTAATTTTTGGTTTTTATTCTGTGTGCTTTTTGTATTGTTTGTATATTGCGTGCAATCGCTATAAAAAGGAGGTACACTGCCAATAGGTTGCTTAACGGACAAATTAAAAGGACATTAATTTGAAATTTATTATTTCGCTATTTCCAGCACTGATCTTAACCAAAGTGGTCTTTTATGTATGGGATTTCGATTATCTCATGATAGGTGAACCCTTGGATGTTGGTAAGTTGCTAATAGATATTAGTGTGTTCGGTTTTTTCTATTTTATTGCGCTTTTAGCATACGATCACTTCTTTGGTGAGAAACTACAATTGGAGCGCTCATCGGCAAAACAAGTTGTTAATAAAAAGAGAGGAAGTTCAACTTAATATTTACACTTCTCCTGTTTTGGTTTAACGATTTTTGAATGTGCATGTCAATTACTTCTACATGGTCAACTCACTTATAATTGTTGGGTATAATTTACATCCCTCTGCATTTTTTATCTTCTATACTGTAAATAATTCTCTAACTAACTATGGCCAGAGCTAGTTGTTAGTCCAGCAACGCATAATATTACGAGACAACCGATTAGATGCGAACGCCTGATTAACGCCGGTGTTACCCCCGTTCTCTCTGGCTAGAAAGGAAGTAAGTTTATTGCTGGCATCAWTGTTGCTGCTACATCGTATTCATCACGTCTAGGAGAAAAATATGGATTTATTGAGAATTATTATCGCAATTTTACTACCACCTCTGGGGGTTTTCTTACAAGTAGGCCTTGGTGGTGCTTTTTGGTTGAACATCTTGCTTACGTTACTTGGATACATTCCGGGGATTGTGCATGCTGTATGGGTCATTGCTAGAAGGTAATAAGCGTCACGGTCATCTTTGCAGGTCTGCCGTTTAACCTGCAAAGATCTCAATGATGATGGGGACAACTGAAAGTACCAAGAACATTGCCATTATAAAATTAAACCACCGACGTGCTTTAGCACTCTTCAAAACATGTTGGAGTGTTGAACCGAACACCAGCCAAACTCCCACGCAGGGAAATGACACCAAAAGAAAGACGACACTAATCATGACATGCTGATGCGTAAACTCTGTACCCGTCGTTGTATAAGTTGAAACCGCCCCAACTGCAACTATCCACGCTTTAGCGTTCACCCACTGAAATAATGCACCTTTTAGAAATGAAAATGGCATTGTGTGGGTTTCGGCGAGTTTGATACTTGATGACTTGGCAATTTGATATGCGAGGAAAAGCAGATAAACAACGCCTATGCACTTGAGTAAATAATGCAGTATGGGATAGCGGGCAAACAGTGTTGCAAACCCAAGACCGACTAGCAGTAGCATGATGGCAAAGCCTGCACATATACCACTAAGTAATGGGATACTGTTTTTTAACCCAAAGTTCATGCCTGACGACATCACCATGATGTTGTTGGGTCCGGGGGTTACTGAAGAAGCAATAGCAAATAAGGTGACTGCAATCAGATAATCCAAGTTTCTTTCCTTAATACTTGTCACTTTACTTTTTTATATCACAACGCAGTAGAAAGCAAATTAAACCTCGAGTTGTTTTTTGTTTTGTTATAATGTAGCATTTATTAAAGTTATAACATCACATATGTATGAGTAGGACTCTTTCATGGTACTAAAAGGTAAACTTTTGGCTGTTGCCATTTCTGCACTTGTTCTTTCTGCTTGCGGCGGTACTGAACACACAATTGTAAAAGCTGAGTCATCAACTCATGATGATAGCAGCCACAATGATGATCACGATACCGATCACCACACTAGTATTACAGATACACTGGGCCGTATCCTAGTTACTAGCGCTGAGAGTAACGTTGTCAATTTGTATTCAGCAGCAGATAAGTCATTAATTGATGCAATCGGTGCGACTAGCTACCCACAGTATATTTACCCATCAGAAAATCATCGCTTTGCAATTTTAGTACAGCGCGATGAGGGTAGAGTTGAATTTGTTGATGGTGGCTTATATCAAGAAGCACACGGTGATCATTATCATGCCTATCAACATGCGCCTGCTTTGGTTGATTTTCAGTTAAGTTCGGTAAAGCCTACTCATGTAACCGTTGGCGAGTCAGGTATTGCGGTATTCTCCGATGGTGACGAAGAAACTGCACAAAATGCAGGCGTTACTATGTTTAGTGAGCATCACATTAGTGGCGAGCAAAGTGAGGCTGCAACACTGCATTATAACACCTATATGCACGGCGCTGCGCAAGCTAGAGGCGAGTATTTGGTCAGCACTATAAGAGCACCAGAGAGTGAAACGTCACTGCCTTCGCAAATCGGTTTGTATCATGCCCATGGCGACCACTTTCATCAAGAGCAAGTGTTTGACTTGAGCTGCCCTGCTTTACACGGCAGTGCACAAAACGAAGACGTTGTTGCGTTTGCGTGTGCTGACGGTGTTGCACTTATCAGTCAGCAAGGCCCAAGTTTTAGTGCTACTAAAATAACAAACCCCGACTTTTTTGCACAGGGGCAGCGGATCTTCGCCATAAAAGGGCACCATGAAGTAAACCAGTTTATCGCTGCTGCCGGTAATGATCTTGTGCTGCTAGCGCCAGCAACTGGTCATATTGAGAAGTTGGAGTGGCAAGCGAGTGAACAATATCGTATTGCTAGCTATGGCTTTAGTTTTGGTGGAGAGCACTTGGTAGCAATGGACACCGCGGGTAAATTGAGCGTTTTCACAGCCCATGAGCATGACAATGAACAGCACTGGGAAATAACCGGTGTGACTCAAGTGAGCGACGCAGATCTTACCGCCATGCCGGCAGGCCACAAGTTTCAAATGACATTTTCTCAAGCAGAGCAAGCGGTCTACGTGAGTGACCCAATTGCTCAGCAAATTAAAAAATATGACTTAGCATCAGCAACATTGCAAGACACTATCGAGCTTGACTATGTACCTGAAAAGCTTGTTTGGTTAGGTATTGCTGAAGAAGCGTCTCACGACCACGAATAACTCCCTCGACGAGTTCTATTAACCCAAGCATGTGGGTTGATATAACACACTGTAGATAGTGGTTTTGCCACCTTAGTAACGCTAAGGTGGCATTTTTTTGGCGTTAAAGAATAGAGGATGAATTCGGTAATAATGTGCCTAGTTAATACCTATCTTAAAACTTGCTAATTTGAAGGAGTAAATCTGGCGCAAGCTGAACTACTGGCGCTTGCTAGAGTACCAAGTCCTAATAACAATACATATTAGCGCTTTGCGTTATAAGTATAGATGTTGCGTTCAGCGACAGAGCCATTCATTGTTGTGGTGTAATTTGCGACCAATTCAAAACCGTGGGTGCTAAACAGGTGATTTACAGCTAATGCGTCCACGCGACAGCGTGTATGGATCTCTTGCTGAGCTTCACTTAATGCAGCGTGTAATAGCTGCTTACCAATGCCTTTACCACGAGTTTCGGTGTCTACCATAAAATTAGAAATATATAAGCCAGTTTGTAATTTGAAACGTGCTCTATCTTTAAAGTGTGCTATTGGTACAATAGACAAACTACCGATCAACTTTTGTGTTGAGGCATCAAAAATCACATGTACATCGCCTTCTGTGATTTCCTTTATCATCAGTAAACGGATCTCAGCACTATCAATTTCCTCATTACGAGGAGGGGCTGAAAAGGTTGCAATGTACAACTCAGTCAGTTGTTCAACTATCTCATCGGTTGGTGTAGAAACACGTTCTATCATGCCCTAATGGCTCCTGTTTTAAGTTTTGTTGGTATAGCTGGTGAGTAAGTGCTCAATATTGCGTTTAAATAGTTCACTTGCGTGTTCGGTTAATACGGTGTTTTTTGCGATGGCATGTCCTAAATACAAGTTGTACAACTCGTAAGCTGCACACTGAGGATCCAACTGAGGGTTAAAAATACCAGCACGAATACCGAGCTCTACTTTGTGTTTTATGTAACCAAAAAGCCGATTATGCTGCTCGGTAACTTTTTTGTGAATGGGGCTATTGGTATGGCAGTTAAACTCAACCAAGGCTTTTATAAAAGGACAGGTTAAATGCGGCTCGTTAAATAACTCACGTGTCCAATCAGCCCAAATAGAGAACAATTTTGTTAACTGAGTCAGTGGTTCGTCATCTCTTGCTGGCGCTACAACGTGAAGCATAAACTGCGATTCGCAGTAATCTAAAATCGCCAGCTGCATATCTTCTTTACTGTCAAAGTGAGAGATAAGTCCACTGCGAGATAAGCCACAAAGTTTTGCCATAGCGCCGATAGTTACTTCAATCAAGCCATATTGGCTACTAAAGCGCATCCCTTGTTCTAATATGCTTAGCCGTGTTTTCTCGCCTTTATTCATCAGTTACGCGGTTATTCTTTGAGTAATACTTTTGATAACGCCAGTATCGCCTAAAATGCGGCGATGTCCAAGACCTGAAGTTTGAATTAAACGCTCAGGTGCTGTCGCTATGAGCGCATGCACATGCTCAAATGGCGCAAATTTATCCTGAGTATCGTGAATAAAAGTAGGTTGAAACTGAGCCACACTATCATGAAACTTATCTCGGATACGGTGCCAGTGAGTACCATATTTAGCTGTAATAGCGTCTAACACTTGGGCTAGCATTTTTTCAGAAATTCCCGCACGGGTTACACGCTCGAACATTAACTCAAAAAACTGTACCGGTGTTGCAATATTGATGATAACACGGTTATGCAAATGGTAATCGGGTAAGTTCATTAATGCTACCGCGCCCATGGAGTGCCCAACTAATGCTACAATTTCATGGCGTTGTGCTTCAAGCTGCTCTATCAAGGTGTCAAGGGCTTCAATAAACGCCAGCAAATGTGCACGTTTACCACAAGATTGACCATGACCTGCATGATCTATGGCAACCACGCAATAGCCTGCTGCGACTAGCTCAGGTATTAAGGTATCGAAACAACTGCTATTATCGGCCCAGCCATGGCTGAGAATAACCGTTTTTGAACCAAGCCCAAAGATGTTCACATGCACACGCCCAAGAGAAGTCAAAATATTCATCTCGCCACTAGGCTTTTTATTTTTAAACCGATAGTCACGTTTACCATGTGGACTCATTAATAGTACTTGCCCAAGCCTTGCCGTTACTGGTGGCGCAAGCGTACACATCAATCCTGTTATCCCTCTGCTTGCACGAGTTAATACAGACCCATCTTTATCGTTAAAGTAGCTGAATTTCATCCTTATCTCCAAAAAAGAACACTTGTACTTTTTTAAAATAGAACACTTGTACTTTTTTGTAAAGCGCAATTTTTCGCCACTAGTTTTCTTGCTTAGGATGAATTTACTTGTTTCCAAGAAAGTAAATAGATATGTTTATTATGTTAATGGATGGTGTGAAAAGACAGGGATGGGAATGAGTAACTTTCAGCAGGCAAAGTCATTAGCGCATATTGCGCATCCAGATATTCAGCATGGTAATCATCAAAGTGTATTTGCACACTTGCAGGGGGTAAGCCAGATTAGCGCGGTGCTAGCAACTAAAATAGGCTTTACTGAGCAAGGACAGTTAATCGGTTTACTGCATGATTTTGGTAAATACAGCAGCGCATTCCAGCATTACATGCGCCTTATTATTCAAGATCAAACAGACTATAACCCTGATAATGATGAAGGAAGCACTGAGAGTTCAGCGAGTAAACGTCTCAAAGGTAAAATTGACCACTCCAGTGCGGGTGCGCAGTGGGTCTATCAGGCATTACTGGCGCATTTGGACAAGTTACAGCAACAAGACCAAACGCTAGTGCCTTTCGGCCTTGCGATTGTACAAGCGTTAAGTATCTGTATCGCATCTCACCACAGTGGATTAATTGATTGCTTGTCAAAAAATGAGCATGTGTTTGCTAATCGGATCAAAAAACACGACGACTTAACGCATCTGAGTGAATGCGTAGAAAAAGCTGATCCTGAGGTACTTACGCAAGCACAATCTCTTGCCAGCTATAACGGTCTTTTTAAGTGCAGTCAAAATCTTAAAAGTATGTTTCAAAAGTACGAGCTTTCTGTAATTGAGCAGGATTATTATTTTGGCATGTTTACCAAATTGCTATTTAGCTGCTTAATTGATGCCGATCGGATCGACAGTGCGGACTTTGAGCAACCAGATAATCGAGCTGAACGCTTTAAGCCAGCTGATTGGGGGCTGGCATGCGATAAAATAGAAAGTTTCATTGCTAAGTATGTACCAGTTAACCCGATAGACCACATTCGCTCAGAAATATCAGAAAACTGCGTTAATCGCGCCCAAGAAGAGATTGGTATTTATAGCTTAACGGTACCTACTGGTGGAGGAAAAACTTATGCGAGCCTGAGATTCGCTTTGCACCATGCCAATAGGCATAACCTTGATCGGATCATCTATATTATTCCATTTACTTCAATTATCGAGCAAAGCGCCGCGGCTATTCGTGATGTACTCAAGGGGCTAAATACAGACGATTGGGTGTTAGAGCACCATTCTAATTTGGAACCAGAGCAACAAACGTGGCGCTCAAAGCTGGCCTGTGAAAATTGGGATAAGCCCATCATACTGACCACCATGGTGCAATTTCTTGAAACAGTATTTGCAAGTGGTACACGTGGCTCAAGGCGATTACACCAGCTTAGTAATGCGGTGCTGGTGTTTGATGAAATTCAAACGCTTCCAATTCGTTGTGTGCACTTATTCAATAATACCCTTAATTATTTGACGCGCTTTTGCCGCACCACAGCACTGATGTGTACAGCAACTCAACCTTTACTTAATCAATTACCACAACAGATAAAACATTTCGGCGAGCTGCAATTACCACAAGAAAATGAATTAACTCCAAATATTGCCGAGCTTTATCAGCAATTGGAGAGAGTAAGTATAAAAGACATCACTAAAAAAACAGGGTGGAATGCAGCTGAGATCACCGAACTTATTCAAAAACAGCTAGCGGCAGAGCAAAGCTGTTTGGTGATTGTGAACACCAAAGCGTGGGCTAAAACTCTATTTCAAGCGTTGCAACACCAAGTTAGTGATGAAATAGCAATATTCCATTTAAGTACGGGGATGTGCCCTGCGCATCGTAAAGCGATTTTAGATGAGATCAGAATGCGGTTATCAGAGGGGGGGATGACACTTTGTATCAGTACACAACTTATTGAAGCGGGTGTTGATGTCGATTTTGGCTGTGTGATCCGCTTTGTGGCAGGCCTTGATTCGATTGCTCAGGCGGCGGGGCGTTGTAACCGTAATGGTAAGCAGCAAAAAGGTAACGTGTTTGTGCTTAATCCAAATGACGAGAATATTGGCATGTTACACGATATTAGGACTGGAATTGCAGCCACAAACCGCATATTTACGGAGTTTGATGAAGCTGATTTACTAAAACCAGAGGCGATGGAGCGCTATTTCCAATACTACTTTTTCGAGCGTCTTAAGGAGATGACATATCCACTCAAGGGCGACCAAAGCTTACTGAATTTGTTAAGTAGCAACCTAAATAATATCAACCCAACACAGTTTACTTTAAAGCAGTCATTTATGACTGCCGCCAAACAATTCAAAGCGATAGATGCGCCGACCCACTCAGTGATCGTGCCATTTAATGATGAAGCGCAATCCATCATCACACAGCTATGTGCTATCAATAAGGCTTTTGATGCAGTGACCTTTCACAATTTATTAAAAGCTGCGCAAAAGTACAGTGTGAACATTTTTCCTAACGTATGGCAAAAGCTCAATGAGCAACAGGCTGTATACCCAATCGCGCAAGACGAAGCTGTGTTTTATTTAAGTGAAGCATTTTACAGTCAAGATTTTGGCTTGAGCCTAGAGGTAGCAAATGCTCAGCAAGATTTAATTTTTTAAAAATAATTGTGTTTTTAACAAGGAGAGCTAAGTGAAAAACAGTATTAGCTTTAGATTATGGGGAAGGTACGCATTGTTTACCGATCCTATAACAAAAGTAGGAGGTGAAAAATGCACATACCACCTTCCAACTTACGAAGCAATAAAGGGGGTACTAAAGTCAATTTACTGGAAGCCGACGCTCGTTTGGCATGTTGACCGAGTTAGGGTGATAAAACCACTACGCACTCAAACCAAGGGTACCAAACCATTAAACTGGGGCGGGGGAAATACCTTAGCTTATTACACCTTTTTGCATGAGGTTGAATACCAAGTAGAAGCCCATTTTGAGTGGAATGAACACAGACCTGAACTAGCACGAGATAGGGTTGATGGAAAGCACTTTGCCATAGCAAATCGCATGCTTGAAAAAGGTGGCCGACAAGACATTTTTTTAGGCACTCGTGACTGCCAAGGATATGTTGAGCCTTGCGTGTTTGGCGAAGGAGAAGGCGCTTACGACAACATTGACGAGCTAGGTTTTGGCCTAATGTTCCACAGTTTTGGGTATCCTGATGAAACCGGCAACAACGAATTGACCAGCCGATTTTGGCATGGCGTAATGAAAAACGGAGTGATTGATTATCCTCATGTAAGCGCATGTCCGGTTACGCGCCATGTGAGAAAAATGAATGCCAAAAGTTTTGAGCTTGAACATAATATTCAGAGCGCTGAACAAACGGAGCGCTGCCTATGACTTGGTTAACAACACTCTATAAAACTTACGATGAGCTTGAAAAACGCAACGATACATTGCCGTTTGAACAGCAAGTCATGCCGATTTGTCATACTCTTCAAAATGCACACATTCATATTGTCATCAACAATCGAGGTGAGTTTCTTCGTGCTGAGGTGCTTGAAAAAGCGCAAATTGTATTACCTGCAACCGAGCAGTCTGCGGGGCGTAGTAGCGGTTTATGTGCACACCCGTTGGCGGATAAAATTCAATACGTTGCGAAAGACTACGCTGATTTTGGTGGGGTTAAAAAGCCAGGGTTTGAATTATATCAAGCGCAATTAAAAGCGTGGTGTGATTCAGAGTATAGCCACCCCGCTGTAACTGCTGTGCTTCAATACATTGCCAAAGGTACTGTGGTAGCAGACCTCATTGCTGAAAAAGTGCTGCATCAGCAAGATAGAAAGTTACTGACAAAGTGGCAAGATGCTGGAGAAGCTCCCACATTACTCAAAACACTACCAAAAGAAAAAGGACTATTTGATCAAGGCTCAGCACTTGTGTGCTGGAGCGTAGAAACTCCCGGCGAACCGCAAGCGAAAACTTGGCGTGACCCCAGTATTCAGCAAAGCTGGATTGCTTTTGACAGTCAAAATGGTGATAACTCAGCGTTGTGCTATGCCACCGGAGAAAACAAACTGGTTGCTAGCAATCATCCTGCAAAAATACGCCACAGTGGTGATAAAGCCAAATTAATCTCCGCAAACGACAAAAGCGGTTATACCTTTAGAGGTCGTTTCTTATCTAATGAAGAAGCGTGCAACATTAGCTTTGAAGTGACACAAAAAGCCCATAATGCACTGCGTTGTTTGTTAACGAAGCAAAGTGTATTTAGAAATGGTGATCAAGTTTATCTGGCATGGGCGGTGTCAGGCAAAACGGTGCCAAAAGCCACCGAGCCAGACTTTATTGACTTCGTAAACTTACTAGAAACAAGCAACATTGTTGATCATACACAGGATTTAGGGCGGGAATATGCCAGTCAGTTAACGCGCTATTTTAACGGCATAAAAGTAAAAAACCAATTAGACGATAATGAGCAAATTGCTCTGCTGGGGTTAGACTCTGCCACACCGGGGCGTATGGGTATTTTGTATTATCGTGAAACCATAGCAAAAGAGTTTTTAGCTCGGTTAGAGCAATGGCAGCGAGATCTGGGTTGGCAGCAAAGAGTCAAAATCAACGAGCATTGGCGATGGGTGTATAGCGCACCGAGTTTATTCAGGGTACTTGATGGCGTCTATGGAGACGTGCTTAAGTCAGCCGATACACTAAAGAAAAACCTGATCACACGCTTATACCCCTGCATTGTTGAGGGTAAATCTATTCCGCAAGACATCATGCAAAGCGCTTTCCACCGCGCCATTAACCGAGCTGCATATAAATCGGATCAAACATGGCTTTGGTTACAAAACGTGGGGATAGCTTGCTCACTGATCAAAGGGTTTTATATCAGAACCACCAATTCAATTCTTCAAAAGGAATACCCAATGGCATTACAACAAGATAATACCAGCCGCGACTACTTGTTTGGTCGCTTACTGGCGGTGGCAAATAAGATTGAAAAAATTGCGCTTTCAAGTAGTGAGACAAACCGTTTAACAACAGCTGAGCGTTTTATGACGCAATTTGTCAACAAACCTTCTGATACTTGGCTGAATATCAGCAATGCGTTAGTGCCTTACCAGCAAAGGCTATTTAATAATTACCAAGGATATGACAAAGCAACTAAAACAGTAATTAGTCAAATAACGGATATGTTTGACCCCGCTGACTTTACATCAAACCAAAAGCTAAGCCCCGAGTTTTTACTTGGCTTTCACAATCAAATGATGTGGTTAGAGAGCCACAAGGTTGAGCAAGGTCTGTGGGTTAAAAAAGTAACTGATACGCAAACAACAGCGCCACTAGAAGAAACCGTTTAAGAAAAGGAATATCACAATGAGCTTACAAAATAAAATCGACTTTGCATTAATTTTTAACGTGTTAAACGCTAACCCAAATGGCGATCCACTCAACGGCAATCGTCCTCGAACAGATTATGATGGTTTTGGCGAAATTACCGATGTGTGCTTAAAGCGCAAAATACGAGACCGTTTGCAAGAAGTGGGAGAGAGTATTTTTGTACAATCTGATGAAAAGAAAACTGACGGTATGACTAGTTTACGCAACCGTGCTGAGTCTGATGAATTTGGGTTAGGCAAAGAGACGTTTAACAGCAAAAAAACAGCGCCTGATGAAGCTGCTAAAAAGTGCTGTGAAAAATGGTTAGATGTGCGTGCATTTGGCCAAGTGTTTGCGTTTAAGGGGACAGGTACGGATGGCGTATCTATTCCGATCCGCGGCCCCGTCACTATTCAAAGTGCCTTTAGTATTGAACCTGTGAGCATTACGAGTACCCAAATTACCAAAAGTGTCAGCGGTGAAGGGGATGGCAGTAAAAAGTCCTCAGATACGATGGGGATGAAACATCGAGTTGACAAAGCCACGTATGTTGCATTTGGCGCGATGACTCCGCAACTGGCTGAAAAAACCGGCTTTAGTGATGCAGATGCAGAAAAGATAAAAGCAGTATTAGTGAAATTATTTGAAGGAGACGCATCATCAGCTCGGCCTGAGGGGTCAATGGGGATTTCACACCTTGTGTGGTGGCAGCACGGCTCAAAGTCGGGGCAATATTCTTCAGCCAAAGTACACCAAAGCCTAAGAGATCATATTGAGAAAGGTTTACCACTTGAAACCGCAGCATTAAATGATTCATTGATCAGTGCATTGCAAGGGCTGGAGCCTGAAGTCATAGAGGGCTTCTAGTGACTGACGCACGCCTTATCAACATTTCCGCTCTACAACACTTTGCTTTTTGTCAGCGTCAATGTGCGTTGATCCACCTTGAGCAAGTGTGGCAAGAAAATTATTTAACCGCGCATGGTAGGCAGCTACATGAGCGAGTAGATAATGGCGAGCCAGAAACGCGAAAAGGCGTGCGGTTTGAACGTGGCGTAGTGGTGACTGCGCCCATTTTAGGCTTAACAGGAAAACTCGATTTGCTTGAACACCATAAGACAAGTAACCAGTTTATTCCTGTTGAATACAAACGCGGTAAGCCAAAAACTAACGACATAGATAAAGTGCAACTGTGTGCGCAGGCAATGTGCATTCAAGAAATGCTCGCCGTTGAAGTAAAGCAAGGTGCGCTGTGGTATTGGCAAACTCGTAAACGCATTGAAATTGAATTCGACACAAGCTTGCGAAGGCAAACTAAAGATTTAATAGCACAAGTACAACAATTATTTATAAACGGCAGCACACCCGCACCGACAACAGGCAAACATTGTAAAGCTTGCTCACTCATTGATATTTGCCAACCAAACTTAACTGAACATGATGCTTCAAACCGTTATATCGAGTCGTTATTTAACATGGAGGCTGAATGAAAAAGCTACAAAATTCGCTCTATATCACCAAAGACGGCGTGTATTTACACAAACAACGAGAAACTTTGTTGATTGAGCAAAAAATAGCAGGCGAAAAGCAAAAGTTGATGCAGCTGCCAATCCACTCCATAGGCAGTATATTTTGCTTTGGTAACATTATGGTTTCGCCGCAGTTATTGGGTTTTTGTGGCGAAAACGGTACACACTTGGCTTTTTTTGATATGCACGGCCGCTTTTTAGCTAATGTAGTCGGTAAGCAAACGGGTAATGTATTGCTGCGCAGGCAGCAGTTTAATGTTGATGAATTAACCGCAAACGAACTGGCAAAACATACTGTTGCTGCAAAAATTCGTTCATCACGTATGTTACTGTTACGTTTTAGGCGTAATCACACAGCCACACCACAAATCGAAAAAGCCATAGAACGCTTAAAACAAATTATTGAGCAACTAAAAGGTGCAACTGCCTACGAAACCATTTTAGGGCTAGAAGGTGAAGCCGCATCGCATTACTTCGCTGCATTTGCTGATATGTTCAAAGGCAATGCTGAAAAGCAGCTATTTGATAAACGCACACGCAGGCCACCTAAAGATCCAGTCAATGCCGTTATTTCTTTACTCTATTCAGTCCTTGGGCAAGAGATAAGCGGTGCATTGCAAGGCGTCGGGCTTGATCCTCAAGTAGGTTTTTTACATAAAGAAAGACCCGGCAGAAACAGTTTAGCCCTCGATATTTTAGAAGAGTTTAGAGCCTATATCGTCGATAGTATTGCGTTAAAACTGTTTAACAACCAAACCCTCACTTTGAGAGATTTTGAAACGGATTGTTTAGGTGGCGTGACCATTAAAGATGATGCTCGAAAGCAAGTGTTCCAAGCATATCAAGCCAAGAAACAAGAAGAAGTACTCCACCCCTTTTTACAAGAGAAAGTGCAAATTGGTTTGTTGCCTCATGTGCAGGCAATGTTATTAGCACGCCACTTACGTGGTGATTTAGCAAGTTATCCGCCATTTGTGATTAAAAAATAAGGATTATGAACCATGATGGTATTGGTCACTTACGATGTCTCGTTTACTAGTGAAGATGGGCAAAAGCGCCTTAGGCAATTAGCAAAAGTATGTTTAGATTATGGCGTTCGCGTACAATACTCTGTATTTGAGTGTGAAATAGATGCAACGCAATGGCTTATTTTTAAAAATAAGCTTTTATCTATCTATGACCCTGAAGTCGATAGCCTGCGTTTTTACAAGCTTGGCAAAAATTGGCATAACAAAGTTGAGCATCATGGTGCTAAAGTTGCGTTAGATATTTTTCGTGACCCATTAGTTTTGTAATCGCTAGGGCTTGGTTCTCATGAAATCCCTGTGGATCTAGCGATTTTATAAGCTCTTTAAAAATATAAGAAAAATTTTATTCTTGGTGATTAGCTTTAAGGATATTGATACATTTGCTCATGGCTAGCGGAAACCTCTACACCATGATAGTGTATTTGTGCCTTTGAGAGAAGGCCGTCGCGCCTCCCGCAGGCGCGTGGATTGAAACAAATATAATTCAAGTATTTGATCCACAGTGCTAGGTCGCGCCTCCCGCAGGCGCGTGGATTGAAACTCAATTTCTTTGGTAAAGCGCTCAAACTGCTCAGTCGCGCCTCCCGCAGGCGCGTGGATTGAAACTGAGTAAGTGGGGCTGATGTCTGTTCCGCCTGCTAGTCGCGCCTCCCGCAGGCGCGTGGATTGAAACGAGTTATCGGTTTCCCTTGCTTTAATAAAAGTAGTCGCGCCTCCCGCAGGCGCGTGGATTGAAACAGGGAACCAGTTCATAAAGTAACGCTGAAACTCGTCGCGCCTCCCGCAGGCGCGTGGATTGAAACATCATCTATCGATTGAGATGTTTAATTAAAATAAGTCGCGCCTCCCGCAGGCGCGTGGATTGAAACAGGTTTAGTGTTGAGCCAAGCCATCACTCTTGAAAGTCGCGCCTCCCGCAGGCGCGTGGATTGAAACAGGCACCTCCGCCCCCGTTTGGTAAATGTCACGACGTCGCGCCTCCCGCAGGCGCGTGGATTGAAACCGACGGCTTTTTGGTCAAGTTGGTGTAGTGCAAGCGGTCGCGCCTCCCGCAGGCGCGTGGATTGAAACCAAGCCTGAGAAATAGTGGGTCAGTATCTGAAAAGTCGCGCCTCCCGCAGGCGCGTGGATTGAAACTTCCTGACGCCGCCAAAGCTGGACACGATCCTTTTTAGTCGCGCCTCCCGCAGGCGCGTGGATTGAAACTCCATATCAAGAGAAACAATGTATTGAGCCAACGTCGCGCCTCCCGCAGGCGCGTGGATTGAAACAGAGATTGAACCTTTTCCTTGTGCAGTTCATGCGGTCGCGCCTCCCGCAGGCGCGTGGATTGAAACATCAAAATTAGCGCCTTATTTCTTTAAGTCATACGTCGCGCCTCCCGCAGGCGCGTGGATTGAAACATTGTGTTAGGTACACACTCTGCAAGCTCTAACAGGTCGCGCCTCCCGCAGGCGCGTGGATTGAAACTCGCAAACCAGCGTCATTACGCCACAATTAACTGGTCGCGCCTCCCGCAGGTGCGTGGATTGAAACTCGTACAGGTTAATAAACGTGTCGTCGTGTAGGGTCGCGCCTCCCGCAGGCGCGTGGATTACAACCTCAGTGAGTAATGTGAAATTCAGTGTTTAAGCTGATTTTGTCTTTGTTTGGTAAAGGAGACGTAATGGGTTTTTGATGTGTTATCGCTTTCTTTATTCAAAAGAGGAGATGGCGGCAGGGCGAGACTCGAACTCACATCATGTACTGTGTATAACCGTTACCCATTGGAAACACTGCCGCACTCTCCTACTTTGTCATACTCTTTACAAAATAGCTAACACGTTCTTAATTGCTTTTGCAAAGTTCATGACGATTATTGGCTGCTAAAAAGTTAGCTTTTATTTCAAAATTTTATTGTATAGGTGAGGTTGTAATTGTACTTACTGTGATGGTGATGCGTAGAGTATTTCCCATGTTAGGGGCTGGTATGCTTGTTAACATATTGGCATTTTGCCTCTTCGATAGTGTACTTTTGCAATTTTATCTATGTACTTTACCGTGAGAGACTTGTCTTTATAATTAACTAAATGTAATGTTTGGGTTAAATGTAAAAGGATAGCAACACAATCATGGTAGTACAATGCAAACACCTGAAGAGTATGAGGTAAGCCAACGTATTGGTCGGTTAATTGCTGGCCTAAAAGATACACGTGGTATGACCCGTGAATCAATATGTAAACGCTTGGAAATTAGCACTCGTACGTTAGACAACTATTTAAGTGGGGTTAGCTCTTTTAAGCTTGGTACGCTGCTAAAACTTGCCGATTTATGTAAAGTAAAACTTGCCGATATTTTAGATGACACAGATGCGCTGTCGCGTTTGTACTCAAAAAACATGAAAGACAAAGGAGGTATATTTACCATATTGCTTGGCTCATTAGCAGGCGTAATGGTATTTGAGTCGACAGTCTTTTTATTATTGGTTGCGTTATTCTTCTACGCACATAAAGATAAGAATAGTTTAAGTATTATCTCTATACTACTTGTGATTTATTTCCTAACGTTGATTTCAGGTTATTGTCTTAATTACATCATTTTTCCTATGGCTGAGAGCTATTATATGCAGAATACTTACGCTTTTAGCTTGCATTTATTACTCAGTACCATGATGGCGCTATCGATAAAACACAGAATGTTGATAGCTGCTTGGGTAACAAGGGGTAAAGTGCCTAGCATTTTTGAGCGAAATTATGTTGATGCCCCGCTATTCTCTTTAGCTTGCTGCTTGATGTTTGTAGATTTTGCGGCGCTTATTGAAAACTTTATTCGTAGTAGTGAACGGTTAGGAGTACCACTTGAAATAGCGCAACAATTTTGGGAAGTCACCTTTTTTTATGATTATTTTTGGTATTTTAAGGCAGTCCCTTCATTAATGATATTATCAGTATTGTACATGGGGATCGAAATTAGAAAAAGAGCGGCGAGCAGCGAGGGTGTAATAGCAAGCTAGTATGAAAATAATGAAGTAAAATAGATTTTACCCCTTTTTATAATGAGTATTTTTTACAAACCATTTATACCAAAAATTACAAGATAGTGATAAGGTATTCAGCTGAAGGCGTACTTTTGTATGTCAGTCTGCATAAAAATAATACCGTCATCTACTTGTCTTTAAATTTAACCGCATGTAAACTTTTGGTTAACTTTGGTTGGGGTGAATGAGAGATATGGTGGGGCGATGCAGACGCCAGAAGAATATGAGGTAAGCCAGCGTATCGGCCGACTGATACAAGGGCTAAAACGTAAAAAAGGCTTGACGAGAGAAGAAGTCAGCCGCCGTATCGGCGTGGGTAACAGAACTTTAGACAATTACTTAAATGGCTCCAGCTCGTTTAAGCTTGGTACATTGCTTAGGTTTGCTGAAATCTGTAAAGTAAAGCTGTCGGATATTTTAGAAGATACAGATAAGCTCTCAGGCCTGTACGGAGAGAAAAATGAGGAAGAGAACAATGAAGGCTGTTCAGAAGAAGCCAAAAAAGATAGTCCTTAGTCATTCATTGTGTGAACATGTTTGCGGAGGAGTTGGGACATCTTCAGGAGATACGCCCAAAGTGGCTCAAGCAAGTTCTAAATCAGGCAGTTAAGGTGCGGTA
Organism: Pseudoalteromonas sp. J010; assembly: GCF_003934235.1. Classification (NCBI taxonomy): domain Bacteria; kingdom Pseudomonadati; phylum Pseudomonadota; class Gammaproteobacteria; order Alteromonadales; family Pseudoalteromonadaceae; genus Pseudoalteromonas; species Pseudoalteromonas sp. J010. The sequence goes on along the minus strand of NZ_RDBW01000011.1, from coordinate 200,085 downwards.
TGAATAGTGTATTTAATTTGGCTCTGCTCACTAGTTTTTGTGCGGCTGTGTTGGTAGCGCTTATGAGTGCTCCATTAATTGAAATTATTATGACGGCTTTATTGTTAGCTTTGGTGTTTTTTTCCAAAGACGACCAGAACAGTCAACTGTTAACATTTTGTTTTGCTGTAGTGTTTGTTTTATCCTCGATTGTTGTTTATATACTTGAAACTGTTGTTTATCCATCCGTAAATGGTGGTTTTTTTCAAAACATCTACGCCTTTTCTTCACAACTACTGTTAAGCATGCTGCTTTTATTTATACTGAAACACAGAATGACGGTAGCTGTACTTTTAACAAGAGGTAAATCAGCTTCAGTTTTTGAAAAAAACTATGCTGAGGGGCCTCTTTATTTACTCGTTATGGTTTTGGTTTTTGTTGACTTTATGGCGCTGATGGAGAATTTTCTTCGTAACCTTGAGCATATTGGTGTTAGAGAAGAAACTGCTAGAACGTTTTGGGAAGTCACATTCTTTTACGACTACTTTGCATATCTCAAAGCTGTTCCGATGTTACTTTGCGTAACGATTCTATATGTAGGGCTAATTGTTCGTACGAAAAGGCAACCAATTCAGGGTTAGAGTCTGATTAACGTAGTGTTTTATTGTAGCACTGCGTTTTTAACTGCTCATATTATCCCTCTGTTTACGCAATTTAACCACATTTAATAAATATCAATCTTATATATTAGACTCATATGATTTCAATTTAGCGTAAGGAAATATCAGGACGATGCAAACGCCAGAAGAGTATGAGGTCAGTCAGCGAGTCGGGCTATTAATCCAAGGGCTTAAGCATCGTCGAGGCATGTCGAAAGAGAGAATATGTCGGCACCTAGATATTAGCACACGTACACTGGACAATTATTTGAGTGGTGCAAGTTCTTTTAAGCTGGGGACGTTATTAAAGTTTGCAGATTTATGCCGCGTAAGACTTGCTGATATTTTGGATGACACTGAGGAGCTTTTAAAGCTTAATCCTGATAGCTTTAAGGATAAAGGAAATATTTTGGCGCTTCTTATGAGCTATGTGGTAAGTGCCGTTATCTTCGAACCCATAACATGCGTATTACTATTTATATTAGTCTACCTAGCCAGAAAAGATACGAATAGTTTTTTGTTGATCTCTATTTTTACAGTGGTTTTGACATTAGATGCCTTCTTGGTTTTTTGCTTAAAAATTATTGTTTTTCCAAAGGTAGAAAGTTTTTATATAGAGAATATTCTCGCCTATGGCGTTCAGTTAATTACAAGCCTTATGTTGTTGCTGTCAATTAAATATAAGATGACAATCTCTTTACTTTTAACACGCGCTAGGGTGGCGTCCGTATTTGAGAAAAATTATGTAGAGTCGCCATTGTATTTCCTTACAGGAGTACTTGTTCTAGTTGATTTTTTAGCTTTAATGGAAAACTTTGTTCGTAATATGGAGAGGCTTGGAGTTGCAGAAGAAACTGCAAAGACTTTTTGGAATCTAACCTTCTTTTTCGATAACTATTCATATCTTAAAGCTTTCCCTATACTACTATGTATTTCATTACTTTATATCGGTTTTCTGGCCAGAAGTACCTATGCGGTAAGCCCTCAGAGAGTTTAGCTTAATTATATAAAATAACGTGGGGAGTCGATGCAAACACCAGAAGAGTATGAAGTCAGTCAGCGAGTCGGGCTATTAATCCAAGGGCTTAAGCATCGTCGAGGCATGTCGAAAGAGACAATATGTCGGCACTTAGATATTAGCACACGTACATTGGACAATTATTTGAGTGGTGCAAGTTCTTTTAAGCTGGGGACGTTATTAAAGTTTGCAGATTTATGCCGCGTAAGACTTGCTGATATTTTGGATGATACAGAGACGCTCTCAAGGTTATATCCTAACAACTTGAGAGATAGGGGAGGGATATTGTTACTGCTCGCAGGCTCGATAACAGGCGCTTTGGTTTTTGAGCCAGTTACTTGTGCATTATTATTTCTGATCCTGTTTATGGCGAAGGAAGATAAGAATAGTCAGTTGCTGACTTTTATTTTTGCGGGCACTTTTGTTCTAGAGGTGCTTGTTGCGCTTGCTTTAAGGTATGTCATTTTTCCATCGGTAGAAAGCTTTTACTATGAAAATATCTATGCATTTTCGATTCAACTTGCTATGAGCTTACTTCTACTTTTCTTACTTAAATATAGAATGGTTATTGCTGCCGTTATAACACAAGGTAAAACGGCATCTATATTCGAGAAGAATTATGCTGAAGGGCCACTCTATATTTTAGTTGGCTTTTGTGCTTCAGTGGACTTTCTTGCGCTCATGGAAAACTTTTTGCGTAATTTAGAGCACTTAGGTGTTAACGAAGAATTCGCGAAAATATTTTGGGAAGTAACTTTCTTTTATGATTATTTTGAGTATTTAAAAGTGTTACCTATGTTGTTGTGTGTAGCGGTACTTTATATTGGCTTTATTGTTCGACAGCAACCATTACAAAATCCACTGCATTTAATTTGAGCATTGGAGAGTTCATAACGGTACATTAGCTAAATGCTGTATTGGTACGTAAATTAGATTCCAACAGCTGGTTATTGTATTGATGGGGGGCGTAAATTGACCTTGTCTACAGAGTTTTAGCTACGAGGAATAAACTCATACTTACTGCTAAAATGCACTGACTAGATAAGTAATACCAATTTTACTTAATACTTGCTCAATTTGAAGGAGTAAGTCTGACGTGAGCAGCGTTAGAAAATCCTTATTTAGAACAACTAAATAGCAAAATTTTTGCCTTGCCTACAGGACGTAGGTACCTCGGCGTGAGCAGGACGTGGAAGCGGTGTTATCGACAAGGTTTTCTCGCCTTAAAATAGATCACTTAATTAAGAAAATTGCTATAAGCTGACTGTTTTTCCGTCCTAAGATTAGGCTCGCCAGTTTTAATAAAAAAGGTGCTTTTAACTGCACCTTTTTTATTTGCTTTATAATTGAACCGCACGGTGATTATTCTAAATTTGGTGCACTAGAGTATACCATTTCAATCAGGTTATTCATGGTTCTTGATTTTTGAATATAGGCTTTTTCCATGTGGGCAAGCTCTTGTAATTCAAATAATGTCGTTTCAACCAGCCTGAGCCACTTTAGCGTTGTGTCTGGTACAGCACCATTTTTTTTGGTCGCTTTTTTTAGCGCGTTATAATAAATTGTTAAGTCACGATATTGGCTTTGATAGTCCATTGTTGTTCCAACCCCGTCTCTATTCGTTCACATGAAAGTAACAGGGAAACCGAGAAAAAATCTGCGGAGAATTATTTTTTTACAAGTTTTTAATTCGATAGGTAGTTAATATTTGCAAATGCAGAGATGACATCTTTTGCAAATGCAATACGCGGGTGCTTCAAAGCGCCTTTTTTCCATACTAAGTAGATGTTGTTCTCTGGGCCAACAGATCCCAATTGGATAAGCTCTCCAGCTTTAATTAAATCACGGCATAAGTAGTCTGGTAGTACTGAATAACCAATGCCCGAGCGGATAATGTGTGCGATGGCGCGAATGTCTGGACAAATTGCAATAACATTGGAGTTACAGCTGGCATTAAATACGCGGTCAAAATATTGTCGTACTAGTGGCAAGTCTTGATCGTAAGTTACAACATTATAGGTTGAGAGTAACTCTGCGGTGATCTTACGGTCTTGGATCTCTCGTCCTTCTAGACGATTCATGACGAGCCATAGTTGCTCTTTATCTAACACTAGATAGTCGAATATTGCAGGATCGGGGGTTGATGCAGCAATTGCAATATCAGCGGTATCGTTGAGCAACGCATCAAAAATATTAATCTTATTGCCAATATGTAGCACTACATTGATATTACCTGCTTGGAGTAAATTAGCAATTTGTGGGCCCGACACAAAGCTGATGTATTCAGCAGGGCCTGCAATGTTTAGTGTTCCAAACACAGCGTCTGATCTCGCCCGTATAGAGGTTATCTTCTGCTCTAAAATGTCAATATGACTAGATACCTGAAGTGCTAAGTCATGTGCTGTTGGAGTTGGTTTTACACCTCTTGCTTGGCGTTCAAATAAGGCTTTTCCGACCACTGATTCCATTGTTTGAATATGTGCCGTGACTGCGGGTTGCGACATGCCTAAATTGGCAGCAGCCTTGGTAATATTTTTGCAGCGGTACACTTCAACAAAGGTTTTTAACTGGGTTAGATGGGACATAACATATTAAGCCATAAAAATTCTGATTGCTCCTCCAAWCTTATCCGAATTCTCCTCAATTCGCAAATCACGTATTATGCTTCCATTAACACAGGTAAAGCGCAACGACATCAGACTTTTAAATCGCCGTGCTTTATTTACAGCGCTTTGTATTAAAAGAGTAGTGGTGCAATGTCGAATACCGCCTTGCATAGCTTGCAGGCTCTCACCGTTTTTGGTTACTCGCCTAAACATAAAAATATTTATCGCTACTGCAAGTATTGGGCGCGATTAAGCCACAACCAGCAGCAGACAGCGACAATAAGACAAAAATCAATAAAAACTACACTGAGAATGAGCCAAAGTGTAGAGAATGAACGTTATATCTACCGTATAGACAACACAGAGGAATTGAGCATGCTTAATTTTGTATTTAAAAACCAAACCGAAATCCTCTTTGGTAAAGGCCAAATGAGTGAAATAACATCAAGATTACCAGAGCAAGCAAAAKTGCTATTGCTGTTTGGCGGTGGTTCTATCAAAAAGAATGGGGTATACGACCAAGCAATGAGCGCACTGGCTGGTGTTGATGTCATTGAGTTTGGGGGGGTAGAGCCTAATCCAACCTACGAAACATTAATGCAGGCGGTGACCACGGCAAAGGAGCACGACGTCAACTTTATTCTTGCTGTGGGTGGTGGTAGCGTGATTGATGGTGCAAAGTTCGTTGCAGCTGCCTATCATTTTGATGGCGAGCCGTGGGATATTTTGGTTAAAAGCGCAAGCTTTAGCGACCCTTTACCTATCGGAGCTGTATTGACTTTACCAGCAACAGGTTCAGAAAGTAACGGCAACTCAGTGGTGACAAAAAAGGCCACTTCGCAGAAGCGCGCATTTTCATCGCCCACAGTACAACCACAGTTTGCAGTACTTGACCCTGAATACACCTACTCGTTACCGCCTCGTCAAGTAAGTAACGGTGTAGTAGACGCGTTTGTTCATGTAATTGAGCAATATCTAACTTATCCGGTAAACGCGCCGCTACAAGATAGATTTGCAGAAGGTATTTTACAAACACTCATCACTGAAGGTCCAAAAGCACTGAGCGAGCCTGAAAACTATGATGTCAGAGCTAATGTGATGTGGTCGGCTACCATGGCGTTAAATGGCTTAATTGGTCAAGGCGTACCACAAGATTGGTCTACACATATGATAGGGCATGAGTTAACGGCACTATACAACCTAGATCATGCACAAACGCTTGCTATTGTTTTGCCAGCGCTTATGTATGTACAGAAAGAGCAAAAAGCAGAGAAAATCCAGCAGTTAGGTAAACGTGTTTTTGATATTAACGAAGCCGACACGGCGGTGCAAATTGATAAAACAATTAAAGCAGTGCAAGACTTTTTTGAAGCGATGTTAGTTAAAACGCGTTTAACAGACTACGATTTGGACGAAAAAGCAATCTCGGCGGTAGTTGCCAATCTTGAAAAGAACGGCATGACTGCTTTGGGTGAGCACGGCGATATCGATTTAGAAAAAGCAGCGCAAATACTAGGATTAGCGCTGTAACAGCTTAGGTAATATAGCTATTGCATCAAAATAAAAGCCAGTGATAGCGTCACTGGCTTTTTTACTTAACTTGAACTTAGCATAAAAGGGAGTTAATCAACTAAAATAGCTATGGTTAACAGCGTAATATCGCTTTAGCTAAAAGTTAAAGTTATGCCACGTTCAGCGTATTTATAATGTACGCGAGTACGCAAGTATGCGATACGTTACAGGTTTCTTAACTGGTCGATAACGGCTTGGATCTTATCAAACTTTGTTTGTTTGTATTCCAGCTCAGCTTGTGCTTTTTTACTCTCCCAATAAGCATGGTCTTCAGGGTACTGAGGTTCAACCACATAAGATGCTAGGTGATTGCCGTATGGGTCTCTAAGCCAGCATCTATATTCAACCGCTTGATCATAAGGATCTGGGTCGTCACAGCCTGATCTAAGTGGGAGGTCAGCTTGTTTTTTCTGTGCGAGCATTGTGCTGAGTTGGTTGGCTAAATTTCTGGCTGCGGTCACGACGGTAGACTTAGGTACCAGCCCTGCTAAGTGACGCTCAGTATATATTGCAACTACTACAGATGCCGCTAATGCGTAGGTGTCAGCAAGATAGAAGAAATCGTCATTATAGCTACTGTTAAGTGCTCGGTGGTTAATTAAATCATTGGCTTTAATTAACAGACCACCTAATAACACTGGATCTTCACCCTTGTATTTTACGGTATCTCCATAATGTTTTAGGCTTGCCTCTACACTGCGAAACTCTGCAATAAAGTCATACTCAGCATCACGAACAATTTCCTTTCTAACTCTATCTTGTATCGCTTGTAGGCTTTCTTCGCTAAGCATCACATATTGCGGACCACCAGAACCAAATACAGCGTCGGCAAGTAAAGAGCCAAAACCAGTTAATAGTTTGCTTTTTACTTTATCTAAGATTTGTTCGCCGATTGTTGCTGTTTTTTCTTCTTGTTCGGTAGCACCAACAGAAAATGTTGCACTGCATAGCGTTAGACTGACTATTGCGGCGATTGAACTAAGTTTCATTAAAATAATCCTTATTAATACATACAGTTATCAACTAACCTGAGATCTGGATAACTATTCCGTGGCACGCTTTTGATACGTGAAGCTACTCTCCAAGCGTGCTAGCTAAATGGGGCGAATAGAACCTATAACGGCTTAGCGCTTTTTATCCAGCCTCAGGTTAACTACGTAAACTCAGTCATTGACTTAATATATTATTCTAAAAGTAATGAATTAACATTGGCTTTTGTTTTTAAGTTAATTAAAAATGACTAAGTTTAGATAGTTTACTCTATTTTTGTTAAGGGATCATTAAAGTCCAAATTTTATTCGTATACCAGCGTTGACGGTAAATCCATCATTGCGTGACCAAATGTCAGTTGTCCAGCGGCCACTTGGCGCTTGTGCAGTTAACAGCAGCGGTTCCTCTTTAGTTTGCCTTACATTGAGTAAATTTTCTGCGTTCAGAAAATAGCTAATATTTCCCACTGTAATTTGCCCAAGTAGACCGAGATGCCAATAGGCATCGCTTTTGGTTCGGTATGGGTTGTTTTCAAGGTGTTGTGTGCCCGTGTAGTAAGCTTCAAAACCCAATAAGTGGCTGCCATGCTTCTCCCACATGATAACTGCACCAGCGGTGTGTGTTGGGGTTAAATAGAGTGGTACACGAGAGGCATCAAACATGCTGTTTTTAGTAGCATCTGTGTATAAATAGCTTCCTGTGAATTTGATATCGTGCCAACGATAACGCAGTAGTAACTCTGCGCCCCGTATTTCGCTCTGGCCACTCGTATTTATTAAGCGAACCTGTTGCTGCTGTGAAGGCGTATTCGAATTAACAACTTCTAGCGCCGTGACATTTTCAACGTCAGAGGAAAATAAAGTAATGCTGCTCTCAAATTTATCAGTGACATAACTTAGGTCAATAGAGGCAGTTGTTGCTTCCTCCTCCTCAAGATCGGTGATGGGCATAAGGCGCGACAAGCCCGTATCTTCGATGTCTTCAATAAAAGGTGTTGGGGCAAAAAAACCTTGTCCGTAAGAGCCTCGAACAATCCAATGTTCCGGGTTGTATAATACCGAAATACGCGGGCTAAACTGAGTGCCGAATTCATTATGCCAATCTGTACGCGCGCTCAATGACACAGCGAGATCTTCACTTGCTTCATAATCTACCTGTGAAAATAATCCCGGTACCTGATAGCGATAATTAAAAGTTGAAAAGTCCTGTGAATCAAAGCTATCTTCTTGATATGCCATACCAATAAGCCATGCAATATGGTCGTTATACCCGGATACGCTAGACTCAATTAAGTAGCTTTCATGGGTGTCATTTTCTTCAACGATACCATAAATATGATCATGCTCTTGGTGCATCATCGAGCCTCGTAGGTTTAGGCTCAGTGTTTGTGCTAGTGGCTTATCAAAGATAAAGCCAGCGTCTATACTTTGTGAATCCTGACTTTGAACAAAGGGATTACCATCTGCCAGAGTTGCCCCTTCTCGAGTACCGCCTTCACGATTTTCTGTCATTGCGCCAAGCGTAAAATACAAGCTTTCTCCATCTTCACCTTCCCAATATAGACGAGGGCGAACTGTTGCACGTTCATATCCTGCCATATCAAGCCAGCCATCATCATCTAAATCCTGTTGAGCTTGATGGTGTATCCCTGCAGTTAATGACATGCTTGTGGTGTCATGAATAGGTGTTGCGAAGTACGAGGTGATGTCTTGACCACTTTTTGATGTAGCATTGAGTAATACTTCTCCTTCAAATTCATCTGAAGGGGTACGAGAGATCAAATTAATCACTCCACCAAGTGCGGAGCCACCGTAAAGCGAGGAGGCTGAGCCTTTGATAATTTCAACGTTGGCTAAATCAGTGGGCGGGATTTGCAATAACCCAATTGAAGCTGTTTGCCCGCCATAGAGTGGCAATCCATCACTCAATAACTGGGTGTATCTACCATATAAACTTTGTAGACGAATATTGGCGCTGCCAAGGGCTGGGGAGGTATTTTGCACTCGCACTCCGCCTGTTTCGGCAACTAACATGGAAATATTACCCGGACGCATTAGGGCTTTTTCTTGGATTTCTTCACCATTTATAATCTCTGTTCTTGTTGCTGACTCGGTTACGATCCGTCCTAAGCGTGATGCCGTTACTTGAATCTTTTCAATTTTATTGTCGTCATGCTCGTGGTGATGCTGTTCTCCAGCATGAGATATAGATGGAGCTAATAAGATGGCGAGCGCCACTTTAGAGTATGTATATCGCATTTTTACCTCTAATAATACAAAACGTTGGGTGTGACACCAACGTTTAGCAATGTCTACTTCATTTGAATAGCAATACCAAGCACTCAAGCTGTAAAGTTCAGTTACAACATATTTTGCTTTTATACCAACTTGCTTTATTAAGTCTAATTGGTATTACTCGCTCAAGTTGAGCAAGTATTAAGACAAAGTGGTATAACAACGCATGCTGTGTCTGTTGCACACTGACGGCTACGCACATTGGTATTATTTTGTATTGGTTGTAGTTAGCCTACGGGATATAAAACCTGAGGTTCAGGCTATATCGGTATTAATGGAGAAGGTAAAATAGGTGGTCGTTCAAGGGGCGGCACATGCCGTCCGGTGTACCGATGCGTCAGACCAATATCTAGGTCATGAGTATGTAATCGATATGGAACGTTGAGCCGAAGTGTGATGAAAACAAATGTAGTACATGCGTTGTCTGGACAAATGCAGTCATTTTCACAGCACTGTGTATCACAACAGTCATCGGTATCTGTAGACAGGTTACCATCGCTCAATGCTACAGTTTGATGCTCGGCTGCTTCTATGATTGAAGCTGAAACCTTGCTGCCTACAAAGTCAAAAGCCATGGTTTGGCCAACAAGGGCAACCAATAACGATATCATTAAAACTAGCTTTGACAATGGGTTATACATAACTATCTGCAACAAAAATGGCCTCGGTATTGTAAGAGCTTTTACGTGATAAGTGAAGTCTTTGGGTGTCTATGTGTTATTTGCACATCGCTAACACGCTATTTCAACCACAAAAGGCGGGAGTTATACCAATTTGACTTAATACTTGCTCAATTTGAAGGAGTATATCTGACGCTAACCGCGTTAAAGATTTCTTATTTAGAACAACTAATTTAGAACAACTAAATAGCAAAATTTTTTCCTAGTTATCGACAAGATTTTCTCGCCTCAAAATAGACCACTTAATTAAGAAAATTGGTATTAAAGCTGGCAATTAGCTTATGGAAGAAGGTGTTCGAAAAAGCAACTATAGTTAAAAGAGACGTTTTTTATAGTGAAGAAACAATGATTCAACTTTTGAGTTTAATTTTATTGGCTTGTTCATTGTTCGCTTCGGCTCAACCTAAGCGTGTAGTAACGGTTGCCACCGGAGAATACCCTCCATATACGGGCAAGCAACTTGCAAACGATGGTTTTGTTAACCATATCATCCGTCTAGCACTAGAAAGCCAAGGCTACCAGGTACACTTTGAGTATTTGCCTTGGAAGCGTAGCTTTCAATCAACTAACTTGGGGCAATTTGATATGGCGTCTTACTGGGTGTGTGAGCCTGAATATGCTGATTCGTTTTATTGTAGCGATGAGATTTATAAAGGCAATTTGCTCGCCTATTTTAGAAAGACAACTCCTTTGCCAAAATGGGAAAACATATATGATCTGAAAAAGTTTCGGATTGGTGCAACATTGGGGTATGAATATGTGCCAGAGTTTCATAAAGCGGTAGAGCAAGGTGAGTTGGATGTGTTGATGGTGACGGATGATAAACACAGCTTAAACATGCTATTCAACGACCGCGTTGACTTGGTGCTGCTAAGTGATGTCGCGATGCAGGCACTGCTCATTAAAGCCTTTACACCAGAGCATGCCACGTTAATTCATGCGAGCGACAAACCATTTTTGGCCTACACCGCTCACGTTTTATTTCCTAAATCTCGAGAGGGTAGCCTGGTGTTGAAAAACGATTTTAACAAAGGCTTAAGCCAGCTAAAGCGCTCTAGAGAGTGGGATCGCCAATGGCAGCGACTGCTCAATGCAGAATTTCACCCTGATGCTGCTATCAATTGAAGTAATACCCCAACTAATATAAAAGAGCCATTATCCAATTTTAACTTTTAATTTTTGAGGCTGTGACAGCTGCATATTTGGTATTAATAAAGCGCAGTAGGGTGGGCATCATTAATCCAGTTAATACAACACACATCCCCATTAACTGAATTGCGCTGACTGCTTGTCCCATCAACGCAGAAACCAAAGCAGCAAATACCGGCACCAAGTTGAAGTATAACGAGGCTTTTGCAGAGCCAAACGCTTTCACTCCACTGTTCCAGCACAGGTATCCAACCACGGTGCCAAAGACGCCGATGTAAATTAAACTCGCCAATGAGAAGTTAGGCAAAGTGATAAACGATTCCCAAGGTGTTACTTCTACCCTAAACAAGCTAATTATTAACAAGGTCGTCAGTCCCATAGCCATCGTTATTAATGAAAATTCAAGGGGGGCTAACCAATGTGATACCTTGGATGCACATACCGTGTAGCATGACCAAGCCAACATACCGATGAGAATAGTCACATCGCCTCTATTGATTGTTAAATTGATAAGGCTGCTTAAATCACCCTTGGTAATGACCAATAAAACCCCTGATAAGGCGATGCCAAGTTGGCACAGCTGTAATTTCCGCAAGGAGGTTTGATCAACGATGGCTGCCAGAAGTGCAGTAACAATGGGGCTTAAAGCCATGATTAACGCGCCATTTGTGGCTGATGTGTGCTCCAGTCCAGAGAACAGAGCAAAGTTTAACCCTCCAATGCCAATAGAGCCGATGACTGCTAACGCAAGATACTGAGTTAGTGATAATGAAACTATGCGCTTTTTGGTTATATACATAAAAACTAAAAGGCTAGAAACAGCAATCGCAAAGCGCCAAATGGACAGCGATAAGCCTGACATATCTTGGAGTACAACTTTTGCTAAGGGGAATACGCTGCCCCAAGAGAATGCACATACAAGCATCATTACGATAATGGCATTTTTTTTCATATAAATGGGTAACTAATTGAATGAAATTAAGATAAGTTTATATATTCCAATATCAACAAGATATAAGCGTTTTTGATATATTAGATTCCAAATATGAAAATTAACTATTCTTTAGATGATATGCGACTATTTTGGGTCGTTGCGAAGCAAGGTAGCTTTAGTAAAGCAGCGCTTGAATTGAGTATGCCTATTTCCACATTAAGCAGACGTATCAAAAACTTAGAGCAATCATTACAATTGCGATTACTGAATCGTGATGCGCATAGAGTGACATTAACAGGAAGCGGTGTGCAATATTTTCAGCGCTGTGGCGGATTATTAGAAGCATTGCAAAGTGCAGGTGATGCGCTATTTGATGAAAAAGGAGAGGCGAGTGGGACGATTAACGTGTCAGCACCGAATAATTTTACTCAATATAAGTTAGCGCATATCTTTAATGCGTTCTTGCGCGAATACCCAAAAATATCTATTAACCTTTCACTGTCTAATAAAAATATTGATCTTGAAAAAGAGCATATTGACCTCGCTTTCAGAGCCTGTGACGAGGTTCCGCTTGATTGGATAAGCAGGCCGTTGAAGCAAGTAAAGTCAATAGTGTGTAGTAGTCCAGCTTTAATTGAAGCAAATACAATTAGCCACCCTAAAGAACTACAAAAGCTGCCTGTTATTTTAAGTAACCCTGTCAGGGTTTGGGAGTTGGTTGAGACCACCACCGGTGAAAAATTTAGCTATACGCCTTTGCCTCCCGCTAGACTAGAAGCGGATGATTTACATGTTGTTTCTCGAGCTGTGATTGAAGGGCTTGGTGTGGGTTTTATCCCTTATTTTATGGCTAGTGAGTGGATAGAAAGTGGCAAGTTAGTTCGTTTGCTACCAAAGTGGTCTGGGCAACCGAGAACGGTTCACTTGTTATATCGAGATAGAGACAACATGCCACATCGGTTACGCTTACTTATTGATTATTTAATCAGAGCTTCGGATAATTAATGCCTTGCTAGCAGCCAGATTTAGCACCAACTGCGTTGAATTCACTTCCAATAGGCAGTTATTGGTACGTAAATTCGCCTTGCCTACAAGGTGTAGGTACCTTGGCAAAAGCAGGACGCGAAAGCGGTGTTATCTCCAAAGCAGTCTGGCTAGAGTAGGGGATAATTGAATATGGTCTTAAAAACAATGAGCTAGTTCACTCTTTATCCTAACCTCAGGTTATTTAATTTCTCATTACTAAAAATGCTTTAAATATGAGCGGTGATGTGGTTATTATGCAAATGTCTATATTTTGGGCACTAGTTGAAACCGTGTCTAAATGAATAAGCTCATCTCTGAAATAGGTCGTTTTATGACAATTGAAAGTTGGCTAGCTTTTTGTACTATTGCGCTGCTGGCCACAGCGACACCAGGTCCTGCTGCACTGTTGGTGGCGACGAATAGTTTAGCTGTGGGTTTTAAGCGGGCGTTGCTAACTGTATTTGGTAACGTTTCAGGGTTGTTGCTGATGTCGAGCTGTGCCGTTATTGGTTTGAGTGGCTTATTGCTCCACTCAACAGCGGCATTTACGGTTGTGAAAATATTAGGCGCGCTCTACTTGATTTATATTGGGGTCAACTTATGGAGAAAAGGGTTAGATCAAGTATCTCTTCCTGATAGTGTAAAAAAACAAAAAAGTGCAGTGAGGCTATATCTAGATGGCGTGCTGGTGGCGTTAACTAACCCAAAAGCTATTGTCTTTACAACGGCGTTATTCCCTCAATTTATCGATACTTCAGCACCACTCTTAGCGCAGTTTTCGTTGCTGGTCACTACTTTTATGTGCCTTTCTTTTTGTTGTTTATGTATGTATTCATTTTTGGCTCAAAGTGCTAAAAAGCGATCGATAAAATGGGTGTCCGGTCACGTAATTGGTAGAGTATTTGGTGTGACATTTATTGGTGCTGGGTGTGTTTTAGCTAGCGCTGAGCGCTAATTATACATAGCGAAAGCTGCCTCAAATTCACTTCCCAAGCTCGCCTATTGGAAGTGAATTTGTCTAGCCTAGAAGGTGCAGGTACCTAGGCTTTAGCAAAGCGTGCTGCCAGATAAGGGATAGCGTAACGCGAGTCCAAAAACAAAGTGGCAGCTCCAGCCTTTACCCCTGCCTTAGCTTACTGAGAAGCGAATTTACGCAAACGTCGACTTTGATGTTTTTTGCGTTTTCGTTGCCACCATAAATAGACACCACTAAAGCCAAGTAAAATAGGCGCAAGCCCCATTAAAGACCAAATAATTTTACTGGGAAGCCCCGCAAAGTGACCAAAATGTAGTTTTCTAAAGCTATCAATTATCCTCTCTAGAGTGGTTGCTGTGCGAATGTCATACACGGCATTTTGTACGCCTGTAGTGGCATCGAAGCTTACAGTAGAGGCGTAGTTACTAATAAAAGGGTTCGCATCTGCAACGCTGCCAAAAATAGTGATATGTTTTTGTTGTGGTTCAAACGGAAATAACCAGTAAGTGGGGGTAAAGCCGCCAATTGCATCAAGGCTCTGCGCCATCATTGCATCAAAGTCGAGTGTGCGATTAAACATTGCTTGACTGACAATATGATGATCAGCTTCATCATGTTCAAAAGCCTCATGGTAGTAATCTACGGCGTTAAAATAGACACCTGTTATCCCAAGGCACAGTAATACCGGTGCACTCCATATTCCAATTAATTTATGTAACTCAGAAAACAAGATTACTCTTGGAGTGTGTCGTCTAAAGCTAAAAAAACGTCGCCAAAAACGACGGTAAATAATTAAACCAGACACTCCTAAAAAGGTAAACAGAATCGCAATAAACAAGCCGATAGCGACGCCCATATTTGGAAAATAGCGGTTGCTGTCGTTGAGCAACAAGGTGTAATGAAGGTGAAGTATAAAGTCGGTAAAGTCGCTGTGTATCCCCACAGGCGTACTCAGCATTTCTCCTTGGTAGGGATCGAGGTAGGTTTTAAACCAAGTATCAGTACCATGTTTTAGCAGATAAACTCTATCGGCCTCGTAGCCGTCATCAAATAGCTCCCAACTACCAATTTCATAGTTGGGGTGCGCATCGGCAACCAAATTGACTAACTCTTTCATTGGCTTGCGCTGAATATCTTGGCCTACATAATTCAAGGTGGCTTGATCTTTGAGAAGGATGCTATCTATCTCAAATTTGAATACCAACATGCTGCCAGTGAGTGAAATGATGAGTAATGGCAACATTGCGATCAGTGCCATTAGGCTGTGCCATTTAAATAATGTTTTGCGCATTATTATCCTTTAAAAACTAAACCACCTTAGCTGATGCGCTACCTAAAACTCAGGTTAAATACGCTGAATATCTATATCAATCTGCTTACATCACGGATTTTTATCATTCTGTTTGGCCAATGTTGATAACGAACCTAGGATAGTTGCGACTATCACAGTGCCAGTGATTTATTGCTATAAAAATGAGAGTGATTCTTATTATACCATGTTGTAGTGGAAGGTTTTGCCTAAGAGTGCACTCTTTGTGGAATTTGCTTAGGAGAAAGAGCAAAAAGCTGTTTAAAGCGACGGCTGAAGTGCGCTTGGCTCTTAAAACCCGAGTTAATGGCGATTTGGTTAAGTGATGAATTTTGCTCTACCAATTCAAAATAAGCGTGATTTAAGCGTGTACGAATTAAGTATTCTGAGGCACTGAGATCAGAGCGAGTAAAAAGCTTATGAATATACCGTTTTGACCAACCTGAATACTCACACAACATATCGATACACAGCGCATCATTACTCGCATGTTTAACTATCAGCTGCTTCAACGCTGTAAGCGGTGAGTGTAGATGACAACATTGTAGGGCATGGCTCAGGCTTTTAAGAATATTTGCTTCAAGCCACTGGGCTTGGGTTTTAGTTAACTGCTTAACGAATAGTGCTTGAGTAAATAGCTGTGAGAGCGCTGGAGTTATTTTGATTGCTTGTCCATGTGTTAGCCTTTTGCCGGTATGTTTAACCAACCAGCTAATAGGAAAGTTAAAGCTAATGGCATGATAATGTGCTGGCAGGTGAAAGATATGCTTTTGCTCTGCTTCAATAAAAATCAGCTGCATGTTATCTGCGGCACTTATGGATTGCTGAGTAAGCCACCAGCCCGACCCTTTTTGGATTAAAATGAGACTGCCATAATCCTCTGGCATTGACGAGGCAACCTGAGCATTACGATGGTAGATAATGCCACGTAATTTAACTTGGGAGATACTTGTTGAAATCAGTGGAACTTCAGTGTGCAGCTCATGCTGAGATACATGATCGTAAAAGTGTTGCTGTAACAACTTGGAATGGAGATCTAAAACTATACTCATCAATACAAACGTGGCAACCCAATAAGGGCTACCACTGTACGTGTTTTCTCAATAAATCCCAAACGAAATGAGAATTATTGATAACGTATTACCTTAATAACTTGCAACTAGTGATACGCCTGAGAAGCTTGTATAACCGCGCAGTTTAATATAGTAAGTACCACCTTGGCCTGAATTTGAAGTACAAGATTCATTGTTACCATAGCGGTAAGGGCGACAGTCGAATACACCTGTTGTTGGCTCAGCACCCTTTCTTACATAAAGGTCTGCATCACCTGAACCACCTGAAATAGACACGTTTAGCGTTACATTAGCAGGTACATCAATTGTATAAAGCAACTCTTGGTTCGTTGAACCTGAAGCTGTAACTGCTTGTCCATTTTCTAGCTTAGGAACCGGATCTGGATCAGGGTCTGGATCTGTGCCTCCGGCAAGTGTGTATAGTAACTCATTTGGCGAACCACTTTGAGGGTTAGATACTTTACCTTTAGAAGCGCGTTGGCTAAGCAGTGAATCAACTTGAGATGGGCTTAAACTTGGGTTTTCATCCAAGTATAGTGCAATTGCACCTGCAACATGTGGTGCAGCCATTGACGTACCACTGATGGTGTTTGTTGCTGAGTCAGAGTTGTACCAAGCAGACTTGATACCTGAGCCAGGTGCGTAAATGTCAAGACAGTTACCATAGTTTGAGAAACTAGAGCGAGCGTCGCTACTTGTTGTTGAACCAACAGTGATAGCATTAGCTGCGCGTGCTGGAGAATAATTACAAGCGTTGCTATTGTCGTTACCCGCAGCAACAACAAAGCTAACACCTGCTGCCACAGCATTATTCACGGCATCATCTACTGCCTGAGAAGCACCTCCACCTAAGCTCATGTTAGCAACTGAAGGGCCTGAAGCGTTATTCTTAACCCAATCAATACCTGCGATCACGCCTGAATATGAGCCTGAGCCGTTACAGCCTAGCACTCGTACGCCAACAATGTTGACATTTTTAGCGACACCATACTCTCCGCCACCAATTGTACCCGCTACATGAGTACCGTGACCGTTACAGTCTGTTGCGTCGTTATCATTGTCTACAAAATCATAACCATGAGTGGCACGGTTACCAAAATCATTGTGACTAATACGAACACCGGTATCGATTACATACGCTGTTACGCCCGTGCCATCAAAATCATAATGATAGTTTGAATTGAGCGGTAAGTTGCGTTGGTCAACTCGGTCTAAGCCCCAAGTTGGGTTAGCTTGATCACCGTTTGCAGAAATTGAAGGGGTTACGGTGACAGTCTGATCTTGCTCGATATAATCGATATTCGGGTTTTGGATTAGCCCTTTGAGTTGTTTTGCTGATGCGTTTATCACAACGCCATTAAGGATACCGCCAAACTCTCTTGTTATGCTGACATTATGCTTGTTTTGCAACTCGTTAGCTTGCTTTTTAGCAAAAGCTGCAACGGCTTTACTGTCATTTACATCAAGTACTGAAGGTGTAGAAAACACCACAATATACTGGTTCTCTATTGCTTTTTCAGCACTTACGCTAACGAGCTTAGCCGCTTGAGCATTAACCGAGGTCATGCCCGCTAAAATGGCAAAACTAATTGCACTTAATTTACGCATTTTGTTGTTCCTTACATGTTGTTTTATTTAGTTGTGTTATCTAGTACAAGTTCGGTTTGGCGCAGTTGCTGTAGACACTCTACTCACCATTCAACTCAATTTGATTAAAAAGTAACAAATGAATATCAAGGTAACCAAAGTCAACTTAACCTGGGTACATCAACCCGTACTAGTTACATTATAATAGAACAGAAGATTAAAAAATAAACAAATAATACAAATAAAATTTACAAAGTGTTGTGGGTACACTGAGTAAAGTGCTACTTAGTTCATTACGAGAATTAGACAAGTAATTTATAAGTATAAAAGACAAAAGGTTACGATAATTTTCTGGAAAGCATTAAAATATATAGTGTATGGTTACAGGGAAAATTTTTTCAAAGATATCTACGAATTTTCTATCTGTTAATGTTTTTTGTAATTTTCTGGTAAATAATTCTTTACATTTCAAGTTGGGAAAATGTTATTAGGTTTTACGAAAATAAGAAGGAGTAAGCCCTGTCCAGCGCTTGAAAGCGCGGCGAAAATTTGTAATATCACTAAAGTGTAGTGCACTGGCGACTTGTTCATTTGAGTAGCCTTGTTCAGCGACATAAAACATAGCTTGTTGACGGTGTACCCTATCTTTTTCTGTTAAGAAAGTCGTGTTGTGAAGTTTGAGTTTACGCTTGAACGTTGCCGCACTCATGCCCATTAATGATGCTATCTGCTCACTGTGATACTTTGGGTATTTCAATTGCAGCCGGTGTAACTGTGCAAGAAATCCGCGTGTGTTTTTTGGTGTTATTTGTAATTGCTTGTTGACCAAAAATGGGAAGTTATTGATCTGCTGCTTTATTAATGTTGGCTTGTTGATGGCAACCACAAAGTCACTGTGCTGGAAGCTATAGCTTTGAGATAAATAACTGAGATATTGCGCAATTTCTTTTGGTTTATCGAAAGGAAACTGTATGGTAAAGCGTGCCTCAGGGCAGCGCCATTTAACATATCCGCAGAGGATACTAGCCAGTACTTCATATAGAAAACGCAATACTGTGGCGTTAGTTTGGGCGATAGCCGGTGAAAAAGTTAAGTGATAACCATCTTCTTTATGCAACTTTCTAAAATGGAAAAGCGGAAATATCGTCAGCCCTCTGAGCAGTAATACATTGATGAGATGTTGTATACTGCGACAATTAAACAGTAAAGAACCGTAGTGACTGATAAGTGTGTTGAGTAGATATTGGCCGTATATAAAGCTTAACTCTCGACAGCTTGGCTGTGCACAAATATTGATGATAATGCGCTCAAGTTGCTCAAAAGAAATGGTTGTAGTGTTTGCAAAAAGATCTGAGCGAAATAGCTTGCTGCCTTTTAGTGTAATGTCGGCATGGACACCACACTGCTGCGCTAAATCGACGAGAGGCTGTGCAAAATAACAACTTTCTAATTGCTTCATATGACATTCAAGCGTTTGCATCAAGCGGCGACCTTAGTGCGATTTAATGCAGTGACAAGATTTGTCATGAGCGACTCAAATTCCCACTGTTGGTTATGTATTTCAATACAGCTCCACCTTACCGCGCTGAATTGTGGTTGATTTTTGTCGTCATGGTAGTTGGCGTGGCGAGCAATAAAAGCGGTTGCGCGGGCGGCAAAAGCATTGGCTTGTGCTTGTGTGGTTTGAGGATGAATGATGACAAATTTATCTGCCGCAAATCGACATAGTAAGTCGCTTTCACGCATACTTAAAGAAAGCATATCAGCAGTATCTCTGAGTAGTTGATTGCTTTTTTGTAGACCATGTTGACGCGAAAAGGCGGCGAAATTGCAAATATCAAACATGGTTAAACAAAAAGTACAATGTTCGCTTTCTAAGCGTGCCAATTCATGGCTTATCTGATTTTTCATGTACTCGATGCTGTAAAGTCCAGTCACAAAATCAGTGATACTGTGATCGCGATAAAACCGCTCCTTTTTCATCAATGTTTGATTAAATATACTTTGCTCTTTGTACCAATAGTGAGCAGCAATACTCATCAAGATCATACCAATACAGGCGGGAATAGCTTCAAAGCTAGTTAAATAGGGCGGCGTAAAAATCACCATTTCGTCTAAAAAATCCCATAGCATTGATACATACATAGCACTTAATCCTGCAAACAATAGGTTAGTTACCAGACCTTTTGGACGAGTAAGGAGAGTAACGACTATCCACATTAAGGTTATTAATGCCAGTCCACCTTCACCAAGACAGTCGAGTAAATTAATATCTGCTAAGGGTTTAGGCACAGAGGTGTGGTAAGTGGCCGTTATCGCAAGCAACGTCAATCCCACAAGTGTGCTCCATTTTGATTGGTGTAACAAAAAAGGTTGCAGTTTCATATTAATCGTTCGTTTCTAAAAGGCGTGCCATGGTAAAAACTTGTGCTTGGACTCGATAGGGTCAATTTAGCGCAGTAAAGGCGGTATTTTTATGACAGGCACTGCAATTTTTAAAATTTAAGACCATCATAACTTTTGACTAGCGTGATATTACGCCTTTTGAACTTTGGTATTAGTTTGATTAACTTACCTATTAACTCCGAATTTAGGTTAAGTAAATCACCCATTTCTACGCACGGTAAGTGTTATGACTGTGCTACAAGCATTTAATGCTTGCACCATCGAGCGGCGAGGTCTAACGGTAAGAAAAGGCGCAGCGATGCTAACTTAAAATTTGTATAAGGGCTTGTTAGTAAGAAGAATATTCTTTATTTACTAAACCAATCAACTGGTAAGCATGTACCCTGCTTGTAAAGGGGTCTAATTGGCTCAGACGGCTAATTTATTCATATTTATTCAGTAAAGTCATGAGTTTGAGCATCTACGTGAAATAAAAACGTCACCTTTTCGCACTAGGGTAGCCACGATGTTTTATCGAGGTATCAAAACCCAATATCAATTTGTTTGAATATTTGCTCAATTTTTCCTCAAAATAGTTCACTTAATTAAGCAAATTGGTATAACTCAACCTGTGCGAGCAAATAATGAAAAAAAATCTACCGACGAGCTTTAAACTTTCAGCTGTTGCAATGATCTGTGCCGGATCTGTGCTTAGCTCAGCAGCAAGCGCTAACACGTTAACTGGCCAAGTTAGCTCCGTATCACAAAAAAGCCACTTTGAAGGGGCGAAAGTATTAATAAAAGAGCTAGAAAGAACGCTTATTTCTGAGCGAGATGGTCGCTTTACAGCAACCAATGTACCGGCTGGCACTTATACACTTGAGATAAGCTATCTAGGCGCGAAGACAGTAACAAAAACCATCACCATTGATGAAAACCAGGTGACTAATGTTCAAGTGCAATTAGGCTCACAGTCGAACCAAATGGATGACATCATTGTTATTGGGCAACGTGCAGGTCAAGCTGGCGCATTAAACAGACAGAAAAATGCTTTATCGTTAAAGTCTATTGTCAGCGCTGATTCGATTGGCCAATTGCCAGATCAAAACGCAGCAGAAGCACTACAGCGCTTACCTGGGCTGTCCATTCAGCGAGATCAAGGTGAGGGGCGCTTTGTCGCTATCCGTGGTATCGATCCAAACTTGAATAATGTGACCATTAATGGTGCTAATGTACCTTCACCAGAAGCTGGTGTGCGCTCAGTTGCAATGGATGTGATCCCCAGTGAGCTTGTGCAAAGTTTAGAGGTAAGCAAAACAGTGACCCCTGACATGGATGCCTCTGCGGTTGGGGGTAGCATCGAAGTCAAAAGTCTAAGTGCATTTGACCGCGAGCAACAAAGTTATAGTGTTACGCTGCAAGCATCGCATAACCAACAAGTTAGCGAAACTAGCCCTAAAGCCTCCTTCAGCTTTACTGATATTTATACACTGAACAACAACACTGAAGTTGGCGTTGCGACAGCGGTTTCTTGGTTTGAGCGTGAGTTTGGCTCTCATAATATTGAAACAGATGGCGGGTGGAAGACACTTGAGATGGACGATGTCAACAC
Source organism: Pseudoalteromonas sp. J010 (assembly GCF_003934235.1). Classification (NCBI taxonomy): domain Bacteria; kingdom Pseudomonadati; phylum Pseudomonadota; class Gammaproteobacteria; order Alteromonadales; family Pseudoalteromonadaceae; genus Pseudoalteromonas; species Pseudoalteromonas sp. J010. Next base: position 178,236 of record NZ_RDBW01000011.1, on the reverse strand, counting down.
TGGTGCAGAAGTGAGTTTTTTCGGTGCCGAAGAAATGGAACATCGTCATTATCGAATCACTCGGGAGCGTTTAGGGGCGGCACTGAACGTAGACGTCCATCACAAAGGGTTTAATAAATATTACTTGCGTACACTTTACAGTCAGTTTTCTGATGATGAGTTTCGCCAGCGTAATGAATACAAATTTGACAAAGGTGATGTGTTAGCTGACGAATTAAGTCAAAGTGCAGCGTACTTTCGAGGCGCAGAGATGGACAGAGATACCAAGGACAGATACGAAGAACAAAGTATTTTATCTTTGGTATTAGGTGGAGAAAACCTAATACAAGATTGGTTTATTGAATACAGCTTAGGCTACTCAAAGTCTGAAGAAAGTGAGCCAAATCGTTTAGACACCGCATTTGCTGGAGAGGACTTTACACTTGGTTATGTACTTGATGGCAAGACACCGACTTTAGCCGCATACGAAGCATCTGCTCAGCTTAATCAATTTGTATTAGATGAAATCGTATGGGAGAACAACTTAAGTGAAGATGAAAATATCAGCTTTAGGCTGGATTTAAGCGCAAGATTTCAGCGCAGCGGAGCCAGAGTATGACCTTGGTAAATTTGGCCTTGGCCTAAGTCGCAACCAGATCAAAGATTACTTCTTTAGCAAGCGTGATACGCTTACGATAAATCAACTTGAAACAGATATTGAAACCAAAGGGCGTTCATACACCAGTGAAGAGACTGTGACAGCGTTATATGCCATGTTAACGGTTGATGTTGAAAAGCTGAATGTCATTGCAGGATTTAGGTATGAGGATACTGACTACGCAACCACAGGCAATCGTGTCGAGTTGATAAATAATGAAGTCAGTGACATAGAACGTGTAGCAATAAATCAGTGGCAAGTGGAAGATAGCTATGATCATTTACTTCCGAACTTGACTTTGAGGTATGAGCTAAGTGAACAACTGATCACCCGATTTGCGTATACACAAACCATTGCACGACCCAGCTTTGAAGATGCCGCGGCATTCCAACTTATAGAGACCGAAACTACACAAGAAGATGATGCGATTGAAATTGAACGCAAAGCTGAGGTGGGGAATCCAGACCTAGATCCATACAAGTCGAGTAATTATGATTTTTCTTTGGAGTATTACCCAGGTTCTATTGGGGTGCTATCAGCTGGGGTTTTTCATAAGAGTATTGATAATTTCATTATCAAAGCGCAGGTACAAGATAATGGCAAATGGGAAGGCTACAAAGAAGTTATCCAAAGCATTAACGGCGGTGCAGCTGATTTAACAGGGGTAGAATTAGCCTACACGAAAAACTTCCAAAATGGGTTGATGATCTCGGCAAACGGCACATTAATTGATGCTGACGATAACTTGCCAAATCAATCTGATACCATTGCTAATCTTATGGTTGGCTACGAAAGTAACCTCATTAGTGCTCGTCTAAGTGCATCTTATAAAAGCAAAAGCTTTTTATTTGAAGAAAACAATCAAGCTGTTTATCAAGACGACCATCTGCAACTCGACTTGAGTATGAAGTATTTTTACACGGACAAGACGCAACTTTATTTTAATGCAATAAACATCACAGATGAAGCGATGAGTATTTACCAAGGGGATAGACGGTATAACTATCAATATGAGACTTACGGTCGTTCATTTGAAATTGGGGTGACAGTGACCTCATTTTAATTATTTTTGGTTAATTTAGAATATGCTGCTGTTGAGTTATCCCTTAAATACCGCAGCCCACTTCCATAGGTAGGAGCGCACCGTGGTAACACGGTGCAATAATAATGAAAATAACCCTTGTTGTTTTACTATTGACGCTAAATAGCACGGCACTGGCCGCAAATAATATTAATTTTTTGGCTTTTGGAGATGGTGGGTACCACCCTGATTATCCCAAGGCTAAACATATTCATTCTCCAAAAACGACGGCCGAGTTTATCGCGGCTGAAAAAGCGGACTGGCTTGCAGAGCACCGTCCAATTGCAGAGTTTAATCATGCGCCGATTTATATTTACCCAGGAACAGAAACAGCAACTGAAGCATCAGGTGCCGCAGTGGTTGGCAAAGCGATGGCTGAGTTATGTCAAAAAAAACCTTGTGATTTTGCGATTCAGCTCGGTGATAACATTTACCCTGACGGCGCTGCTGCAAACGATGGTAAGGATGATAAGCAGCGTATGGACGATTTAATTTTAGCGCCACTTAGCCCTTTGTTGCTTCAAAATCCTAATTTGGTCGTTTATTCGGCTTTGGGGAATCATGATTGGAAAACCTCTCGCCGTGGTGTCAAATTACAAACACAATGGATGGAAAAGCACGCTAACTTTCATATGGGCAGGAAAGGATACTACAGCTATACCATAGGAGAACAAGGCAATGACGTTGAGTTTTTTGTGTTAGATACTAATATGCTGCTCTCTGGTCAGCATTATTACGAAATTCCTCTAAAGCCTGATGGTAGCGAGCAAGGATTGGCCAGTGCACTGGCTAGTGGCCAAGCTAAGGTTGAGGATATTGAAAGACATGAGCAGCCCGTCAATGGTGAAGATCATAAACAGCTGGCATGRCTTGCAAATGGATTAAAGCACTCCACAGCAAAATGGAAAATTGTGTATGGCCATCACGTGATTTGGTCTGTGGGTGGCACTAAATATGATGAAGCACACGTACTTCGCCGCCTGATTTTACCTGAATTATGCGAATATGCTGATGCCTATATCGCGGGTCATGAGCATGATTTGGAGCTACTAACAGATGACTGCTCACGGGTTTTACCGAGTAATAAAAAGCCTAAATTACCACTTATCATTAGTGGTGCAGCCTCAAAAATGCGTGGCATCCATTCTCCGCTTGCTCACTACCAAGCACTACGTTACCCAGAATATGACTTAGTCTGGAACAAAGCTTTTATCTGGGGGTTTGCCCATATCGAGCTTGATAACCACAATGATACTCTTAACGTGGCATTTTATACCACACCACGCGACTTAAGTGGTCAAGTTGTACCTGAGCAACGTTTTAGTTTTGCACATCGTAGCAACTGATACGTGTCTGTGGGTTTGATTCCAGCTCAAGTTGAACGAAAAGCTAAGGTATTAGCTGGTTAATAATTAGTATAAAGCGTTTGTATCTAAAAGTGGGCTTTTACACAAAGTAAATCGAGGTAAAATGACAGGAGCGTGTTGTCGAAATGGGGGCCAACACGCAAAGGTACAGGCACATTTTCGACTCCAATCTGCGAAGAGAGGTCATGGCAAGCCAGTGACATTATTGTATAATTTAGATAAGTTCTGATTATCAATATCCAATATGTACAAAAAAGTATCTATAGCGCTGCTCCTTACCCTTTTGTTATTGCTCGTCGTTGCAACGCTAGATACATTTTGGTTTCATCAAGTCGACAAGGCAACAAACACAGCCACAGCAAAATGGCTGACGCCTGAAGCACAGTTAAAACGTATTGCACCTGACCACCCGCTGTTGAGCATTTATGAGCGCGCAAAAACTGAACCTGCAACGGCGCTTAAAGCACTATCAGCTTGGCGTGAAAGTCGTCAATCTTTATCACACATAGAGCAAGTTTATCTGTTGTGGACGCAAAGACGGGCGGCACAAAAGATGGGAGACGATACTAAATTTGCACAGATAAAGCGTGAGATTGACACTTTTGCAGTTACAAACCAGCTAGATTGGTTGGCAGCATGGAGTGCGCAGGAGGATGCCAAGCGAGCGATCAGAGCCGGCGAGTTGGCACAAGCACAACTTGCCATTGAGCACAGTGTTAATCTGGCAAAAAGCGCGCAAGCTGAGCTTTTATTGCTAGAGATTTATAACACGGCTGGTGTTGCATATAATGCGACAAATGATTTGATTAAGGCACAGCAGTATTTTTTACATGGTATAAAGCTGGTGGAGGCATACCCAGAAAGTGACTTTAATGCACTTTTTAATAACAACTTGGGTTTGCTCTATGTGCATTTAGAACAATGGCAAAATGCGTTATTACATCTTGGCAAAGCACAAGAACTATACGCGCTATCACCAAATAGTAACCCCAATTATATGCTGGTTATTCTGTTAAATCAGTCATTTGCGTATGGTCGTCTTGGCCAACTTAGTGACGCGAGAGAAAAGTTCCAACAAGCGCTGGCCTTCAAAAATAAACAGACAAGTGAATTCTACAAGGCAATATTACTCAAAAATGAAGCGAGATTACTGTTACTTGAAGGCGATACTAGGCTTGCTATAGCAAAAGCTCAGTTATGTATACAGCTCGCCAAACAGGAAGTACTTGCCAAGCAGCAGGGGATCTGTGCGCTTATTCAAGCACAGGCGCTTTATCAGCAAAATAGCTTAGATGAAGCAGCCATTTTGATTAACCAAGCGACTCAAATATTTACTACGCTGAATCATCAAAGGTGGTTGCTTAGAAGTCAATTTACACGCTCACAAATACTGGAAGGGCTGGGGGAGTCCAGCAATGCACTGAACGTGTTAAAAGCTGCTCATACACAAGAAAAAGCAATGATTATAGGGCAGTTATCTGCATTAAATAGCGCATTAGAAATTCAGCAGATCGCACAAGAAAGAGATCTATTGAGTGCCAAGCATCAACTTTCTAAGCTTGAGTTACTCGTAGATAAACAGCGCTTAAGGCTCCTTGCTCTGTGGTTGTTTGCTGCCGTGATCATCCTAATTTGGCTTGGAGTAAACACCAGATTGATGCGAAAAGATAACCGCAGATTACATGACTTAAGCTATCGAGACCCATTAACGGGAGCGTCAAATCGTCGCCTTTATCACCAAGAAATACACACTCCCAGTGTGCTGGACAAAAAAGCAGAGTATCACTTAGTGATCATCGATCTGGATCATTTTAAGCGTATCAATGATACCTATGGACACGATAAAGGAGACATTGTACTGGCGATAGCAGCCGCTCGTTTACAGCGTTTTGTTCAGCCTCAAGAGCTATTTATACGCTGGGGTGGCGAAGAATTTTTGATGGTGTTAAAAGCCCGAGAAAACATTCAAGATGCTGTTGAAAAAATGGCTTCTGCATTGCGCTCTGAACCTTTTGAATTAGGTGAGCTGCGCATTTCTGTCACTGCATCATTCGGTGTGAGCGCTAGCCGACCAATCGCAAATTTGGATGATGATAGCGCCTTTAAAGCTGCTGACCAATGCCTCTATCGTGCCAAAGAGTTAGGCAGAGATAGGGTTGAAGTACAAACAAAACCATAATGCTTTACTTTTATGAGAGTTGTTCGAACTCTGATATATTATCGCGAGTGCGACAGTGTTGTTGAGTAACATTAGGGTTAATACCAATTAGTCTTAATACTTGCTCAATTTGAAGGCGTAAACCTGACGCTAACAGTGTAAAAAACGTCTTATTTAGAACGACTAAATAGCACCATTTTTACCTTGCCTACACAGATGTAGGTACCTTGGTGATAGTAGGACGCGGTAGCGGAGTTATCGACAAGGTTTTTTCGCCTCAAAATAGACCACTTAATTAATAAAATTGGTATAACAAGCTCATCAAGCGAATTGGTATTTTTATAAAAAAGGATTGTATTATGTTGTGGCTATTGTTGAGCTTTATATTGTTTTCACCATCAGTTTCTGGTGCGCAGCCCGGTCCAGTTAGAAAGGAAGTGGTTTCTGAATGTGGGGACTATCAATTAAAAATAGTTTCTCTTGAGTTAAATCGTAACATCCCTGAACAATCCATCTTAGATGAGTCGGCGGGTCACTTTGGCAACCCTTACCTGTTGACGCAAGAACTGGTTTATATCTCAAAAGCTGGCGTCACAACACATTCAATATCTAATGTGTGGCCTGAATATGAACGCATAGACCCCACCAGGTATTATTCTGCGACGATCAAGCAATGTACAGACAAACGAGAGGCTATTATTGCCTTTTGGAGCGGAGGTAATTGTAGAGATGTATGTGAAGCGTGGGCTCTGGTGACATTCACAGAGGATGGCACAATAGAAAGCTCCAAAGGTTTGTCTTATCAGGAGTTTAAACTATTTAACTGAGCTGAAAGCTATTTACCTTGTTATCATGCGTTGGTTTTAAAACCCACAGGTTAGCCGTGCAAACATGGTTTGCCCCCATATATTTTTCACAAGGACAATAAAATGTATAACCTCAATACAGTTGAAATAAAATCGTTCGTGCCTGCTAAAAACTTTGCACTTTCTAAGCGATTTTACCAATCTATTGGCTTCGAGATGGCCTCTGAGTTTGAGGGCGTTGCTTATTTTAAATTAGGCATGTGCTCATTTTTACTCCAAGACTTTTATGAGCCAACTCACAGTCAAAACTTCATGATGCACTTGCTCGTCGAGGATGCGCAAAGCTGGTACAAGCATATTTTACAATTAGATTTGGAACAAAAGTTTAGTGCTCAGATCTCTGAACTTGTTGAACAACCGTGGGGGATGCTTGAATTTTGTGTGACGGATCCAAGTGGAGTACTATGGCGTATTGCCGAGAATAAGTGACACTAGCTTAGCTTTTAATAGTGTTTTTTCGCCTCATTTTAGCGTGCTTAATTAAAAAAATTGGTTCTACTTAGAAAGACTTAGCTTTCATAAATTTGGCGTATTTTTTGCTAAAAAATAAAAAGGCGCTACCATGCGGCAATAAAACACCGATATTGATTTTTAATCAAGGAGCTAGGTCATGTATTTTAATTCGGTAAGTCCAAAGGGTGCATATAACTTGATGTTGAGCACCGGGGTCGAATCATTATCCTCAAAAAAAGCACACGCTACTGAACAATCCACAGACCTTGTTGAAAAAACTAATCTGATGTTTCAGATAGAAAATAAAGCCATCAACAAGATTTCAACAGAAGCCCTCAATTATATTAAGCAGATCCTAGAAAGAAGTCAGGTGTTACCTGATGTAGCTCAATCAGCCTATTTGAAGCATGGGCAAGCACAGGAAGTTGTGCTTGGTATTACTATCAACGGTGAGCTGAAGGCATATCAAAATCAGCAGGGTTACATAACAAGTAAGGATGAAGCTGGAGAGCTTATCAAACAAGCTAATGGCGATGTAAAGCAGCTGCAACGACTAGTTCAGCAAAAATATGGCGATGGCGCTATGGTTGAGGTTTTTCAAGGTTCAAATCGGCCAACTAATGCCGAAATCTTTGAGCGATACACTGGCCGAAGCTTTCAGAGATTTGTGGCAGAAGAAATCACTTCACGTCAGCACGCAAGCGATCAAGCGAAGCTGGAGCAAGACCAATATCTGCGTAATAAAATCATGTTTGATCAAGCCCCTCAAGTAGCAGTATTTAAAGTGGAAGGGCAGATAGTGGGTGGTATAGATGAAAATGGCTTTGCTGATATGGGCAGAAAGCTATTGGATATAGCGCAGCAAAAAGGTATTGATAACGCTGAACTTGAGCCTTTGTTTATGATAGATCCCAAGCGCTCCCCCTCGCAGGTAGCCAAACTGTTTACGCAAGCCTTTGGGGCGGATGCTGAAGTTGAATATTTTACACCATCCAATGCGCCCACAAGAGCGCAGATCAGGCAACAAAGTGAACTGTAGTAGCCCACAGTTACGCTTTACGTGCTGTGAGGCTAACGCATATTCACAATGTCAGATTATAGACGGCTTTTAATTACTTCTGACTTTGCAATTAATTTTGTGGAATGTTTGCCCGTTTTTTGATGGATTGTAACAAAGTACTCAATTGGATATTTCATTCTTGATAGCACCATTTGAGGTGCATTTCTGCTCTTATCCAGTGGTGTAGGCCAGCTTACAGAAATACTGCCGTTGGCACTATCAAGTATACAGGGATGTTTTTTACCGCTTTTGGTGCTGGTGACGGCTGTACCATCAACGTTAGTAAATAGCACAGAGCAAGTGTATAGGTTTGTTGCTTCATTGAAATTTTCAATGGCGTAATCAAACGAGACAGTAACCGTGTGCTCTCGTTGCTGTATGTTCCCTGTTTCTGACGTTTTTAGATTAGATAGCGAGGCGTTGCTGAGGGGGATAGTAGTGTAGTCTGTTGTTGCACAACCGCTGAGTAAGCAAAAAGAGACAAGCATGGTCAATTTTTTCATTATTTTATCCTTAAAATAGAAGTTTTTTATTGAAACATAGCAGCTGGTGCGGTGAGAAACTATTAGCAGCACCAGCCTAATATATTCGGTTTTGGTGAAAATTAGCCTTACAAAGTAACTTATCCGAAGATCAATCTAACAGTATAGATACAGATTAATTGTTATCCAATCCGTTGGATAACATAGTAAAAACAGGCATAGATGTCACCTTTTTTTAATGTTAGTGATTACTATTAAATTACGTTCAACTCGCAGGTTATTTATATAATTCGTTGACTCAATGTGGGTTTATACTGCTCAAGGTGAGCTTTAATCTGCATGCGGGTATGTGATGATTTGTTTTGGCTTAACTTAAAAGCGCCGTGCAGTTGTGTGATCCTGATTTGAAAGAAGTTAATGGCGTTAAAAAGAGACCGTTGTTGTGGTTGTGGTACACTATCAAGCTGCCAATTACTTCGTGAAAACTGCTCGAAGTGCTGTAATTGGTTTTGCATTAGTGCGTATTTTTCATTGTCTTGGTTGACCAAGGTTAGCTCACCTTCAACAATCACGTTGGCATATAGCCAAGTCGGTAATTTGATGTCGGGAAGCAGCGCAGGCGATAGGTAATGATTCTGACAATGAAAAATGGCTTGGAAGCTATCATCATCCTCACTAAAGAGTGGGTTATCTTTAGTAGCGTGCCCCAGTAAATAGGTTTTATCATCACTTAGGGTGAGTGGTATAAAAACAGAACGAACTTTGTTTGCTTGGATCACGTTAATCGTCGCAAGGGGGTTCATCGCAATGAGTGCATATAGTGTTTCTTGGTTGTTTTCGGTGTAATACTTTCTTGGATAGCTCATAGCTTAGCCTCTAAATTCATTTTTACGTCTGACCACATTTCATCAGTAATAGAAAAGCGTGCGGTGTTACGATAGTTGCCATTGGGTAAGCGCCTATCTTTGAGAGATATACCTTCAAACTGTGCGCCCAATCTTGTGATGGCATCACGAGATTTTTGATTTTTTTCATGAGTTTGGAACTGCACCCGGACTAATCCAATTGCTTCAAATGCGTACTTTAAAAGCAAGTACTTGGCGTGGGTATTTATATGAGTGCGCTGAAACTGAGTGGCAACGAAGGTATGGCCAATTTCTGCGCTTAGATTTAACTTATCGACTCTAAAAAGCCGAGTATTACCTGCTACTTTACCTGATGCTTTGTCTAYGATTGCTACCACTAATTGTTCGCTTTCATCAAATTGAGCAGAACCATAAAACCATTGCTCTATAGTGCGTTGATCTCGACAATAGTTAGTGAATACCCACTTCCAAAGCTCACTATCCTTACCGCAGCGTAGTAATTCAGAAAGGTGTTCACTCGCCAGTGGAACCAATTTTATCCGGTTAGATTCTAAGGTTTGTTTTGATAGCATTATAATTGCACCTCTTGTGTTTTAATGCTTGCATAATGCGCTGTTTTTGGTTGATATAAAACAACCAGAATTTACAATTTAATTAGACCAGTTTGTGATTTCGATAGACACTAACTCTCATCCGTCAGAGGCAAAACATAAACAGCTTGCTAATCAATTACGGAGCATGATCAAGCAAGGTAAATTAAAGCCAAGTGATAAGCTTCCTTCTGCACGTAAACTTGCGCAACTTCACGGAATGAACCGCCACACTGTGATGTCCGCCTTACAAAATTTAGTAGCCGAAGGGTGGCTAGTCGTAAAGGAAAGAAGTGGGTATTGGGTAAATGCTCAACTGCCAATATCAAGTAGTGAGCAGGTGAGCACAGCATTGTCTCCAAACGTTGTAGTCGCGCCAAGGTTTGCTGCTGTTCTTAACCCTCCTAAAGACAGCGAGCGCAGTGGCTTTCGCTATAATTTTGCAGGAGGCTTGCCTGACTTGAGCGCATTTCCATATGATGAGTTTAAGCGCTGCTTAGTGAAAGCTTGTCGTAAGAGTAATATTGAGCATTTCCATTACGCAGATGGTGCCGGTTGTGGGTTATTAAAAGTCCAAATCCAAACGTACCTGCGCCGAGCCCGGGGTCTTATTTGTGACGATTTATTGGTGTGTAATGGTGCTCAAGAGGCACTATCGTTGGTTGCCAGTGCGTTTATCAATAAAGGCGATGGAGTGGCAATTGAAATGTTGGGTTACCCTCCAGCAAGACATGCTTTTAAAAGTATCGGTGCTAATATTTTTGCGTTGGCACAGGATGATGAAGGGATCAAAGTTGAGGCTCTAGCGCGTTGTTTGCGGCAAAATAATATTAAATTGCTGTACTTGACACCGCTGCATCAATACCCGACAACGGTTACGTTATCTGTACCACGGCGGATGGCTATTTACCAGCTATGTCAACAGTACGGCGTGTTCATCATTGAAGATGATTATGATCATGAATTTCATTATTTGTGTCCACCGCTTCAGCCGATGGCAGCAAATGACCCCAGTGGCATTGTGATTTATATTTCTAGCTTTTCTAAAATCATGTTTGCAGGCGCAAGAGTCGGATATTTGAGTGCTCGGGCTGATGTGTTAGCGCAGCTTGTGGCTCGAAAGCAATTGTTGAATCATAAGAATGACGCGCTAACTCAATTGGCAGTGGCTTACTGGATGGAAGAGGGCGGGTTTGAGCGGCATATGAGACGCATGACTAAAGCGTATCAGACGCGTCATCAAGCCATGAATACACATTTAAGTGAACTTAAGGAGCGTTTAAATATTGATTTTATTGTCCCCCAAGGTGGTATGGCATATTGGGTGGATAGCAAACGTGATGTCTCCAAGTTGTCTCGTTTGGCGAAAATGCAGGGTATTTATGTGCAATGCGAACCTGAATTTTCACTTGATAAAGGAAGTCGGTTTAGCCATATACGCTTGGGTTTTGCTGCACAAGCCATTGAGCAGCAACGTACTGGGCTTGACGAGTTATTTGAGTTAGTGGAAAGGGTTTGCTGAATTTTGATATTGAGCCACAAAGTATCCAGAGCTAAGGTGYTCGATGTCTCGCCGAGAATATGATTTTTATTCGAAAAACTTAGCATTAACAGTTTGACGCTCGTAATTTGATGTAATGCCATGTAATAGCGCTATATTTTTTTTGCTTTTAATATTGTTTTTACATACTTGTAATACATATAAGCAGCGCATATGAAAAACCCGATACTACCGATTTTAGGTGTGGTTATGACCGCCTCATGTACTTCAGTAGAACACTCACATGAGAGCCACACAGCGGATCACCCAAACCATAGTGAGCAGCACAAAGTATTCGAACCGAATTACTTTGATCTACGAGATTATAACCCCGTTAACATAACACCCGAGTTTATATCAGCAGCCCATACCCAAGGGGTAAATAGCTGCGACTATCAGTATATTGCGCCAGAACTGGATAAGTTTGTAGCGCCTGACGTCATCCAATCAAAAGATGGATCACTTAACTTTACTTTAGCGGTAAAGTATCACGAGCGAGAGATAGCAGGGTGTAATACGTGGTTAAGAAACTATGCGTATAAACAAGACGGCCAAAAAGAGTTTAAACCTGCTCCAGTTGGACCGACGCTTAAGGTTGCTCCGGGAGATGTGTTGCGTTTCACGCTTGAAAATCGCTTACCGAGCTGTGAACTTGCACCTGATTATTTATGCTCAGGAAAAGGTCATGCGGGTCATCACTCAAATGCCATGCTATCAGATGAAGAAGCCAATCACATCAACACCCCGCATAACTTTAATGTGACTAATTTCCATACCCATGGCTTATGGGTATCACCGAGCGAGCGAAGTGACAACGTACTGCTTGAGATCCAGCCAGGTCAAGGGTTTGAATATGAAGTGAGAATACCTGAATCTCATCCTCAGGGAACATTCTGGTATCACGCCCATGTTCACGGCTCTACAGCATTACAAGTTTCTAGTGGTATGGCAGGTGCCATTATTATTGAAGGTGGTAACCCTAAAAAAGATATTGGTACTCAAGCTCAGATCAAAGATAAAACAGATCAGCTGTTTGTGCTTCAGCAGGTTGCCTATGACTGTAATGGTACCATTGAATATTATGAAGCCGATGAACGACCTGAGTACGTCAAGGATTGTAAGGCTGACGATAAAGCACTCAATATTTTTGGCCCTGGAGACTGGCAAAAAACCAAACGAAGAACACTGATTAATGGTCAGGTTGTACCACAAATTGAGATGCGACCAAATGAAATTCAGCGCTGGCGCTTTATCCATGCAGGTGTACGAGAAACGATAAAGTTGTCTGTGATCGATAAGCCTGAGTGGGAAAACAATATGAACCCAGTTTCACTGGGCTTTTTGAACCAAATATCGGTTGATGGTCTCAATACCGGCCGCATCGATAGATGGCAATTAGACGGTCAAAAGACTGAAATTGAAGCTCTTCAACCTGGTTATCGTGCTGACTACCTGTATCAAGCACCAAGTAAAGCGGGGGTGTACTGGTTAGTGGATTTAGACTCTGCACCGCAAAAATCTTTGCAGGGTGTACCAGAAGACACCGCTGAGTTACTACAAATAGTAGTAAAAGGTGAACCTGTTGCCAGCAAAGACGCGGTGTTACCAACCAGTGCTGAGCTAATATCTTATCGTGCTCATGATGCACCAACTCAAGGTGAAATCGCCGCGATGGATAATAGCGAAAATAAAGAAAGCATGATGTTTTATCTGGGATCTCGCGTGTCAGTCAATGCAGCGATAGCAACGGCAAAACAAGAGAAAAAAGACTTTAATTGTCAGAACATTTGGAATGAAGATATTAACAATGGGGTGCTTTTAGATAACCATCATCTCAGTGATAAAGAGAAAGACAATGACACTATTTTCTCTGTAGATGGTAAACCTTATGGTCAAATCGAAACTCGAGAATTGACACTGGGCACATGGCAAAGATGGGACTTATGTACTCGAGGGCTTGCTCCAATGCACCCGTTTCATATTCATGTGAACCCTTTTTATGCCCCAAGAGTGGGGCCTGATGGAAAAGAGCAATGGGTGTGGCGAGATACATTAGCGATAGAAAAAGGCGCAGATAAGCCTCAAACTGACAAAAATGGCGTCAATTTATCAGGCTCGGCACCGCATACTGTGGTTTATAGCAAGTATCGCTATCCGGAGTCTCTGCCAGGCTTTAACGGCAATGTAAAACAACAATACACCGGTGAATTTGTATTACATTGCCATATTCTGGATCATGAAGATCAAGGCATGATGCAAAAAGTGAAGTTAATAGAGAGCAAGTAATACTCGTTAAGGAAAATGAAGATGAAAAGTAATACATTAAGCTCATTGGCGTTAGCGACTCTGGCGGCTTTTATTGGGGGCTGTAAGTTAACTTCACCTCCAAGCGAGCCGCCACGCCATGATGAAGTGCTAACCAGAAAAAACATCGATGCCTTGACGGATAATGAGCTAAAGGCCTATGAGCACGCTATTGCCAGAATGAAGCAAAAGAGTCGTGACAATATTTACGATCCTCAAGGCTTTTTGTGGCAAGCTTGGGTGCATAATTGCCCTACCGTGTGGCAACCTAAGAACCAAAGTGTAGTGCCATTAGCAGCATTGAGCACGCAACAGGACTGGATTGGTAATAGTAATGAGTTTTTGCAATATTGTGACTTTAGACCCTTGCTGAAAAGCAAACTCGGGCTGGGTGATGATGATTTTGTGAAAGTACATCCTGGTCAGTGTGAACATGCCAAAGATACATTTTTGCATTGGCATCGAGCGGAGTTTTACTTCTTTGAAAAGGCATTACAAAATGCTGATCCCGAAGGCAAATTTGGCCCAAGCACTAAAAATGTAACAGTCCCTTTTTGGAACTTTACCAAAGCACCGACTGGCCAGCGCTACCCTAAGGCATTTGAGAATACACAATCACCCTTGTATTCAATTCATCGAAACATGAAGCCAGCGCTGAGCCCTAGTAACAATAGACGCAGTTCGACGGTCTCTGATCCAAATTTCTGTGGCTTCAATCGCTCAGACTCGACAGCGGACAAACCACTTAGTTGTGGTTATACCTCACCCTATCTTCTAGCATACCAAATCCACTTTAATAATTGGCGTGAGTTTGGTGGCTCTCCTTATAACCGCGCGGGTAATTTTGGCGCGTTTGAAGCGCAAATTCATAACCCAATGCACGCCATTTATGCTGGATGTGAAGGGCAGTCAAATCGACCAGTTTGCTTTATGGAAGATAATAGCCAAGCAGGTTTTGATCCGGTTTTCTATTCGTTTCATGCTTTTATCGACTTTGCGTACGATCAATGGCTGCAAACAAATGCTGCTAAATGTGTAAATAATAACGAATATTGTGTCACTGGTGGGCGTATGTTCATGCGCGGCACACAAAGTGACTCATTACCTGTACCACAAGGTTTTAGTGAAGGAAAAACCAAGCCTGTTGAAGGACGGTTTGCCAATATGGGCCGTGCAGAGTTGTACTTTGATAGTGAGAAAGTTGGCTATAACTATGCGGATCCGAGCAAGGAGTTTATAGATGGTGAAGTTATCGCGCAGCTGATTAAAAAGCATCGCGATGCTGGCTTTGACTTCTATCTTCAAGATGGCACTACACGTCAATCCATTGATACGACTGCGTCATTATTCAGTGAGTTATTAAGCTATGGCGCACATGCGCCCGCGTCGCGCGTAACTGAGTCGCAAATCAAAACAAGTAAGCTGATATTACCTGAGGCTAATTCTACGACGATTAATACGGCGCAGTTAAAGATTGTTCGCAAGCCAATGGACATTGAAGACTACAGCTTTCAAGCTGACATTTATTTGGTTCCAGCAAGCATCAAAGTAACGCCAGAGGTGATTAAAAATGATGACTTTAGGGCGAGCCACTTAGCGGTCAGTACGGCGTATTGGGCGCTAGGTGATCATAGTGCACACGATGGTCATGGCGGACACAGTGAACATATGAGTAAAGCCTCATCAGTCTCTTTAGATCAAGAGTTAGTACATCTAATCGGAGCCATCTTGCGTGGTAAAAATAAAGCCAAACCATGGCAATTGGTACTGGTAGTAAGCGGTCATGAAGCTGCAACTGCTGACCACTTTGAACCATTAAAAATTGAGTTTAAATAAGGGGGAATGGACATGGCTCAAGTGACTTTTGATCAAGTCAAAAATAATTTTGCCAGTGCAACCAATTGCATGAGAAACATCCAAGTTTCGGATGATGATGGCACAGAGTTTTTAGACTTGTCTGATTATGATGTTGTGGTACGGTTTGCCTCACAAATACAAGTGGCAATTCATGGTCACGATTTGGACAAAACTAAAGCGGCAGATACCACCGAATACCTTTCACAAATAATAGACGCGCGAAATGTATTAGCCCAGTTACGAGCGCTGCGTACTACTGAGACCTATGTATTATCTAATAATATTGAGGGTTTCAATGTGAACTTTGAAAGTCGTCTTATTGATATCATGGATAGTATTCATAAATTAGAGGCTATTGTGAAAGGTAATGAGAGGGCTGTCGAAGTCAGTGTCGAACAAGCCATTATTCACGTAAACGCAGCCCATGCAATGCCACCGTCGGGTCGCCTGAGTCGAAATAAAATTACAGATTTTGATAGTTGGATTTCGACAGGAATGCAAAAGTAACCGGAACTAGAAGTCAAAGCTAATCTCATTTTCAACGCTGGCGCGTAGCAAAGTTAAATTGAAAAAGGCAAAAACGCAGCCTGCTTGGTTAAATCAAGCTAAAGTTCTGATTATTAATGCTTTTATGGGATTTAGTTTTAGCGCTAATTGAATTCACTTCTAATCCCAACTATTGGAAGTGAATTCGGTTTGCCTACATGATGTAGGTACCTTATACCACTGTGTCTTAATACATGCTCAATTTGAGGGAGTCAATCTGACGCTAACTGCGTTAAAAGTTTGTTATTTAGAACAACTAAATAACAAAACTTTTGCCTTGCCTACAGGACGCAGAAGCAATGTTTTCGCCAAAACTCTCTGGCAAGAACAGTAATAATTCAGTGTGATTTTAAAAACCAGAGTTAGCGCATTTCTTATCTAAACCTCAGGTTAAATCAGTAAAATTAGGTACTTAACATGAAGAAGGTTTTTATTTTTATTGCACTTGGTGCGCTTCAAGGGTGTGCCAATACCCATACAGTGGCAACAGCAGAGCAACAGTCATACTGTATCGGCAGTACTGCGGTGCAAAGTGAATTTAGCGATAAATTTTTGCCCATCCAAGACGACGCTTTACTTTCCAAGGCGTTAGGAGCGCCATTGCAAGGTAAATTGTGTCAAGGAGCCGTTTATCAAAGCACCCACGACATTGTTGTGTACAGAGCATGGAACAGCACCAATCCAAAAAGCCAGTTTGGTCAATGGTGGTCATTTTCACGCCCATCTGGCCTCACAGCGGACTATCGCAAAGATTTTGAGATTTGCTACCAATGGTCACCTCTGGATAAGTTGGTAAAATGCACGTTAAAGGCTGGAACCAAAGTCGTGGTTGGCAATGGCCAAAGTGCAAAATGTTCGGAATATCTCAGTTATCCTGTTTCTGAGTCTCAGCAACTTTTTATTGTAGAAGCGCAAGACGCTATGCAGTATTGTGAAACCTACGATAGTGTGATGCGCTGGGAGTAATGCAGAGCGGTCACAATCCTAGTGCGGCTAATTTACGCACAAAAAGTGAGAGTGCAGGTAAGCCCTCTTACTTTATGTTGCTGCAAAGCGAAAGTACTCGTTACGAGCGAGCCAGCTTCTTGAGTGCGGATTTCGCTTCGCGTTTGAGTTTGTTGCTTGGCGTTTCCCGTATTACCGCTTGTAGCCATTGCCGGGCAATTTCACCATTGTTTTGCTGTATGGCGATGGTTGCTAACTTAAATTTAACCTGACTCTTATCAGGCATATCATGACTAGGGGTCATGTTATTTAGGTATTGCTCTAACGCTTTTTGGCCTTCATCATAGTGCGCTTCAAGTTGCAGACTAACAGTCCCTATCAACACTAACGACAAGGCTTTGTATTTTTGTTGTGTTTTGGTTTGTGCTTTTATCTCGGTGGCTTGACGTAAATATGATAAGGCAAGTTGTGGCTTGTCTAATTCGTAGTACAGTGCACCTAAAGTATGATAAAGCGCAGGCTCTAGAGGGTATTGCTGTACTCCTTGTTCAAGTTCATAAGTAAACTTTGCTTGCTCGTCTAACCTTGCATACAGCTATAGCCGTGTTAATAGAGCAGAGAAAGCGTCTGTTTTTTCTAGTTTTTCAATGTGTCTTTTAGCTTTTTGTTTATCACCGCCAAACATCGACGGGGCATTAATGTAAAACTTGATGAGAGCGCTACGATAATCGGCGTGCTCTGGTGCAAGCTCAACAGCTTTGATAAGAGATTGCTTGAGGGATTTGATATGTCCTGCAACACTAAAAATACTGGCTTGTTCAGCGATTTTTGCCACCACTTGAGAGTGGGCAAAATAAAGTTCTGGCACTGTTGGGTAAAGATTGAGTGCCTCTTCGATTTGCTGTCGTGCCGCTTTATAATCATCGCGCCTCATGGCAATGTGGGCAAGCAGCAATGGTTTTTTATAACTTGAGGCCGGTCGCTCGATTAACAATGACTGAGCAAGGTGCAGGTTTCCTTCATCAAACGCTTGTTGACTGAGTTCAAGGTTAGCATGGGTAAGTGTGCTATGGGCGAATAACAGAAATAGTAATATAGCGTGAATATACATAGTTTTATTCCTTAAATTCAACAATATGTAATGGCTGCGAGTTTATGAAAGTGTTTTGTGCACAGAAAGGGTGAGTGGATTAGGCCACCAAATGGCTGTCCATGCGATGTATAAAAGTAAAGTGAGCTGAATGGTTGCCAAGAAAACATAAAATGGCTCAGTTTCAACGCCTGCGAGTATAAATACAAAGGTTAATGGGGCGGCAATCAGATTACATACTCGGTTCCATGGATAGTTAAGAAACTGAGATAGAAAAATCATGGCGATTGGGATCTCTATTAATATTGCAGAGATCAGTAGTAACGGTTGTGATAGCTTAACATCGCCAGAGTAGCCGGCCATGAGTGAGTCAATCACACCAGGTGTGATAAACGCTGATACAAAAGCAAGAATGTCAGCGTATGCCATATTGAGCATGACTAAAAGCCATAGTGTTGCTAGTTTAATTCGTATTTTTGGGTCTTGTTTGTATTCATCTGCTGGTGCTGAATGTGTCATACCAATTCCTTAAGTCGTATGAAGTACCCATTTAGGTTACTTTTTGTTTCGTGGTTGCTTACAGAGCCATTTAAGGATAAGTGTTATGTAGGAATGGATCGTCCATGCGTAAAGGCACGGACATAAAAGTGCCAAAATAAAATTTAAAAGTATTAAAAACAAAGGACTATATAAGTCTGTTTATAACATTTCAGGGGTGAAAAGTGACAGATCCGATAGTGATGGTGTTAAGCGCAATGCTTGTTGGTCAAATTGTGTTAAGTGTGCCGGTATTGCTGAGTCATCAATGAACTCGGACTTTTCGCTTACCTTTAGTACTATTTTTGTCAGCTTGTGGTGTGCTGGCGATGAACACCTTAGTGCAGACGTTTTTACCGACGTGGTATCAAGCCTACACAGTTTTTGGGTTTGTCATGCTATTTGTATTGTGCCCCGCAATGAGGTTATATATTGAAGGGATCACAACGGTAGACAGCTGGACGTTGCATCGCTCACAATTGCGCGCATTTTTGTTGTTATGGCCCGCGATGCTCGTTGCTGCGATGATAGCCGTGCTTCCACCTGAGCAACACCATGCACTTTTCGTTAAAAATGAAGAGCCAAGTGCACGCTTTTCTATTTTATTAGCGGTCTCGATGTTGTTACTTGTATGTATGTGGTTAATTGAATGTGCATATACGCTTATTATCATCACAAAGCGGCTGTTTGTATTTAATGCACATATCAAAGGCTACTATTCCAACCTAGACAACCATCACTTTTATGCTGCTAAGCGCTTAGTCTTTGCGTTGATCTGTATTTGGATATTTGTACTATTTATTACGTTTTTATCTAATTTATTGGGTCAGGCCATACTGACACTGAGACTTGAGGTGTTTACAGCATTGGTATTGATCTGGTGTGTGACATTTTTTGCGATGCAACAAAAGCAACGGCTACTTTTGCCTTTGGAGTTTCAAGCTGCGGGCACCTTGCAAGGAACCGATGGAACCATAGTAAACGAATTGGACAATAAAAAATACGCTAAATCTGCACTTGGGGCTGCTCAGTCAAAACGCATTGTGAGCAAAATAAACGAGGCTATGCAAGATCAGGCATTATTTTTAGATCCCAACCTGACATTACAAAAGTTGGCGCAAGCCACGGGGGTGTCTCCAAATTACCTTTCCCAGACACTAAACGAGACCTTAGGAGTTAGCTTTTTTGATTTTGTTAATCAATGGCGCATAGAAGCGTCAAAGTCACATTTGCTATCAAGTAAGTCATCAGTGCTTAATATTGCGCTTGAAGTAGGGTTTAATGCCCGCTCGTCATTTTACAAGGCATTTAAAAAAGAAACGGGTATGACCCCAAAGGCTTTTAGGCAAAAAAATACTGAACACAGACGCATATAATACCGGTGGAGATAGTATCCAAAGCTCCCGCTAGTAACCAGAAGCTTTGGAACGGAACAAAATTAAACGGTTTTTCTCATGTAAGCTACTTTTTATATGGCTGAATGGTTGTGAGGTTGTCCTTGATATGAGTCAGATGACCCAGCAGGTGCGTGTTTGATGAGAATAATACCAAGTGCAATAAACCATACTATCTGTCCCAAACCAAATATAGCCGTGGTGACTTCAAAAAACGGGTTTTCGATGAGAAAAGACAAACCAGAAAACAAAGTTAAGACCCCAGCTAACCCGACTAATAGCCCCCAATAATGTAATAGTGGGCTAAATACACTATGTTTTATGCCAACATAACTGATAGCCAGCACCCACAAGGCTCCCACTAATTCAATGCCTCCTCCGAGCGCATTCACAACGATAGAAATGGTTTGTTTTATCGTTAGTGCCAAGGTTGGATCTTGCTCATATAATGTTGCAATTACTTCAATACTGGTCAAAAACACTAAAGTGCTTGCCAGCACGATTGTAGCCCAAATATAACCAATAATACTGGTGAACTTCATCAGTTCGGGCGAAAGCCGCTTAAAGCGTTGGTAAATAGCCTGCACTAACACAATTAAGGCTAAACTAAAGATAATGCCGATAACAATATAGCCAAGAAAAAATGTATCTCGGTTTTGTATGAGGAAATCTAAAGAAAGTTTAGGAGTATCATACTTGCTGGTATCTAATACACCAAAAAAAAGCACAAAACCAAATAGATAAGTTGCAGCTTTGGTGAGTGCTGCAATACCTCCCCATTGTTGTAGTGACATAGAGGTTCCTCCTAACTGATAGGTGATTGTTGTTAGCAGTTTAGCAACATATAACGCAGAACACACCAAGGGGCATCGCTTTGTTTGTAACAAGAGGTGTTATATTGGGTTACGCTCTGTAGCGAAAATCAATTGAAAAGATATGCAAAGAAAAATCTATGATACTTAGAAAAGAAACAGCACAATACGTTATATTGAGCCGTTTCTTTCATCACTTTTAGTTAAGCACGATACTTACGTCTAAACGAGATTAATAAGGCGCTCAATAACGGAATGAAAAAGCCAACACTACCACCAGAGCTACCGGCATCATTTTGTACAGCATTCTCGGTGCCTTGATCCGCCTGATACTTTGCTTTTACCACCATCTCACCGGTTACGCGTTCAAATGTCGTATCCCAGCCAATAAAAGTATAGCCACTGCGTGTTGGTGCACTCGGAGGTGTTGCTGCGGCGCCATGCTCGACCTCAACGGTTGCTATTGACGCATCATTCCAATCTACAAATTTGACTTGGTATTTATTAATTTGAAACTTTGCAGTAATAGTGAGATTTTGCGTAATTTTACTAAAGTCAGCGCTCCAGTTTGAAAAGGTGTAGCCCTCTCTAAGTGGTACTTCTGGGGCTGTTGCAGGGGCATTTTCRGCAATGCTTTGAGTTGAGAGTAAGGTGCCATCCCAGTTCTTAAAAATAACTTCAAATAACGTTGGCTCATCAACCAACACAGCTAAAGTGCGTTGATTATCACTATACTTTAACTCATGATTTTGGCTTGTCAGTCTCAAAGATACAGGGAAAGTACCTATTTTATTTGGCGTGATAGTCAGCGCCGCAGAAGTTGATTTAACTCCACTAATACCACTAAACAGACATGATTTAGTTTGGCCTTCATTACTACAGGTCACGGAATAATTTTGATCTTCTGATTTAACATCCACAGCCAGTTCAGAAGCGGCGTCTATTTCTATGGTGAAATAGTCAGGCAACAAACTCAGTGTCTGCTCCGATACTTCAAAATTTATTGTCTGTGAAGCACCTAGTTTAATGGAATGCGGATCTGGTAGGTTTAATATTGCAAGGTTACTTACATTATCAACATCAACAAACAGGTATGGTGTTGCCCCTAAAGTTGTTAGTTCGCGAGCCGTTGCACCGAAGCTGTAATTTCCCTTCGAGTCGATTTGGATACTTGACTCGAACGTCCACACCCCTTGAGCGCTCTTTAGCTCTTCACCACTAAACTGGATTGTTGCAGTGCCTATTTGTTCATGCTCCTTGTCGCCTTGTTGCCACTGCTCGATGGTAAATAGTTTATCCTGAGCCGTGCTGCCTTCTGGTGAGCGCAGCACATAGTAGCCTTTTTCCATAGCAGAAGTATCAGACATAGTGACTTGTAAAGTAATACTTTGCTCTCCTACTGCGGACGACAATTCATTTGTAGAAAGCGCAACAAATTCAGTGCGCGGAGGGAAAATGTCTAACTGGTTACTGTTGCTTACTTTGAAAGCAACAGGCACACCAAGTTGGTGTAACTGTCCATGGTTAAAAACGCCGGTATTGCCACTGCTATCTGTTAATGTTGCAGAAGAAATAAGCCACTCACCAGGCAGAGCATCCCCAGAAAATACGAATGAATAAGTCGATTTATAAATCCCTTCTTCCTGCGTTTCTTGCCACTGTGTAGATTCTGCCTGTTTAGTTGCTACTGATTTATACTGAGTTGGTGGCGATAGCTTTACAACCCCTTTGGACATTCCTGATTGATCATAAGCCTCAATGGTTATATCAATGTTTTTGTCACCAGAATCTACATCAATTTCTGATGCTGAAATGGTGATATTCTTTATTTCTGGTGCAACTGTTTCTGAGACTTTACTATTCACCACGGTGACATACGGGTCGAAGCCTGCGGCTTTCATTTCGCTATCTCGTACCCAAAAACGTGCTGCGTTGTTGTTATCTATTAGCATCGCTAAGGTTAAAAACCATGTGCCGTTAAGGTCTGTTTCGGTAAAATTAAAGCTAACCGTACTTTCATAAACGCCTACTTCATCCGTTTGTTGCCAATTTGCTGCAACCGCAGATTTATTGGTCCCCCAGTTAAACCCTGTTGGAGGAGATAGATACACACGTGTACTCTTGATACCGCTTTCGTCGTACAGCCGAATGGTTGCATTAATAGTCTTATCGCCTTGTTCAACATTAACAGTTTTGCTACTGAGATAAATGGACTTTAATTCAGGAGGTGTACGGTCGGCAGTTGTATTAGGTTGCGCTTGCTGACAGTCTGTAGCGATTAGCTCTAGTTGCGCCTTTGCGGGGATAGAGTGGTGACCTATGGTTGTTTTAAGGTTGTCGGTGAGCAAGTCTATCTTGCTATTACAGTCGACTGCCGATCCTATAACGTTATCAGTCTGTAACTGCGCTTGAGCATGGGTAGTTGTTATGGTTATGCCACATAGCACAGAGAGTAATTTGATGGAGTATACATAGTTTGAACTCATTGTTATTCCTTTAGAGTTATTATCTAGCTTGCTAGTGAGCATAATCTAAACTGCTGGAGTACTGTCTTTGTTAAGACGTTAATTTATATCAATTAGTCTTAATTCTTGCTCAATTTGAAGGCGTAAAGCTGATGCCAACTGCGTTAAACATTTCTTATTTAGAACACCTAAATAGAAAAACTCTTGCCTCAAAATCGATCACTTAGTTAAGCATATTTGTATTACAAATCTTTTACTTGCCCGCTGATGTACTTTTGCAGCAATCTGACATTGCGTTACTAGCACTTAAATTGGAGTAAACAACCTAATTTATCATGATGTATAGGTTTTACAGAGACATCACTGACTCCAATTTGTGAACAAATGTAAAAAACGATAATCTTTACGATTAACTAATAGTCCTTGTGGTGATGTAAAGTATGTAACGCTGGCGTTTGAGTGGGCCGCAAGGTTGTGTTTTACGTTGGTTAATAAGGAAAGAAAAGATGCAGTTTGAAACAACACGGTTATCGATAAGGCGAATGAAAATGGCAGATTTAGATGCTGTATTCGCACACAGAAAAAGCCCGAACACCTCTAAGTATATTGGTTTGCCAGCTACTCGAGAGCTGGCTAAAGAAAGGTTGATACAAGCATGTAAACCCTGGAGCGCAGAACCTGGTGAGCGCCTTATTCTTGCGATTATACATAAAATACGGGCGCAACTTATCGGTGAGCTGGTGTTTAAATATGTTGATAAAACGCAAAAAATAGGGGAAATTGGATTTCGTTTGGCTGAACGTGAGATTGGTAAAGGATACGGATTAGAGGCAGCAAGCGCTCTCATTGAGCAGGGGTTCAACAGCTTTAATGTTGATATTATTCAAGCCGTATGTGCTGTCGATAATCTTCAATCTCAGAGACTTATGGTTAAGTTAGGCATGAAACGTAAAAGCTGTTTACCGGCATTTTTAGAGATAGCGGGTGACAAGCATGATGCTTATATCTATCAGATCTACAATAAAAAAATCCGTTAAGCGCAGCAAACAAAACATGTAAGATTCATCTACACACTCGTTATCGCTTTTATTTAAAGGGAATCATTAAATATGAAAAAAATCTCGCTTGTAGCATTACTACTACTTTGTGGGTGCCAAAGTAACAATGCGACTACCACAGCAACCGAAAAACAGCCAGAACGTTTCCAATATCTTGATATGAGACATTTACCGATGAAGGAACAAGCTGATGGATATTGGGTGCAAACCCAAAGGAGTGAGCCATTATACCCAATAGATGCAGCTAGAAAGGGTCTGTCTGGGTGCGTTACTTTATCAATAGCTATCACTCCTGAGGGAAAAGCTGGAGGCTATAAAGTGATCCAGAGTTACCCAGAAGGGGTTTTTGACGACGCAGCACTCCAAGCAGTAAATAAATGGCGCTGGGAGCCTGAGCCGGGTAATTCTACCCGTCAAGCTATTCTTATTGATACTAAGCTCGAGTTTTGGGTTACCCAAGGGCAAAGCAACGCAGATGAAGCACAGCGAGTATGTCAGTTTGCATCACAACTTAGGCGTTAGTATTTTGCCTCGTTTGTCATATAGCTAGGCATTGCAGCTAGGATGAAAACCCTAAAATAAAACATTTAGGTAACAATTTGTTGCGCCTCCCTCTTAGTTGTTAACTAAATTGATTATTCTTTGACAATGAAGTTTAGGAATATTAACGTGTACCCGAAATCTGAAATAGACCAAAGGAGATGTAAAATGATTTCAAAGTCACTTGTGTTTGCAACTGTGCTTACCGCTGGCGTTGTACCAACAGCCGCTTCTGCCGCAATTAATAATAATATTGGCGAATGTAACCTATATAACTTGTTCGAGCAGCATAACCGTGATGATTATGTTACACGTGTTTCGGCTTCAGTTGCGTATGGTAGCTATCAAAGCTGCGCATTGGATCAAAACAATTATGTAAAATCAGTGCTGGCTAAGACTTCGGCGCGTAGAAATGAGCTAGAAGCGGATATCAAACAGCAAATGTATCAGATGATGGATGCAAATCTTAATGGCAGCTTTGACCTAGACTATGTCTCAACGAGTATCAATGGGCCTTTGGTATTTGAATTGAAAGAGTCGAGTGGTCAAGTAACCGCTAAGATCGGCGGCATTGGTATTAATTCAAAGTCAAAAATTACCCTTAAAAACACACCTTCCATTATATTCAAAGCGTATGGAAGAATAAGTACACCTGAGATTTGGGCAACCGCAACTTACAACCCCTACAGTGGTGAAGTATCCAACTTAAGTGTTAGACCTATCAATTTAGATGTTGATATTGAAACACGCTTTTTGGGGATCAGCATTCCTGGTCTTTCTAACCTCGTTGATTCATTTTTTGAGTCAAAAATGAAAAAAGAAATGGCAGGGTTTGTAAATGACGATAAACTCAGCGGCGCTCGTACCATCTTCTCTTTGGATAAAGCGATCCCCAGTGGTGAGTTTTTCTATGCTGGTGAAGACTTGGGTGTCAAAGCCAAAGATGCTATTCGCAATATGAGTAATGGTCAATCGGTTCGCATCTCTGTGTCTGGTAATTCATTAACATATGGTGATCAGCCTCATACAGCTTCACTAAACGTAAAAATCTCAAATGCGATTGAAGTACAATTAGATAGCGTACGTAGGAAAAACCCACTTGGCCCCGACACTTGTCCAGTCAGCTGCGTTTAACGGTTAGCGCATTTCAATAAGAAAATTGGTTTAAAGCCTTTGCTTAGCTCAACTTGTTAAGGAAAGGTTTGAAAAGTGATGAATTGGCTTATTTAGAAAATCTAAATAAGCCAATTAGTAAAGGTAGGCTGATAAGTGTTATTAACTAGCCAAACCTTAGATTAATTTGCTTTGGTTGCCTTGTACTTAATTGTGACATTGTAATACGGCAACAAACCGTGCACACGTATGTTCCATTTCCCTTCAGCTGGCTGATTAAATGTGCAACTTTCAGTACTACCCCAAAGATAAGGGCGACAGTCATACTGGAAAAAGCTTGGCATGTGCTGGTGGCGTACGTACAGATTAGCTTCACCTTTACCTGTCATTGACACTTCTAATTTATCAAAACCTGCTGGCAGTTCAATTTCGCGATGTTGCCACCAAAACCACCCTGCAAGGCCAGAAAATTCACCCTCGATAACAGTAGGCTCTACCGCTAGGTTAAGATCGATAACAACTGGATCATGATCTGACGCGCGATAAGGGTGTGGCGCGTACAAGCTTGCCTTATGGTTATCTGATTTGTATTCAGTATTGTAGTCCAGCGCAACAGGCTCATCTGCATTAATATGCCAATCAGTCACAGACTTTATTTTTGTCATCATAGAAGTTGAAGCAAACGCGTGGTCTAGGCTACCAATACGTCCTTGGTATACGTACGAGTAGTCTAAATTATCACCATGCAAGGCTTGTTTGATATTAGCATAACCATTTGTAATATAGGCGTTAATTGGATCTTCTTTTGCGTACGCGTTCATATCACCTAATATAATGACATCGTCTTCTACCACCCCTGTTGGATTTGTATTTAACCACTGTGACAGCGTATTTACTGCATTGACACGCGTTTGATTCCAACAGCCTTGACCATCGTTCTGATCTTGATCTAAGCCTTCGGCTTTAGAGCAACTTCCTTTTGAACGCAAATGAGCCATTACGACAGTGAATGTTTCTTCACTAGTGATGTCTTTAAAAGTTTGTACTACTGGTGGACGGTTACCATAGTCAAAGGGGACAGTTTCCGTATAAGCTGGTGTGCCCACTTCGGATACCTTATTGCTGCGATAGATAATGCCTGAAGTAATAGCATCACCACCAACTCGCTCAGTATTTAGGTTAACAAACGCATAGGTATTAACAGGATCTGACACATTTAGCGCATTAACCAGATCAGCAATCGCACTGCGCTCATCAAAACCGTCGTTTTCAAGTTCGAGCAAGCCAACAATATCAGCATCGAGTGCAGTGATTGCTGCGACTGTTTTTGCTTTTTGTCGTTCGAACTCTTCAGCGTTGTCAGCACCTCGAGGAGTAGGGAATCCGGCTCCTTGGCCATCTCCATTAAAATAATTTAGGACATTAAAATTGGCAATACGTAGATCGCCACGGGATTCCACTTCAGGGGCTTGTGTACGTAAATTGGTATGAACAAAGTTTGGTGTTTTGGTTGGATGAATACGGTATTGACTATAGCCATAGCCTATGACCCCTTCGAGACTAGTCACCGAATCACCCAAACGTAACGTGTTATAAGCGTCAAGAGTAGGGGAAGGGTATGGGATCACCTCAGGATTTTGTACTGACGAACCATCATCTAACAAAATTTCTTTGCGTTTGTTCTGTGCTTCTAATTGATTTGCTGGCTCACCAGGCGCTGCGATTTGAGTCGCCTGATACAAGCGCTCGGTAGCTAAACGCACTTCGCCGTAACGTGCAAGTCCGTATGTATCGTTGACGACCAACTCGTTAGTAATAGAAACAAGCATGCCCTCGTATGCCTCAAGGCTGCTTTGAACAGGCAATGTTATGGCGGTTGAAAACACGTTTGTTGTACCACAAAGTTCAATTGCATCAACATTTATAAGTTGCGTTTGGCCATATTTTTCTTCAACTTTACCACGCAGCTTCACAACATCTCCGGCGCTAACCGAGGTGTTGTTATATGCGACAAAGATACCCTCTGAAGTATTTTCATCGCTGTCGTAATCAGCGCTTTCTTCTTGAATAAAGAAGCCTTTAAGACCTGTGTCAGACTGCAAGCTTGAGGTGACCACAGCTTGAACCTCAACGACCTCACCCGCAACTGGGCTAGAATCGCCCGCACCTTGAATTGTACTGATTAAGGTATTGTTTTCACCACACTTTACAGGTTCTGGCTCTGGTATATCATTACCGTTTGAGTGTACACCTAGGTTACTAAAGTCATCTTTAGACAGCGCGAGCCATTGCCCTTCACCTATAAATGCCTCACCAGGATCGGTGCGTCCAAGCGTTACCGCCGGATCTCTGACTAGAGTTTTGTCTTTTGTTCTGATTTCGCCATCAATCCATTCACTACCTGGGTCAACACCTAGCTGACCTAAGCTATCAATAGTATTGCCATCAAGTGTTAGTGTGATCGCATCATCACCATTAAACCAGCTGCTAGAGTTAGTTAACTGCGCTTTGGCTATGATTTCTGAAGCTGCATCAGCATGTGCGATAACGTAAGTAGACTTTGGCGCTAGCGCTCCAGATAGTTCGATTTGTGTGCGGGCTTCGGTTGCACCATTAAAGAAGAAGTTTATTGAGTATCCACTCAAGTCTACCGCAGTATTGCTGCCATTATAGAGCTCTACTGCTTTGTTATAGCTACTACCCTCAATATATTCGGAGATAATGACGTCTGCTTGAGCGTTTAGGCAAGCTAATGTAACAGCAGAGGCCAAAATTGATTTTTTAATCATTTTTTATTTTCCCGTGTCTTATAATTTTTCGAATATTTATTCGGGTCGATATTCTAATCACTATTGATGACAATTCAATTAAACTTGATGTTTTGTTTACATTGATTTACTTAATGTTTGTGGTTGTAGGTCAAATGTCATTGAAGTTATGCAAAGTCGTGTTTATGCCCCTTTTCTAAGTGCATTGACAAAAAACCACTGCTGCATACGTATTCAATGGATCGATCATTATTGATACCTATATTGTTAAATTTGTGTAACATGAAAAGGTGCAATAATGATGACAACAAAACGAATCCAATCTATGGCTACAGCACTACTTGCGTTAGGCTTAGCTGCCCCTATCAATGCCTCGCAGGGCGATCCAACAACATTTGTTCACTTATTTGAATGGTCTTGGCGTGRCGTTGCAACTGAGTGTGAAACATTTTTAGGACCAAACGGTTATGCAGCCGTGCAAGTATCACCACCGAATGAGCATATAACGGGCTCACAATGGTGGACGCGTTATCAACCGGTAAGCTATGAGATTGTGAGTCGCGGTGGCAATCGCGCTGAGTTTGCCGATATGGTCTCACGTTGTAAGTTAGCTGGAGTTGATATATATGTTGATGCTGTGATAAACCACATGGCACACGGGAGCGGTGAAGGCGTTGCTGGAAATGCCTTCGGTAACAAGCAGTACCCAATATATAGTCCTCGGGACTTTCATAACACATGTGCAATCAATTCTGAAGATTACGCAAATAATGCTTGGCGAGTTCAGCATTGTGAACTGGTAGGGCTTCATGATTTAGATACTGACGCAGACTACGTACAAAACACTATTGCAGGCTTTTTAAATGACCTCTTGTCACTGGGCGTTGCAGGCTTTCGTCTTGATGCCAGCAAGCACATGCCGGCAAATGATATTGCCGATGTACTTGCTAAATTAAATAAGCCAGCGGTGATTTTTCAAGAGGTGATTGATCAAGGCGGTGAAGCCATTACCGCATCTGAATATCATCAAAATGGGTTAGTCACAGAATTTAAATATAGCATAAAGCTCAGTAACGCCTTTAAACAAGGCAAGCTGGCGTGGCTAAAAAGTTTTGGTGAATCATGGGGATTAATGCCGAGTCATAAAGCGGTAGTGTTTACGGATAATCATGACAATCAACGCGGACATGGAGGTGCAGGCTCGATTGTGACCTTTAAAGATGGCAACCTCTATGACTTAGCTAATGTATTTATGTTGGCGTTTCCTTACGGCTATCCAAAAGTCATGTCTAGCTATGAGTTTAACGGTAATACTGATGCTGGCGCGCCTTCATTACCTGTACATCAAAACGGTAATCTAAATTGTAACAGTGCACAATGGCAATGTGAGCATCGTCGTCCAATGATCTCTGGAGCAATGCAGTTTAGAAACCATACATCGGGAAATTGGAATGTCGATAATTGGTGGGATAACGGCAATAACCAAATCGCTTTTTCTCGAGGTAACTTAGGATTTGTCGCGATAAACAGAGAGCCTTTTGGAATGAACCAACAATTGCAGACAGGCATGGAGCCAGGTACTTATTGTAATGTATTAACAGGTGCAAAGGTTGAAGGACAGTGCTTAGGCCAAAGTATAAAAGTGGACGAGAATGGCTATGCGCATGTGTCAATTGAGGCGATGCAGGCACTTGCAATTCATCACCAAAGTAAAATAACAGCGCCACCACCGGATTTAGAGGATTGGCAGCGCACTTTAGTATTTATCAAAGCACAGACACAATCAGGACAAGATATGTTCATTCGTGGTGGCCTTGACCATACCGCGGCATTACAGCGTGGTGTTGATTGTTCTGCTAATCCCATGCGCTGTGCATTACCAATAAAGCATCTAAATATGAGAAATGTAACCACTGCGCCTTGGAAGGTAGGTGACACCATGTTGGACTGGTCTGAAGCTCAAAACGGGCAAGCAAATGGTGCAAAGGGGAGCCCACTCGATTGGACCTCAGATGTATGGCCTGCTCAGTGGGGAGCTGAAAAACGTTATGATAGAGATGGTTTTGGTGTGATGCCGCTTAATCAGTGGGGCGCTCACTACTGGCTTTTGGAAGTCGAGATGAATTGCAATCATACCTTTAACGGTTGGTTTGAAGTTAAAGCTTTTGTGAACAATGGACAAGGTTGGGAAGCTGATATTAATCAGCAGGGTACACCTTATATGAGTAACAACCACTTTGCACAATGTGGAAAAATGAATGTATTTGAGTTTGGTAAAGACTCAGCGATGATTTTACCCTTATAAACTCTATTCTTTATAATAAGGTGAGTTGAGTGTCGAGATAAAAGTACTTAGCTCACTTTTTATTTTAAATCGCCTTTCCTCTGTTATTTACTGTCTTCTACTTTCTTGCTTGCAATAATGATAAGTTTAAAATTAACCCAGATTAAAATGTAGTCATATAAATTCAATAAATTAACATTTTAAAAATAAAATTAGATAAATTGATTTAAATCATTAAAATGTGTTCACAAGCTATTGTCAGCGCTGTCATTGGGAATTATTATCAACTCGTTGTTTACGAACGGGCCCTTTCAAATAGACAACAATGCCCTCTATGAGATTAAAAAAGGAAAATTTAAAATGAAGAAGTTTTGTTTCGCACTATCCTTAGCAGCTGTATTTGTCTCAGCAAATAGTATGGCTTTACCAAGTCAGGCACATGATATCGATGGATTTGAACGTGTAACTGAATACGCCAACGGCCCTTTAGCAACAGCGATCCTTTCAAGTGAATTTGCACATAACCTAAAGGTTGATTTACACCCACGAGGAGAGGGCGATTTTTGTAGCTACGCGAACGTATATCACCATACAACTGGCGAACAAATCGCGCATGCTAACGTACAAGGGTTATCAGGAAGTAATTACATTCAGCAGGCAACTGCTACTATTCCTGAGCAGTACTTAACAGCAAATAAACGCGTTGAAGTCTCTTGCACCAGTTCATCAGGCGAACAATACGACGTATATGTGAATGTGCCCGGTGCGCCACTCGTACAGTGGGATATAAGCGCACAACCTGTAGGTGAGTTTGTACACCGTCCGAATACTTACGGCTATCATAGTGCGTTTCATGTTGAGAGTCGCTTAAGTGTAGATAGTCAAAGTAATAGTGGTCGCTGCACAACACTGTCTAACCGCGGAGTTGAACTTGGACTCTTCCACGGTGAAAGTGGCAAAGGTCCTTTCCATTCAGATGTATTTATGACAGATATCACAGTTGATAATTCTCATGCTGGCCAGCCAGTCTTATATCAAATCATTGAGTGTGAAAATGCTGCAGGGAAAACATTAGCTGTTAAGGTTTTATCATTAACAAACCCAAATAGCATTTATGTTGTCCATGAAGAACATGTGATTAAGTAACAAAAATAAAAAGAGCGTAGCTAACGCTGCGCTCATATTTATTTTTATATTTAAGTTTCTTTTATATTTAATTATAACAATGAAAAATTAGTTATTAAATCTAAGTGGATTTAATAATTTTTGTGGTTTTTCTAAATGCCATTATTAATGGCATCAATGATAGCAGCCTCAGTATAACGGCAGCCTCATTCAGGATGGTAATAGGTTGAGCGGCTGCGCCCCACAAATAATCATGATTTTACAATACTCAGGTTTGCTTCAGCTGAGGTGTTTATGCAACAACGCTTGCTTGCTGTCACCGACCTTTTTAGTAAAAAGCTCCTTTATTGCACCATTCTCTTGGTTGACTTCTGCACACATTTTTTAGCTTAAGGTTTTTCCTTCAAACTCATTGAGTTTTTAACATCAAAAGCTTCCATACCATCATACGTCGACTTCAAGTTGTAAACCGTCATTTTGTCGTAGTTATACCTATTAATCTCAATTAAGTTTGCTATTTTGAGGTGAGAAAACCTTGTCTATTGGCAGGTGAAATTTTGCTATTTAGTTGTTCTAAACAAGAGGTTTTTAACGCGGCTAGCGTCAGGCTTACGCTTTTAAATTGAGCAAGTGTACAGGCTAATTGGTATTAACCTCTTGCTTTAATGATTACAGAAAACCCCAATAAGGTATGCCTCATTCTATGGAAGGCAATCGCACTGAAAAAGCTTGGATTAGACCCTGCACAATCTTCATCAATAATGTTGACGATTATCACTGATATTGCGGGCTTTATGTCGTTTTTAGGAATTGTACTGTTGTTATCAGATATGCTGCCGAAAGGCTAAAAGAGGTGAGACTTAAGATTTTAAAGAGCTGGTGTAAGCACCAGCTCTTTTGCAAAACGTATTAGTTAACTACTACGTTGCTTGCTTGAGGACCTTTCTGGCCTTCTTCAACTGTGAAAGACACTGATTGGCCTTCAGTTAAAGTTTTGAAACCGTCAGAAACGATAGCACGGAAGTGTACGAATACATCTTTACCGCCGTTTTCTTGAGTGATGAAGCCAAAACCTTTCTCTTCGTTAAACCACTTAACTGTGCCGTTTACTGTGTTAGACATAATTGAAACCTTTTTCAAAAAATTAATTGTGTGGTGAAAATCACCGTTAAAGCGATAGATAAAACTTAGCTAGTAACGCATTGGTATATCTATAAACGACTTTTTAAAAAAAAGAGTATCAAGAAAAAACAGTGCAGCAGTAGTAAGTGCTCTAAGTATCTAAAGCGCTATTATAATATAGCGTTCTTACATGGCTGTCCAATGAAGTTTATAAAATAGTTCAAAAAGTAATCGTCATGAGGTTGCAAAGTGTTATTTGGATGGACTCTGCGGCCTGAGTTCCTCAGCCGTATCGCTTTGGAGTACCTGCCTAAGCGCATTGTCCATTTGTAAAATAAAGTGTTGCTTATGTGGATATTTTCCTTCAAAACCTTTTAAGTAACCAATATGTGCAGTACGCCTCATGATCACTTTATCTTCAATAATGTTTCCACTGCTAAGCTGAGCAGAAGCAAAAGATGCTTTATTTATTCCAAGTAAAGTAGAAAGCCTATCATTTACATAGCAATCAATGCGGCCGCGGGACAGCTTTTCGATATTTGAACTTGTGCTTTTATTCTCCCAGAGCTTAATCAAGCCTAATTTTTGAGCTTCCATTAAGTCTTCATCCAAGATCATATATCCTGCGTTTATGCCGACATTGATGGCTTGTTCCGGTTTTATGTGCGGAAGCTTTTTTAGCGTGAATCCTTTATTACAAAAGGCGACCACCACTTCTTCTTGTAGTGGTACAGAGTACGGCCAGATGTAGGGTCTTTTTTTTATATGAATATAGGGAGGCATGAGTGCCATCGCCTCTGCTGATTCCATAGAAGAGAGTCCTCGTTTCCAAGGTATGGCCTGCAAAGTAATTGAATACTCTTTACTTAGTATTCGAGCGGCTTGTTTGACAATATCAACATAAATGCCATACAGCTCGCCATCTATCTGATAGCTATATGGTGGATAAGCATCATCCACTAAAATGGTGACAGCAATTGGTGCAGCTAGCTCCGGTTTATGAGGGGTCGCACAGTTATCAAAGGGAAGAATTAAACAATACCAGATAAAAACATAGCGAAATACGTTCATTTTTCACTGATATAAAAATGTGTCGTTTATTTAATATAGTCAACAATGGCGCTATTTGTTAGTAATCTCCATTGTGCCAATTGAGTCGGGTGCTTGGAATCATTTCCCCATAAATAGATCACGTAATTTGGTAAATTGATATAACAGGCGGGAATATCATGAGCGTTTATGCTTTAGAAACGCAGACCAACATAACAGGTTGAGCTAGCGGGCAACACCAAAAGAAGCATTGCCTCTTTTGGTGTCTAGAAAAGCTAAAAGCTAGATTTTATTCTCAGCAAGTGCGATAAAGTAGCTATAGCTCAGTGCTATATCATGGATCCCTTTAAATCGACCCGATGCACCACTGTGACCTGCTTCCATATCGGTTTTAAATAGTAGCAAGTTATCATCAGTTTTAAGATCTCGTAGCTTTGCAACCCACTTGGCAGGTTCAAAGTATTGTACCTGCGAATCATGTAAGCCAGTTGTAACTAGCAAGTTCGGATATGCTTGTGCTTTCACTTGGTCATAAGGTGAGTAAGATAGCATGTAATCGAAGTAGGTTTTATCATTTGGATTGCCCCACTCATCGTACTCATTAGTGGTAAGTGGCAAGCTTTCATCCAGCATAGTATTAATGACATCAACAAACGGCACCGCTGCATGAACACCGTCATAAAGCTCTGGAGCTTGGTTAATCACCGCCCCCATCAACAGACCTCCGGCGCTACCACCTCTGGCATATATTCTAGAGGCATCACCGTACTTTTGTTCTACTAATGCTTTGGTCACGTCAATAAAATCATTAAAAGTGTTCTTCTTATTTAACTTTTTACCATCTTCGTACCAAGGGCGGCCAAGTGTTTCTGACCCTCGAATATGGGCGATGGCGTACACAAAACCTCTGTCTAACAAACTTAAGCGACTGATAGAAAAGGTTGGTTCGACATTCAATCCATAAGACCCATAGCCATATTGCAGCAGTGGATTAGACCCATCTTGCTTGAATTTGTCTTTGCGATACACAATTGAAACGGGTACTTTAATCCCATCACGTGCTGTGATAAATATACGCTCTGATTTGTAATTTTCAGGATTAAAGTCGCCCAGTACTTTATTTTGTTTTAATAACGTTTTATCAAGAGTTTCCAAATTAACGTCAAACACAGAAGCAGGTGTGGTCATACTTTGATAGCCGATTCTCACCGAGTCAGTGTCTATGTTTTTGTTGCCTGTCAGGTATGCCGTATACGCTGGGTCATTAAACGTCAAGCGCTTGCTTTTACTGTTATCTAAATTACTAACTGTGATTTGAGTTAGACCGTTTTCGCGTGTTTCGTAAACCAGGTGCTGGTTGAACAAGGCAATACTTTCTAATTTTGCATCAGGGTTATGCTCAACCACCGTCTGCCATTTTGACCGATCTTTTACATCAGTTGCCTTAACACGCATTAGTTTAAAGTTAATAGCATCTTTGTTTGTATGAACGTAAAACCAATCACCTAGTTTGTTAATGCTGTATTCGTGACCTGCTTCTCTTGGAATGAAACGCTCTGGTTTGGCTTTTGCATCGTCAGCACTGATAAGAGACACACCAGACGATTCGGTACTGCCGTGGTGAATGTATATAGTGCTTTTATCTTTGCTCTTAGAAATATTGGTGAAGTAACTGTTGTCCGTTTCTTCATAGACTAATTCATCATCGCTTTGTGGTGTACCTAAAGTGTGACGAAAAACTTGGAAGCCAAGCAAAGTAACGGGATCTTTTTTAATGTAGTAAAGTGTTTTGTTGTCATTTGCCCACACGACCGAACCAGACGTACCCTCGATTTTGTCTTCTAACAATTTACCTGTTGTTAAATCTTTAACTTGAATAGTATAAATTCTGCGGCTGAGGGTATCTTCGGCAAATGCTAACAGGTTTTCGTTAGATGAAACTTGTAGCGCGCCTACACCATAATAATTCTGGCCTTCAGCACGAGTATTCGCGTCAAAAATTGCTTCAGCATTTTTACCGTCTTTATGCTCGCTACGGAAATAGGTAAAGTACTCTTTGTCGCCTTCCGTTGCTGTGAAGTAGTAATAGCTACCGTTTAATGTCGGTACGCTACGGTCATCTTTAACAACTTTGTTTTTAATTTCTTCAAAAAGTGTTTGTTGGAGTTGCTTGGTCGCATCAAGTTTACTGTCTGCGTAGGCATTTTCTTGATTGAGATGACCTAGTACTTTCTCATTGCTTCTAGTGTCGTCGCGTAACCAATGGTAGTTATCAGTAAACTCTTGCCCATGAATCATCACTTTATGTGGAACTTTTTCAGCGATAGGTGCTGCCACGGCTACCTGTTGTTGTGCTTGAGTTTGCGCTTCAACTTGGTTTTGTTGCGGAGCTTCTTGGCAACCAAGAACTGCAAATAGAGCAGTAGAGATCAATGTGAATTTAAATTTCTTCATTGTTATTTTTCTATAGATAAATAAGTTTGCCCAGTCTAAACCAGTTGTCAATATGAGGACAACTGGGCAGTACACCATTTTTGTAACAATAATTAAATGGGATAGGTTAACTATTGTTCATCAATATCAAAGCGGCCAACTAATTGCTCTAGATCTTTAGCAAGTGCCACCAATTGGTCAGCTCCGGCATTAAGTGCAGCCGCACCGTCACCAACTTGTCTTACCGAAACATCTACAGAGCCAATCAACCGTTTGGTTTGACCAGCATTTTGACCTTGCTGTGTTGCTTGTGCTGCAATATTTGATACCGAAGACTTAATGCGTGATACGGCTGCTGTAATGTCTGAAAATGCTTGTTGAGCGCTTTGTGATTGCGTAATTGTGGTTTCTGATTCGCTTACACTCACCGTCATCTGGTTAGATACATTTCTAGTTTGCGCGATAAGATTAGTTAGTACCTGCTCAATCTCTTGCGTGGCATCATGAGAACGTTGTGCCAGTGTCCTCACTTCATCTGCAACCACAGCAAACCCTCGACCTTGCTCTCCTGCTCGAGCCGCCTCGATGGCTGCATTTAACGCAAGTAGGTTGGTTTGTTCTGCAATCGAGCGGATCACACCAAGTATATTGGTAATGTCTTGGCTTTCACTCTCAAGTTGATTCATCGCACTTGCAGACTCAGCAAGTGACTGATTGAGTCTTGCCACCTGTGACACGGTTAATTCGATGGTTTTGTTACCGTGTTGGGCATGCTCGTCAGCGCTAACCACATCTTCAAGTGTCTGGGTGCAATGTTCAGTCACTTCTATTGCAAGCTGCTCCACGGTTTCAGTTGTTGTTGCAGCATTGGCAGAGTCATCCGCTTGAGCATGGCATTGTCTACGAATATCGTTAATACTTTTTTGGGAGTCTAGTGCTGCGCTGTTGAGTGTCGCGGCATTATGCTGAATGTCTTTCACTAACAGGTTAATCGAATCGAGAAATTTGTTGAACCAGGTTGCAAGTTCACCAATTTCATCGTTGCTGATCACCTTTAAACGTTTCGATAAGTTTCCTTCTCCTTGGGCAATTTCTCTCAAACCCAAAGAAACCATTTCTATCGGTTGGACAATTTTATTTGCCAGTGTGATAGCGGTAATGACAAAAATAATCACCATTAACATCGCAATTACCGCAATACTAATAGTCATATCGTATGCAGCAGCTAAAATTTCATCTTCATCAATAACTGCAATAAACTGCCAGCCAAGGTTTGATGAACGATAAATTTTAGCAACGTAGGTTTTATTATCGGTTTCAATGGTAAGGTAGGCTTCGTTTTTCACATCTCGAATTGCGTTATAAAGTGGGCTGTTGAGATCTTTGCTGTGTTTAAAGTTGTTGTCTTTGTTTTTTGGGTCAGCCAGTACAATACCGTTACCGTCGAGTAAAAGTAGATAGCCAGATTCCCCCAAGCGAATGTTACTAACAATATCAGTGAGAGTGGAGAGCGTCACGTCCAGCGATTGTGTACCTATCATTCTACTATCACGCTTAATTGCCGTCGCGACTGAGACCATAGCTTGCCCTGTAACACCTTGATAAGGCTCTGTGAGGATAACGCTATTGGGGTTTGCTGCGGCTTTTTTGTACCAAGGGCGTTTAGTTGGATCATAGTTGCCCAGAGGCTCTGCTGGGTATTGGATAAAGCCACCAGAACTCGTACCTAAATAGACAAACAGTAGCTCTTCATGGGTTTGTCCGAATGCGCGATAAAGCTCATAAATTTGCGCTTCACTCTGACCATTTTGCAACGGAGTCATTGGTTTCTCTGCACCAAAGTAAGTGGTGGTATTATCACTAACATTTTGTACAGCCTCGGCCTGTGCTAAAAACCGGGCGCTCTTTTTCATTTGCTCAAAAAATAATACAAATGACCGTTCCGCTTGCCGAATTTCATTGCCGGATGCGTCTAAAAACTTTTCAAGAGAATCTTTCTTGGTTTGCGAAATACTCACAATCGAAATTGCCAAAATAGGAATAATAACGGTGAGTACAAAGCTAATTATCAGTTTTTTGCGCATTTTCATCGCAGAGACCCCATTAATTGGACTATGTTGTCAGGTGCCATATCACGGCACTGTATTTAGGGAAGGAAGTACTTTGGAGCTGGCGACACTATGATTTGCCGTCTTTTGCTTTACTACCTGCTCAATTTGAGGAGGTAAGTTGGGCGCTATTTTTGTTAAAAACCTCTTGTTTAGAGCTACTAAGAGCGTAACTACATGGCAACGCATTTTACCCAAACCCACTCTCTTAATTGAGCGAACTGCTATGTCTTAGGCTTCACTACAGTCGGTTGCAGGCGGTGGGCATCCGACCGTGTGAGGCATAATTTTATCTTCCCCTATAAATAGGTTTAGCATTGGATCTCGTGTTTTTTAAGTAATTTATAAAAATCAGAGCGATTTCGTTGTGCAAGTTTTGCAGCTTCTGAGACATTCCCCTCACAAAGCGCGAGTACTTTTTGAATGTAGTCATATTCAAATTGACGTTTAGCTTCGTTCAACCCAGTAAAAGCATTTTGCGCACAATCTTTTGGTAAGGCTTTTTGTACAATATCTTCGGTTATCACTTTACCTGGGGTGATGGCGACACAGTGCTCTACAATATTATGGAGCTGACGGATGTTGCCCGGCCAATGGTAATTCAACAAGTGCGTAATACTTTGTTGGTTAAATTGCTTTTCGCCATCGCTAAGAGCACTTAAGAAACGTGATGCAAGCAGCGGAATATCCTCTAATCTTTCTCGTAGGCTTGGGATCTCAACGGACACTACATTTAGTCGGTAGTATAAATCTTCACGAAATTGCTTTTCCGCAACGGCGCTTTGAATGTTCTTATGGCTTGCAGAGACAAAACGAACATTGACCTTATGCTCGGTTTGGCCGCCCACCGGACGAACGGTTCGCTCTTGTAAAACACGCAGTAGTTTAACTTGCAAATCAAGCGGCATATCACCAATTTCGTCGAGGAATAAGGTGCCGCCATCGGCGGCTTGTACTAAACC
Organism: Pseudoalteromonas sp. J010; assembly: GCF_003934235.1. Lineage (NCBI taxonomy): Bacteria > Pseudomonadati > Pseudomonadota > Gammaproteobacteria > Alteromonadales > Pseudoalteromonadaceae > Pseudoalteromonas > Pseudoalteromonas sp. J010. The sequence goes on along the minus strand of NZ_RDBW01000011.1, from coordinate 138,623 downwards.
TTCTTTGTCGCTCACAGCGCCAGTAAATGCTCCTTTTTTATGGCCAAATAACTCTGACTCTAAAAGGTGGGCAGGCATTGCACCACAGTTTATCGCGATAAAAGGCCCTTGAGATTGATTACTTGCCAGATGGATCGCTTTTGCCGTCACCTCTTTACCAGTACCGCTCTCGCCTTGGATCAGGATGTTTGCGTTACTGCTGGCAAGTGCTTGAATTTGCTGTACTAACTGGCGCATTGAGGCGCTTTGAAACAACAAGCCATGAAAGTTGTTAGGATCTGAAGTCTGCGCTGTTCTTACTTTTCCAGCAAGCGCCTCATTGATGACATCAAGCATTTGCTGAGAGTCAATGGGTTTGGTTAAAAAGCTGACAAAGCCTTGTTGCATAGCGTCGACAGCATCTGGAATTGAGCCATGAGCGGTCATCATCACAACGGGCATTCCTGTATAGTGTTTTTTGATCTGTTCATTAAGTTCAAAGCCGTTCATGTGCGCCATCTTTAGGTCTGTGATAACCAAGTCAATGGGCATTTGTTTGAGGATGTTTAATGCTTGCGTACCACGATGCGCTACTTCAACTTCGTATCCATGGCTTTCTAACCGTATCGCCAGCAGCTCTGTCAAAGACGTATCGTCATCTACTAAAAGCAACTTTGCACCCTGTTGTATTTGACTCATAGTACATCCTCCTCAAGTGATGGGGTTTCAGATAGATCGGTTTTCAGACGTTGAGTTTCTATGTCTGCCAACTTTTGTTTCAGCTCAGCAAGCTGCTTCTGTGTTTGTAGCAATTGTGCTTTGTGCTGTTGTGCTTTATTGTCAGCGTAATAATTGCTGATTTTTTGCTCACGAAGGTTTTGAGTATGCCAAGCTAATGATTCAAACCAAATGTTATAATCTTCCGGCCAATAATCTTGTAGTCTTAGCGCTTCAATGGCTTTAAGTTGCTTGGTGGTTGAGTCTGTACCGCAATAGGTGTGAATAAAGCCTTGTAAGTGCTGCGCACCTTTATAGTATTGGTTAAATGTCACGTTATGTTTTTGGGCGCATTGACTGACTAAGGCTTTGATCACCTCAGTTAAAGGCACAAATCTAGCGCTAGTTTCTGTTTTCACAGGGCCAATAAACTGCTTTGTTTGCTCGACGTTATGCTCCGTTGTGGCACAACCACTGAGCAAAAATAGCATGATACTTAATGCGATGTATTTCATTTTGGATCCCTTTTTGGAAAGGCGACTTGAATACTGGCGCCAGATTCTACTGATAGCCATTTCACATAGCCTTTTAATTGCTTCACACACTCAGAGACAATGGCTAAACCTAAGCCACTGCCATTATTATTTTTATTTTTCTCACCACGAACAAATGGCTGGAATAATGAATCTGCTTCATTAATGTCGATGCCATCACCGTCGTCACGGACTATCAACAATACTTCGCCATTTTGCTCTTTAATTGAAATAGTGACATTACTTTTAGCGTGATCGATGGCATTGCTCACTAGCTGAGTTAACACTAATTTGCAGGGAAGATAAGGCACTTTTAGGTCATTATGGTTTTGCCAGTTCACTATTACATCAGTCTTTCCTAGCTTATCGCTAAGATGCGTTGAGACTTCTTTTTGGATAAGATTCATTTCGGCGTCGTGATGTAGGCTATCAGGGTGACTGGCCGCGCTATAGCTGAGTAAATCGTCGATCAGCGATCCAAGCTTTGCAACAGAGTTTTCCATTATGGTGAGAATACGTTGCTGCTTTGGATTAACAGCTCCAAGCAATCCACTATTTAACAAGCTGCTTCCCTCGTTTAGTGATGCTAAAGGGGTTTTAAGCTCATGAGTAACATGGCGCAAGAAAGTTTCTTTTTGTTGTTGAATGCGTTTAAGTTCGAGCCTTAACCAATTTAACCTGTCGCCCAGTTGCTGTAACTCATGACTACCAGAAAGTTCTACCGACTTATCAAAATTACCTTTACCCACCTCAGATACCGCAGACTCTACCTGATTAAGCTGCTGACAAATCCGGTTGATCAAAAAGATACTGATCACGATAAGGGTGGGTAGCAGGATGATGAGGCCAAACATAAACCATGTTTGCAGCTGCACGAAATGGGCTTCTTGATCTGATAAGCGCTTATTCAGTGTTTGCTGAAAGCTTTCCTCGAATTGATTAAGCACTTTAACCAATCGCTGAAACTCTTCAGCTTTTGAGGTGGCATTGATTTCATCTGGCGCGAATTGTCGCCATTTAGCAACAAACAGCGAATCGGGTAGGTTTATTTTTAATAATTGAATACGCTTTTTGGTGTTTTGCCACTTCTGCTCGATGCTGTCTTGCAGTGTTTCACTTTGCAGCAGCTGATTATTTTGCAGTGCTTTTTCAAGCGCACTGATATCTGCTTTTACAAAATTGTATTCAAGAATAAGCTTTTGATTTTTATTATAAATACCCTGCGTTTTTTGTTGGTTTTTGGACAGTGCTTGGGCGTACCACAAAGTCAGTGTGAGTATTGGAAGCACACCAATAAACATGGCAATAAGTGCCTGTTTTTGTAAAGACTGAGAAAAAATTTTTTTCACGATACCAAACCCTTCCAAAAGGTGAATTAATTTTGACCAAGTAGCGCTGTTCGGTTTGTAAAACTTAGTGTGAAAAAGTGGCGTTGTTGCAAAGATGCGACAACCTAACACTCAGAGAAATAAAGACTTTTTATTTTCCATACCTTCAGCTGTTGCCATTTAGCAACAGTTGGCCTTAATCCAACCTTAACCTTTCCAAGCAAACTTCTTTAACTATCTGATAAATATTGCTTTTTTAATTTTGGCATCAAAGTTGGAATAGTTATCTCGAAAGCGAAAAACGAAACGCAAAAACAAATGCAAAATCAGTTTTAGCTTTAATAGCAAAACGGTTAACACAGAAATTAGTTTTTAGTCTTATGAGGTAGACACGATGAAAAATCTAGCAATCGCAGTATCAGCAGCAGTAATGACTTTGGCATCAGTAGGTGCACATGCAAACACTGATTTCGACAAACTAGACATGAATGGTGATGGTTACATCTCTATTGAAGAAGCAAAAGCAGATGAAGGCCTTCTTGCTCAATTTAACGAGCTAGACGCAGACCAAGACGGTCAACTAAGCCAAGCAGAATTTGATAACTACGAAGGTTAATTTGCCGAGTTATCACATCACTTTAATCGTTAAGGAGAAGATCATGAAAAATTTACTAGTAGCACTATCAATCACAGGTACGACATTGGTTTCAGCATCGGCAATGGCGATGGATGACTTCGAAAAGTACGACAACGATGGCAGCGGCACAATCAGCATGAGTGAGGCGCAGGTTAACCCTAAGTTGGCTGAGCAATTCAAGACACTTGATGTCGACGGTAATGGCGAGCTGAGCGAGTCAGAGTACGAGCACTTTGAAGGCTAATTTGAAAGTTTAGTATCGGTGAGTCTTCGGACTCTCCACCAAGACGGAATTTAAGGAGAATATGATGAAAAATTTACTAGTAGCAGTATCCCTTGCTGGTCTATCAATGGCGTCGGTTAATGCGATGGCCGGTGACGACTTTGCTAAATACGATGCCGATGGCAGCGGCACAATTAACATGAGCGAAGCAAAGGTGAATCCAAATCTTGTTGAGCAATTCACTCAGCTAGACGGTAATGCTGACGGCGAGTTAAGTGAATCAGAATTCGCAAACTTTAAAGGCTAACTAAAAGCCTCCAATTTTATAAAACGAACAGTATTTACATTTTTTGAGGAATAAATCATGAAAAACGTACTAATTGCACTATCAATCTCAGGTTTATCTTTCGCGTCTGTTAATGCAATGGCGAGTGAAGACTTCGCAGCGCTAGATACAGATCAAAGCGGCACAATCAGCATGAGCGAAGCACAAGCACACACGGTACTTGCAGAGCAATTTAAAGCACTAGACGCTGATGCAAATGGCGAGCTAAGCACAACAGAGTTCGCAAACTTTAAAGGCTAACTAATAGCTTCCAATTTTATAAAACGAACCGTATTTAAAATTTTTGAGGAACAAATGATGAAAAACGTACTAATTGCACTATCAATCACAGGTTTATCTTTCGCGTCTGTTAATGCTATGGCGGGTGAAGAATTCGCAGCGTTAGATACAGATCAAAGCGGCACAATCAGCATGAGTGAAGCACAAGCGCACACTGCACTTGCAGAGCAATTTAAAGCACTAGACGCTGATGCTAATGGCGAGCTAAGCGAAACAGAATTCGCAAATTTTAAAGGCTAATCAATAGCCTCCAATTTTATAAAACGAACAGTATTTACATTTTTTGAGGAATAAATGATGAAAAACGTACTAATTGCACTTTCAATCACAGGTTTATCTTTCGCGTCTGTTAATGCAATGGCGAGTGAAGACTTCGCAGCGCTAGATACAGATCAAAGCGGCACAATCAGCATGAGTGAAGCACAAGCACACACGGCACTTGCAGAGCAATTTAAAGAATTAGACGCTGATGCAAATGGCGAGCTAAGCACAACAGAGTTCGCAAACTTTAAAGGATAATTAGAGTTCGAGAAGTAGATTTACCTGCGCAAGGGAGTGACAGAGGAAAAGGAGCTGATGTCAGGGAGCAGGGAATAGAGTTCAAAGATTATGATGATTGTTGAGTAACTGACAATATTACTGATTTGTTCAACTAAGCGCCTTTTTTCGGGCAAGTTTAAACAAACTGGTATAAAGGAATACTTACAGCGAGGCATCGCTATCAGAATCTTTGAGCTCCAAATTGAGAGTTTGGATGTCATTAGGGAAGTTGACTGAAGGATAAGAGTCGGTAAGAGTATGGCGGTTATTCGCACCGCACCCAAAGCTTGGCTTAACAGCCAAGCTTTTTTTGTTTGTCACAATTGTTGCACTTGCTTAAAGCTGCATTTTGAACTTTTGGACGCAGCGCAATCTGAACTAGTATGTATAAATATAAACATGCCAGTCAGTAAGGGCAATCACTTACTAGTGAATAGATTTGTAATGGTTGAAACTGCATTAGTTAAGGTGTTAACGGTCGGGGTCAAGGTGATTAGTCCATCCCAGAAGACCTTTAAAATGTGGGCGTCATGCTTATTGGCTATGCCATTTTGAAGCTGTTGAAATATATCTTTAATTGCAGCTTCATTTTCTGAACCCTGATAATTATTACCGATGTGGTCGTCTATGACAGAAATTGCCTCTGCTACAGCCTCATCGTTATCAAGTAACTTATTATATGAGTCTTTTACGATGTAGTTACCCATGACGATAGTACCCGATTGATTACCACCAATATTGATCCTTACATTACCTACCATTATAGAATTACTCCATTTTATTATACCGCCAAATTTAACTATTTAGTGGCCCCAACTACCAGAGTCGCCACCAAAATCATTATTACAGGAAAAAGATGAGTGCTCGTCGATATACAGGTTTTCAGGTTTTAATCCGCAGCTAATAGTTTTAACTGTCTTCTCTAAGATTAGATATGCTGTAAGGTCTTTATTAATTTCAGGGTATTTAGTCAAAAAGTTTTGCCAATTGTTGTTAACGAGCTGCTTATTCTCAGTGGTCAAGGATGCAACCAGTCTCTTAAATGCCTCGTAAACTTCGTTTTTCTTCTCACTTGTCAGTTTTTCTTCTGCTTTTATGACGTTTCCGACTTCGCCGACGGCTGCTGCCAGTACTTTATTGTGCTCTTCAATTTTGTTGAATGAGTTTTTTATAACGATATCCCCTAGAGCAATGACACCGTTTAGATCACCTTTTATATTGACGACGAAGTCGAACGATTTGTTGGCAACATCATCCATGAAGGCTTCAAATCGCTTAACTCTCTCTCTGTGTTGATTCTGCTCATCGGCTTTAACCATAGCAGAGACTATTGCTACTGAGGTCAATATAACGAATAAAAGAAAAATTGCGCCTTCCATAGTTATAAACTCCAAAAATGAGTATCACCACGTGGTCAATAAGTGTACATCACAATCACGGTTATGCCAGTTATATGCTCACTTAGTGCTCTATTTTTAGCTAACTACCACCAGTCGGTAGATTTAACCATTCGGTTTACTAACTAGAGAATTGTAATGAAGGAGGGCGTAACACTAATAGGATCAACCATCTAACTAACTTGAGGATGAGATAGAGTGCTAGCCGTGTTGACAAATTATTATTCGAAAACAAGGAGTAGCAATACCTATACTTATTGCTAAAGCTAGTCCCTCGTTCTATGTTGAGCCAGTATTAAGGCTAATTGGTATAATTAATTTACTTTGTAAAATCGATGTAATAAAGCTCAATTATTCAAAACAAAAAAGTCGCCCGAGGGCGACTTGGAAACGTGACATCATGTAAAAACAGGGGGGGAGCTCAATCGATTATTTATTTTCGATGAGTGCACCTTTGCCAATTTCAATCTTTCTTGGCTTGAGTGCTTCAGGAATTTCGCGCTCAAGGTCAATAAATAGTAGGCCGTTTTCAAGTCCTGCGCCAATCACCTTTACGTGGTCACCAAGTTGGAATTTACGTTCAAAGTTACGCTCTGCGATACCTTGGTGAATAAACTTACGATCGGCTTTGTCTTCTTTGTTTTGCTTTTCACCTTTGACTGTCAGGGTGTTGTTTTCTGACTCAAGGCTAAGCTCTTGCTCGGTAAATCCAGCAACAGCCATGGTAATTTGGTATTTGTCTTCACCGGTAGCTTCGATATTATATGGCGGAAAGCTTGGCTGCTTTTCGTTGCGTGATGCCGCATCCATTAATTGTGCTAAATGGTCAAAACCGATGAATGAACGATAAAGTGGAGATAGGTCTACTGTACGCATAATTTGTATCCTCATAAAGCGATAATTAAGCTATTTATTGCTTCAATTAAAGCCAATAAATAGTATATAAAACATTTACTTAGTTTGGGTTGGGACCCTGTCGGCGTCCTCACAATACTATCTATGGACGAAGCAAATACTTTTCAAGAAACTTTTTAAAAAAAATTTTTATTTACCTGAATTTTATAAGGTTCTTTTTCAAAAAAATGTCTTTGCAGGTTAAAGAAGCATCATTTGATGCCTCCTTCTTAGTGCATTATTTCGGGCTTAAGGTTTGCTGTCGCAACATGGAGACTTGATCAAAGCCTATCCCCCAGTCGTCAGTTTCAATTTCCTCAATGACGACAAAAGTAACTTTCGGCGCTTTATCAAGGACATCCACCATAAGCTGAGTTGCCCCCTTTATTAAGGCTTGTTTCTGAGTAGGTGTAACGTCTTCCTTGGTGATTTTAATATTGATGATTGGCACAGGTTACCTCCTACAGGTCATCGTACATCTTATTGACGATACACCATTGTCCATCTTCTTTAAGTAAACCAATAAAGTCGATGTAGTGATGTTCAAACAGAGGGCAATACAGCTTGACCATTGCTTGATGGTTTACAACATCCACGGACAAAATACGGTAATTAAAAGCTGCATTTTGGCTTTTGGGCGTTTGTCGAGATGAAACCAAATCTAGCCACTGTGATTTAGTGCGCCTCACCCCAGGACTTTTGAGCACCGCGTCTGCGTGAAAAATTACATCCAGCTTTTTAATATCTCCTTGGTGTAGCCCTTCAAAATATTGCTGGATAACCTCGGTTACTTTGTCTAAATCTTGTTGTTTAGAAATAGCCTTAGTCATATTAAGCTCATGCGCCTTTGCTGTGTGCTTGCTCTGCCGCTATCGAGGCGGTAAAACTAGGCCTTGCTTCAACCGCCGCTAACATCTTTCGTACTTTTTCGGGAATGATAATATCGACTGGAAAATAGGCTCCCCAACGTGCATATACAGCCAGCATGATATCCGCAGCGGAAATTTGATCGCCCCCTAAAAATGTTTGCTGTTCGAGCTTTTTCTCGACCAACATCCATAATTCGTTGATGGCAATCGCTGCCGCTTCTAAAAATGGCTGACGTGCACGCTCATCTGCAATTGCACCTGTAGCAAAAAATAGGCGGTTGTAAGCTGGGTGCATCGTGGCATTGGCAAAAAGAAGGTTTTCTATTGCTTGTTGCTTATGAAAAGCATCAGCTTGAGGAAGAAGGTTATTTTCGTGTTTATTGAGTAGATAAAGTAGGATTGCTGCTCCTTCTACTAACGTGTTTCCGCTATCGTTAAGAACTGGAACTTTACCTGTTGGGTTAATGGCTAAAAAGTTATCTACACCGCGTTTGTCAACAAGTTCAAAGGGTTGCTTTAATTCTCTTAGTATGACCTGTGTTGCTAGCGCGCAAGCACCCGGTAGGTAATATAACGTATACATAGTTGCTTTCCTTATTTGCTTCTTGGCTAAAAGATATGCTCAGTGTATAAACTTGATGCTGTTTGATATATAGCTACAATGAGAACCAAGAGTTCACATAGTGGAAACAATTATCAAGGAAAGTATGAACAAGCTACGAGCGATAGAAATGTTTGTAAAACTGACTGAGGTACGCAGTTTTACTCGTGTTGCAGAGCAGTACAATACATCTAAATCCATGGTCAGTAAGGAGATCAGCCGACTAGAAGCTGAGCTTGGCGCGCGGCTTATACACCGCACCACACGTAATTTGCAGCTTACGCACGTGGGAGAAGGCTATTTGCAACGGGCAAAAGATATTCTCAATAAGTTAGAAGACGCAGATACCTTTGTTCAAGAGTCACAGCAAGCACCCAAAGGCAAGTTAAAGGTAAATGTGCCAATGGTGCTTGGGATCACTGACTTGGCTGCAATGTTTGCTGATTTCATGCAAGCGCATCCAGATGTCGACCTCGAAATACATTTAGGAGATGAGGATGTCGACTTAGTAGAGCAGGGGTTCGATTTAGGCTTTCGGGCTTCTAGTCGCCCGTTTGACTCAAGCTATATAGGTAAGGAAATTACTCGATTTACTTATCATGTATGTGCATCAAAACAGTATTTAGAGTGTCATTCCGCTATCCATTCAGCGCAGGATTTAGTGCATCATAATTGTTTTGAATACAGTTATTCAAAACGTAAAAATTTATGGCCACTAGACGACGGTGTGCGAGTAAAAGGCCCTCTTAAAGTGAATAATGTTCTTTTTATGCTGCAAGCAATTAAAAGCCACTTGGGCGTCGGTTTTTTACCTGAATTTGCTTGCAGGGAAGCGCTTGATAAGGGCGAAGTTGTGAGTATTTTACAGGATGCAAAAAAGCCTAAGTTAACTTTATATGCGCTATATCCAGCACGCCAATTTGTGCCAGCTGCGGTACTTCAGTGTATCGAGTTTTTACAGGCTTGGTTTAAACGAGAAGGGCACTGACTATTGACTATGTATCCTAAGTTGCTGATAATTAATGCCTTTCTAGTAGCCAGTTTTACTCCTTCAAATTGAGCGGGTATTAAGTCAAATTGGTATAACTATGGGTTTGGATGATGGAACAGTCGATGAAATGTGATAAGCAAAATACCAATGAAAAAATAGGTTTGGGGCTGGCTATCGGGGTTGGGATTGGTGCAGCGGTAGGCGTTGCATCTGGGCAAATCATGTACACGTTACCTATCGGCATTGCGATGGCAATCTTGATTGGCCGTAAGTATTTTTAATCCTTTTTGACACTTGATGCGTATCTGTGGTTCCGATTAAAAGACAACAAGATTAAGTAAGTGCAATTTAGTGACTCAGAAATTTCCAGGATCATAGAAATGGCGTGGGAAGATAGAACGCCATTTGAAGCTATCGAACGACAGTTTGAACTGAGTGAGCCTGAAGTGATCAAGCTAATGCGTAGCAGCCTAAAACCCAGTAGTTTTAAGCTCTGGCGGCAACGAGTAAGTGGGCGCAACACCAAGCATGTTAAACTTAGAAGCAAAGCGGTCAATCGCGGGTATTGCAAAACCCAATACAAACAAAGGTAAATCTGTATCCATACCTTTGATCTTTACTCTTTTCTTTACCGAGGGTCGCTTGCAAGTAAGCCGTAAAACGCAGAGTCTGATACGTCGCCAGCGATTTCCCAGCGAGCGCGCAAATGTCCCTCTTTAATAAACCCAAGTTTTGCGAGTACTTTGGCTGAGCCAATATTAGCGGGATCAATTTCCGCCTCAATGCGTCTTAACTTTAGTGTTGAAAAGGCATAGTCAATGAGCGCAGTGCCAGTTTCTGGAATAACACCTTGTCCCCATTGAGATTTGGCAATACCAAAGCCAATCTCGGCTCGACGTGACTCTTTATCCCAGCTAAACAGTAAACATTTACCAATTAATGCTTTATCACCTTTTGAAACGATGGCCAATGTGAGCGCTTTTTGAGTGGTCAAATCTTCATGTGATTGCTTAATAAATTGCGTTGCATCATGGAGGCTATCCCAAGGTGGCGTGTTCCAATATCGCATGACGTCTGTGTCTGAGAATATGGCAAATAGCGCTTCGGCGTCTTGTGAGATTAAGGGTCTAAGGGTGAATCGCTCGGTGTCGAGTTTGATTGTAGTTAATTGCAATATCTTTTTCCTTGATAAAAAAGGGCGCAAATTAGCGCCCTTCACAACAAACTGAGTTGCTTATTTATTCGCGTCTTTAACTGCTTTTAGCTTTGCTGCATGGTCAATTTCGTAATCTGGCATGTCTTTTTTGCCTTCGATTAGGTAGTTGTCCATCCACCGCATCAAGCGTAAGCTATAGTCGTACTGTGCAGCTACTTTGCGGTTACCGTGACCTTCACCTGGGTAGTAAACTAGGCGTACGTCTTTACCTTGTACTTTCATGTAGCGATAAAGCTCCATAGATTGTGCAGGGTGTACACGTGGGTCATCTTTACCGTGCATGATGAGTAATGGCGTTTTAGACTGGCCTGACCAGTAGATTGGGCTGCGCTCTAAGTACCACTGCCACTTATCCCAAGGGTAAGAACGAGCGTGTACTAAGTACATTTCGTTTGAGATGTCGGTAGTACCAAACTTAGACAGCTGGTTGGTTACGCCAACAAACATCACGCTTGCTGCAAAGTGTTCGGTTAATTTTGTCGCACCCCAAGCTGACGCATAACCACCGTAAGAGCCGCCAGTAATACCAACGCGCTTAGTGTCTACTAAACCGGTATTGACTAGGTATTCTTTCATGTCTACCAAGTCGTCAAACTCTTTACCTGCGTAGTCACCTTGGCCAAGCTTTGAGTAATCAACACCTTTACCTGTTGATCCACGATAGTTTGGATAGAATACCGCATAGCCGCGTGCCGCGCCCATTTGACCTGGATCAGAATAGCTGGTAAGCCAGCCGTTTTTATCATGGCTTTCTGGACCGCCGTGCACTGACATGATCAATGGGTAACGGGTTCCTTCTTGATAATCCAGTGGGTAAATTAATACACCACCAATTTCAACGCCATCGCGAGCTTTAAAGTTAATAGCCTCTTGCTTTGCAAAGCGCTTGTTATCTAACCATGGGTTAGAGTTTGATAGGCGAGTTGCTTTACTTGAGCGGATCATAAACACTTCATTTGGGTGCTTAGCGGTGTTTGCACGTAGAGCAATGGTTTTGTCTGAATCAGAGATAGATAGATTCGATGCGATGAACTTACCTTCTTTGATAAGCTTCTTGTATTTTTTAGAGCCGACTTTAATTTGGCCTACAAAGCTTTCAGCACCTACGTTTGCAATAAAAGTTAGCTGGTTCTTACGGTTTGACCATTCAAAATCACCAATGTGACCCATAAAGTTCGGGATCCACTCTTCTACTTTACCGCTTTGTGCATCGGCAAGGTATAAGCGACCAGTTGCAGGGTCGTGCTTATCTTCAGCACCTAAAATCGCGATGTATTTACCATCATGAGAAAACTCAGCGGTGCCAAGCTTACCTTCTGTTTTGAACGAAGTGGTGATTTTTTGTGTTTTCGCATCAAGTACATGCCATTGTGACTTCATGTACTTATCATCGATAAGTGCGGTTGGCTGAGTTTTAACGAGCAACTTTGAGGCATCGTCAGCCCAGTTGATTTCACTCACATATCCTTCGATATTAAGAGCCGCTGGGGTCAGCGGTTTTTCAGAAGTCGTAAGGTCAATAATATGAAGCTGCTTGTTTTTTAAACCCAGTTCATATACTTCAGCCATAAAGCCAAGTTTTTTCAGCTCTTTTTCTGATTTCTCAGCGGCTGGCATTGCCAGAACAGCTACTTTTTTGCCATCAGGACTAAGGTTATATGAAGAGATCCCTCTGCCTTTTAGCGCAAGTACTTTTTGTGCTTCACCACCGTTCACGGCGATGCGATAAAGCGCACGTTGCTTATCTTCTTTCTTCTTAGTAAGGAAATAAATAAATTGACCATCGGCCGACCAAGAAATGCTTGAAATACTGACTTTTCCGGTGATAAATGGGCGCTCAACACCTTCGTCATCAACTACGTAAAGTTCGTTGTAGTTTGTACCATTTTTGTCAACGTAAAGCTCACGAGGTACTGAGCGTGTAAAAGCAACAAGCTCTCCATTAGGGCTGACAGACGTTGAACTTACCGACTGGATCTTAGGTATATCTTCAATGTTGATAGTATCACTAGCTAGGCTAGCAGCGCTGGTAAAGCCCATCGCTAAAGCCAAAGCAGACTTAAGTAGTTTCATTATTTATCCTGAATTTTTACTCACTTGTTGTAGCTTCGATATTCTACTTGTCACGAAAATAAAAACCAATGTTTGCGATTAGTTGCCGGTTAAGGCTGATAAAATGAAGCGGTGGCACTTATAATCCAAAGTTCAGCGCACCTGAGTGCTCGACTTGATATGCACTAAGGTGGTTAATCGCATAGGAAACATAACCTTGGTTATCCAAAATATAGATAGATGCACCACAGTGCCCACAAAAACCATGCTCTCGGATTGACTGTGTTTCTGAGCGTGTAGTTACAAACCTTTCCAAAGATTGATTTGAGTTTTCGATAAGGCCATTTGCTTTGATGAACTGTACACCCGTAGAAGCTTGTGTGATGGTGACAGTGGTAAAAATTCGATAGTGGATCTGTCCACAGTGACAAGATGTGCTGATCATGTTGATGTCCTTTTTATTTGATGTGTTAAGTTTACTTTTTATTTTTAGTTGATATATATTGATTTAATACAAAGACTTTTTCCTAATGAGAAACAATGAGGAAGGAATACGACAAACTTCACTTACTTAAGATATTTTGCTGCGTTGCTGAACAGCACTCCTTTAGTCGTGCAGCTGAGCAGCTTGGCACCACAACATCAGCGGTGAGTAAATCGATTGCACAGTTAGAATCTGTGTATGACCAAGTATTGTTAAATCGCACAACACGCAAACTTGCATTATCGGATGCGGGTAAATTGGTTTACGAGAAAGGAAAAAAGATCCTCCGCGCATTACGCGATTTAGAAGAGGAGGTCGAGCAAGTTGGCGTGCATCATTCAGGGCATCTAAAAATTACCTTCCCAAATACGATTGGTCGTATGCTTCTGAGCCAAATCTGTATCGATTTTCAAAAGTGCTATCCACAAATAAAACTTGAATTAATGTTTACCGCGGCAAATCAGGACTTAATCGAAGACGAGATAGATGTGGCTTTTAGGTTCTCAGCAGCATTGAAAAATAGTCAATTTTATGTGTTGAAATTGCTTAGCGTAAACGCGACGTTTGTTGCTGCTCCTAGTTATCTTGCTGCGCGTGGTAAACCTGCACAGCTTGATGAACTAAGTAGCCATAACATATTGTTATCTAAACTTAATCATGTCGAAGATAGCTGGCATGATGGTACTAAGAGTTATCCGCTTCAAGGTAACCTAATAGCAAACAGCCGTTTTCATATTAGAGAGGCAGTATTGGCTGGTTTAGGAATTGCCATACTGCCGTCTTATTTTTGTCAAAAAGATATAGACTCAGGAGCCTTGGTTGAACTATTTACTGAACTACATAGACCACAAGTTCCTTTGCATGCCATTTATAAAGTGAAGCGAGAGCATTCCGCTAAATTGGATTTATTTTTAGGGTTTGTGCAGGAACGATTATCATCGCGATCAGAACTGATATCTTAATCCCGCATAGTAACGTCGACCGTTAACATATACTCCGGTTGGTGCGTACTCGTTGCGATCATAGGTATAGATCTGTTCGTCGGTTAAATTAATAAACTCAAATTGTGCATCGAGATTATCACTTAGTTTCACCGTGAGGCTGCCGTCCAATTGGCCGTAATTATCCATCATGGTCTCGCCTACACCGGTGGCAAACTGAGTTCGATAATTATAGCTAAGCCGAACGCTAAATTGGTGGTTTTCGTAGTAAGCAGTGAGGTTAGTGCTGTGTTTAGAGGTGCCAGGCACTTTGTCCCGTAAGCCAACTTCAGCGTTATCACGTTTTCCATCAACGTAGGTGTAATTGGCGATTAGCCCAAATCCGTACGCAAGTGTTTGCTGATAACTTAGTTCAACGCCACGGATACTGCCGCCAGCGCCATTATTGGGTCTATCGATAGACATTAAAATGCCTTCATGACGCTCAAGTTTTCGTTCAAACTCAATAAAGGATTCCACCTCTTTGTTAAATAGCGCGATTGAGGCGAGTCCAGCATCGTCAAAGTACCACTCAAGGCTGACATCAAATTGCGCTGCTCTATATGGATCTAGATTGGCGTTACCACCTTGTCCTTGAGCTTGCGTCACGTTGTAATTGGTGGAGGGCATAAGATGGTGAAATTGCGCTCGTGACATGACGCGTGCAATGGAAAAACGGCTAATTAGGCTCTCGCTTAAGTCAAACTTGATATTGGCACTGGGTAGAATATCGCTGTAATCCCGAGATTCTTCATGCCAAATATAGCTGTCTGGCGCATCGATGGGGGAGGCGACACGCTTAAATGCGCCAGAGTCTTGAAAGGTTTTGACCACTCGAACCCCAATGTTGGCAGCATAGGACTCACCAGCGAGTTGCATTTGACCGTAAGCAGCGGCGGTTTTTTCTGTAATATGAAAACGACTGGCTTTTTCTATTTCTTGTTCAAAATTGAGCGTATTAAAGTCTTTGGCAAGCAGTGCAATATCTGCAAAACTGTACTTTTTTAAAGTGTTGTCACTACCTACGCCGCGCAAATAATCATCCACAAAAGTGCCCGGATAGGCGGCCAGGGTAGTGCCAAGCTCACCGGCTAGACCATCAAGCCCTCCACCTTTGGAGCGATGGCGCAAAAAGCCTCGTTGATGATTCTTGAGTTTAATGCCAAATTTAATCGCGTCGACCTGTTTAAAGTCGATATCGTAAGTGAAATCGGCTTGCGCGAAGTATGATTTATCTTTGCCATCTTGGCTGTCATTTCGAGCTTCGGTGATAAACCAGCTTGGTGCATCTAACGGTGAAATACCATAACTTGCAACGATGTTTTTTCGCATTGATGTATCAACATGAAACTGGGTGTTAGCAGAAAATTGTGAGGTGACGTCTTCTTTGGTACCGCCTGAACCTTGGCTTAGACCGACTTGAAACTGGCTTGACCAATAAATGCCATCATAGACCAAGTCTAGGTGGGCACTTTTTGTGCTGATCTGCGAGTCTCGCCAAATGGCTTCCATGCTGGTATTGAACGGCTCAGCTGTGGATAAATAGTGGGCGCTCACCAAAGTACCATCTTGTACGTGTAAATCGGTTACCCCGCCGCCTAAGTCAGTAGACTTTGCACTTTGCCATAGAAAGTTTTGATTGTTGTTGTCTGCGTTTAGATGAGAATAAAGTAAGTGGCCATTTAACCGAAGTCGTGGGGAAAGCTGGAACGCGGCATTGACGGTATAAGCCTGTAATTCTCTTTGCTGCTGAAAAATTGCCGACCCCCCACCTCCTGGAAACCACAACGTCTGGCTTTTATCTTGTGGGCTCTGCTGGGTGGCATACCAAGTATCATTATCACCTTGGTATAACGTCCTATCGTGCCATCCCCAAGATTCTATGCCGTCGCGTCTGAGGCTGCGATCTCGTCGTGTCGCAGTAAAAAGCACTGCATAATCGCCACTTTTGCTATGGTAGTTGTAAATTGCAGATAGTTGTGGGTCGAGTTTATCGCTTAAGTCACTGTACTGGAATTGGGCTGTTGCAACGCCATAGCCTGAAGGCGTAAGCAAAGGGTCGCGGGTTTTTATATTGATTGCGCCTCCTAGTGAGCCTTCATCCTGCATAGCTTGTGGTGTCTTGAATACCTCTAGTCTGGAGACGATTTCACTGGGTAATAAGATAAAGTTGAAACCTCGGCTTGGTTGGCTTGAGATCCACCAGTCAGCCGAGGCGAGATATTGGCCATTCAAATAGGTTCTATTTTGCTCAGGAGTTGTGCCTCGCACGCCGATCCGTTCACCTTCACCTTGTGCTCGAGAGAGTGAGATACCAGTGATCCGTTGCAGCGCCTCTGCGACGTTTTTATCCGGAAACTTCCCGATGTCTTCAGCACTGATCGTATCTGAAACTTGTTGATTGTGGCGTTTATTACTGAGAGACTTGACAACGCTGTCATGGAAGGCACGAATTTCGATGCGTTCTATGGAGTTTTCAGCAGTCTGATTTTGCTCAACGGCATCACTTGCAGTTGTAATAAATAATACACAACAAGAAACGGTTCGGATGAGAGATGCTGACATTGTGCTCAACTTATAATACGAGTAAGTTACCTTTGGTTAATGCTTATAATACGCTTTTATTACGAGCCTAACCATAGTTTCACAAATTTTTAGTGGTTGATGATTGAAAGCTTAGATAAACGTTTTTTAATCAATGAGATACTTGTTGACCTCAGTAATTTATCTGTATGTGTTGACGGTTCTTGGAGAAGCATCGAAGCGAAGCATGCTGAACTATTGCGTCTGTTGATTGCCAATAAGGGGCAGGCGGTCAGTCGGGAAGTCATTTTAGACACGGTGTGGCCGGGTACTATTGTCAGTGATAATTCTGTGAGCCAGCTGGTGGTACAGCTACGTAAGCTGCTTGGTGACAGCTCAAGCGAGTCAAAAATAATTAAAACAGTACCGCGCCTAGGTTATCAGTGTATTGCGCAAATTGAAAAAGCCCCGACGTTACTTGAGCAAATAGAGGAGCTGTCTCGTGGGCGCGGTGTACAGTTTGCTTTGCTCGGATTTTTTATTGGTTTACTGGTAACTGTACTTGCGTTATTCATCGCTGAGCAGTGGCAAAGTGACGTGCAACAAGATCCTGTCTCTGCTACTCGGATCACGTCCTCCCCGGGTGCTGAAGTGTTTGTTAGCTTTTCTCCAAATGGTAAATATTTGGCATACAGCTATTTAGCAGAGGGCGCTGATCAGTTTGATCTTGCAGTCTATGATCTTGAGACCAAAACAACCCATACCATTAAAAACAGTGGGTATAGTGAAGAGTCGGCAAGCTGGTCTTTAGATGGTAATTGGCTGATTTATTCGCGTTCGGATCCGGTTTCCTGCGAAGTACGGGCGTTACACGTCAAAGGCCCAATAGAAATGTGGCGACTCGCGCGCGATAGCGTGCTTGGCAGTTGTAATAGTGCACAAGACTCAGCGCCTTGGTTTGAATATCGAGCAGGCCATTTTATCACTAAATCTTGGGATAAAGCCGGAACCTATCTGCAATCTGTAGAGGTTACTTTTGCAGACAATAACCCTATGGTGATCAACATCGTTGCGTTACCTATTCGCGATGTAACACATTACCAAGTGGATCAACAAACGCTGTTGTATCAGATAAAAGAGCAGGGGGTTTATCAGCTCAACCTAAATCAACTTACAGAGTCTGAAAACCAAAAAATCACTCTCTCTAAACAGTCTTTTTCCGCGCTGAGCCATGGGTATCAGGACGATACTATCATGCTTGCCAAACAAAACTTGAGTGTACTTAAAGGTCGCGTTCAACAAGTTTTATACTCTGGATTTGGCGTGATATCTGAAATTGATGTAAATGCGCAGTTACGTGTTTCGGCGCACACTGAGGGGGTAGCTGAGATAAACTATTATCAGCTTGACGTAGACTCACAAAACAAAGCGGCGCAAAAGCAGTTAACGTCGCCCGCAAGGATGGATTTACTTGCTGCTTTATCTGGTGATGGTGCGCATTTTGTGTATGCCTCGGTGACAACCAAAAATAATGATGCGCCACAATTTGAGTTGTGGCATAAACATGCTTTTCGACCAACGTCTAGTTTGCTTGGAACCATGCCCTTGGGGGAAGTGCCTATTTTGTTATTACTTTCGCCTAATAACGAGTATCTCGCTGTATTATCAAAGTCGCATAAAGTGTTCCTAATCAGCTCTTTTACTAAAGAAGTTAAAAAAGTAGTTGATAACTTTACCGAAATTACTGATTTGCATTGGTCACAGGATGGTAGAAAGCTGTATTATCGAGCGAAGCCTGCTATGGAAGCAAAATGGCAGGCATGGCAATTTACCGTATCTCAAGGACGTAGTGAGCAACAGCCCTTGGCGACTTATTCCCCTGATCTACCTCTTACTCAAAAAAACTCTAGCTTTGTAGGGTATAAAGAACAAGTTAGGGAATACCTAATTACGGCACTCGCTGAGATATTTGATATTGAGCAGTTACGCGGATCTTTATCGCTCTACCAACCGGCGGTTTATAGAGATGGAATTTACTTTGTACTAAAAAGAGGTCATCAATTGGTGCTTTACCGCTATTTAAGTAGTGAAAATAAGGTTGAAGAAATTCAACCTATTGGATTACACCTTTATGCAGGGGTTAGCGAGCTACAGATACTAGCAAGCTTTGATGGCAGGCACGTAATATTCAATCGGATCAACAACTATGAAAGCGACATCGTGTTATTGGAGTACGGTAACAAGTGAAGACATTAATGATGCGAAGCGCTAAATAGATGTTGTTAGTTAGTAAGCTTTTGCAGGAATAAGTGTATTGTATGACTACTCCAATTGCGCTGAGATGCTGACTTTAATGCTTGAGAAGCAAGCTTTTTGGCTTCTATCTGATTCTCTGCAAGCTGTGCCAAAAGTAGCAACAGTTCAGGGTGTTCGGGATCTATGGTGAGACCATGGTGCAGCCAAGCCTTGGCCTGAGCTTTGTCGCTGAGACGAGTTAAATACGTATTTACTAATAACAGTGTGGCGCGTAAATGTCCGTTATTCGACGCCTCGATAAGTGCCTGTAGTGCATTAGGAACATCTTGAGGTTCACCGTTGTTAAGTAGGACAGTTGCTAAACGATATTTTGCAATATCCATGGTCTTTGCTGCGTGTTCGAGCCAGAGTACAGCAAGCTGATGTGCTCCTACATTAATAAGCTGAGTCGCTAAGCGATATTGTGCCAAGTCCAAGCCATTTTTTGCGGCAGCGAGATAGAGCTCATTCATCGGTTCGGCAGAACGCCAATGGTAGCGCAGTAACTGATAGGCGTTGTACTCTTTCATACTCAACCAGTTAGCAATATAGTATTGTACTTGCGCCACACCACGCTCCGCAGCGTCGATATTCTGCCTTAGTTGTTTTTCGTAAGCCTTTTTTTGAATAGCCAAAGTTTCGCGATATTGCTCATCTTTATGCGTTGCAAAATGATAAATCAAGGTGTGTGCTTGTTTTGAACCCGTATATCGCCACTTCTCCACAGCATTTAGCAGACTTGCAGTAAATACATGTCTTGGGTAGCTGTCAATAACCTCAATATTGGTTGCTTTACCGCTTTGGTCGATGTCAAATTCCAACCAAACCCAGCCTTCAATCCCTTGTCTTACCGCTTCATCTGGATATTCAGGTAAAACATCGTGGGTTTTACTCAGTGTTGGTGTAGTACTGTGTTGTTTAAGCTTAGTGAGCGTTGAATCAAGCAAGTAGGTGTTTGACAAGCGGCTTTTTTGAAGTTTTAAAAAGTCCTTTAGGCCACTTTGGTCGTTTGACTGTTGCAAAACAAGTTGTGCAGTTTGGAATGCTTCAGCGATACCAAACTCTTTAGCCAATGAAAACCAAGCAAAGGCATTTGCAGCACTTTGTTCGGTGCCTTGCCCATACAAGTACATCACCCCAAGATTATACATAGCGTCAGCATTTCCTAATTGCGCTAAGCGACTGAATTTTGAAAATGCGAGAGTAAATTCTTCGTTTTGATAGGCAAGGGTGGCGTCGTAAAGATCGGCTTTTGTTAGCCAGCTCATACCCAGAAAAAATGAAAAAATAAGCCCAGAAATGAGATTGTTGCGCATTTTATTGATTACTCATCCTTGGTCTGCTCTGTGGGGTTGCTATGGTCATTTTGAATACGCTATATAACCATAATATAAAGGAAATTTAAATAATAAAAGCTGATAGCAAATGCTATCAGCTTTTTGGAACTCCGGGCAGGGAGTTTACTAAGTCGAACCTGTGTTAGCTTGGAAGCGACTTAATTCGAGTCATGAAACTGTTCCTATGCAACTAGTAAGACCAGATTTAGTGGTAAAAGTTTCATTCACTTTTCAGAGTTAGAAGTTAAATCTAACTCCTGCGCTAAAGCGCCTTCCATCGGCATAAACACCGGTCAGTGCTTGTTCAACTCCCTCTTCCTGATAGCTAAATGTATGTTCATCCGTCAAGTTGATGGCCTCAAGAATAAACGCCACATTCTCGTTGTAGCTATAGGTAAGGTTGGCATCTACTTGACCATAATCGTCAATGTATCCTGGCCAGTCTCGACCGGTATCATACCCTGTTCTGAAGTTGTATGAGATGCGGGCACTAATGAATTCGTTTTCATAATAAGAACTTAGGTTAACGGTATGCTCAGAGTTACCAGGGATAGTGATGTTGTTACCTTCATCATCTTTTGCTTCACCATCAACATAGGTATAGTTAGCGGCAACGCCAAAACCTTCGTATAGCTCTTGTTGATAACCGATTTCTAGGCCTTGAATGCGGCCTGCTTTCCCATTAACAGGGCGGCTGATCAGCACTTCTTTACCTTCGTGAGTTTCAAGTGCTGGTTGGCTCTCGATAAACGACTGAATATCTTTGTAGAAAAATACCGCAGAAAAAAGGCCTGCGTCGCTAAAGTACCACTCGATACCGGTATCAAACTGCGTCGCTCGATAGGGGTCGATGTCAGGGTTACCGCCAGTGCCGGTTTGTGTTTCTAGGTTGTATGAAGTTGATGCGGTCATATCGGCGTAATCTGGGCGAGACATAACTCGTGCCGCAGAAAAGCGCATTAATAAATCATCATCTAAGTCAATTGCCAAGTTAATGCTTGGAAGAATGTCGAAGTAGTCCTTTTCTTCCGTTGTCCAGACCTCAGCACCTGACTCACCTGCAAACGCGGATGAGGTTTGTTTGGTATTTACAAGTCTTACACCTAAATTACCGCGTAGACCATCTGCATCCAGATTCGCTTTAATGTAGCCTGCGGTAATTTTTTCATTGATATCGAAAGTACTGGCCTTCAATACTCGGTAATTCCAACCTAGTGCATCACCTTCTTGGCGTATTTTGTCCGGATCAGTAATCGCATAGCTGCGCGTTGTGCCTGAAGAGCCTATGCCTGATAGATAATCAGATGGCATGGCTTTGGAGTAGTCAGCCAGACTCCAGTTTAAGTCGGTACGATTGTCTGTGGTGTGTTTGGTATTAAAGCGGCTGTGGTCACGGTATTTAAAGCCGACTTTGATCTGGCTGAAGATGGCAACATCAATTGGACGCTTAAAATCGGCTTGAAAGTAAGTTTCATCATCTTTGGCATCATTACTGTCATAGCGTAAAAAACCTAAATTCCACTTTTCTCCGTCGTTTGGATCGGCGGCATAACTGGTTTTTACATCTTCTACTTGTGACGTATCAAAGCTATGAACATAATTGCCTTCCCAGCCAACGGAGCGGTCAGCTTGCGAACCACCAGAACCTTCTGTGTAACCTAAGTGATATGACGATTCCCAAAGTTGTCCTTGATGTTCAACTTTTAAGTCGTACGACTTGGTTTTGAGCTCAGAGTTACGTACTTTGGTCTCATCCAGAATATTATTGGCATTTGGAGATAAGCCAAGTGTGCCGCCGACGGCCATCTTGCCAACTACGGGGTGGTCGATAATGGTAATGTCAGTGTATTGTGAGCCGCCGTAACCGGGTAACCAAAGGAAGTTTTGGTTTTCATTATCGGCTTCTAGTGTAGAGTCTAGGGCATTGAATACAATGTCCATATTTTCACTTGGACGATATTGCAAGGCGAGGTTTATGCCCGTGCGTACGCGCTGCTGTGAGAACATAGCTGAGCCGCCACCGCCAGGGCTGTAGACATTGTTGACGACGGTACCATCTTCAAGTGTGATATCACGATAGGTCCAAGACCATGCTTCAATACCATCGCGGCGCAAGTTACGTTCTTGGCGAACAACAGAAATTAATGCACCAAAAGATTCATCATCGGTTTTAAAGTTGTACATAGCGGATAGTTGCGGATCGGTTTCACCTGATACTTCGCTGTGCTGTGCGATAATTGAACCTGCAATTTTATTTTCCTCTAATTCAAGTGGCTTACGTGTTCTCACAATCACGGTGCCGCCAATAGAGCCTTCATCAATATCGGCTTCGGGTGATTTGTAAACTTCAAGCCCAGAAATAATTTCTGAGGGTAACATTGTATAGTTAAAACCACGACTCGCCGCTGAGTTGGTCCACCAATCTGCTGAACCAACGGCTTGACCATTTAATAAGGTTCGGTTTTGGCTTTCACCTGTGCCTCGAATGCTAACGCGCTCACCTTCACCAAAACTGCGGGTGATTGAAACACCGGTAATGCGTTGTAGCGATTCGGCAACGTTTTGATCTGGAAATTTACCAATATCCTCGGCAGTTACTGCATCGACAATGGCGTCAGAGTATCTTTTAGTATTGAGTGATTGAACAACGCTGCCACGGATCCCTCTGACTTGAATAACTTCAACTTCACCATTTTTAGCTGCTTCTTGATTATTGCTCTCTTCAGCGAGCGCTATACCTGGTGCAAAAAGTACCGAGCCGAGCAAAGATTGGCTGATTAAGACTACTAGTTTTTTCTTATTATTGCGAAACATACATTCCCCTTGAGTGCCTATACCAATTAGCCTTAATACTTGCTTAGTTTGAAGGAGTAAATCTAACGCTAACTGCGTTAAAAATTTCTTATTTAGAGCAACTAAATAGCAAAATTCTTGCCTTGTTATCGACAAAGTTTTCTCGCCTCAAAATAGACCACTTAGTTAAGATAATTGGTATTACTTGTGATTGAGAGGTTGACCTCGAGAAAGATTAAACACCAGCGGGGTTTGTTAAATCTTGAATTGAAATGAATAGTTGTGAATTCAATGGATTTCAACTTCAATAATTACCATCGTATTGAAATATATAGATATAAAATAAGTTAAGTTGGAGGTTTTGTAGTTTAAGTTAAGTTTACTGGAATGATTTTGCTTGGTCTTTTGTTAACATTCACAACTACAAAGAACTGGAAAGTCACCTTTCCAGTTCTTTTTACACGTTATAAGCTCTTTTTAGGTGGCAGCACAACGTTTGAGAAGATAAGGCCAGCAATAAGAGACATAAATATCAAGAAGGTTTGTTGGCCAATATGATCCGCATGGACAAAGCTTTGGCCTTCGATCAGTGAATTAAGTCCAATATAAGTTTTAGAACCAGGGACCAGTACAATCAAACCTTGCATTGCAACAATAGAAGCTGGAGCGTTGACAACGCGGTTAAAGATATTGCTAAAGACACCCACTGCAAATGCACCGACAAACGTACCAAGTGCGTAGTCAAAGTAAACCGCAGAGCTGATGCTTGCTGCATAAGCAATAAAACCTGATGCTAGCGACCAACTCGCATGTCTTAACTTAGTTCTAAATATCACCACAAGACTGCTACAAAGCAAAAGCACAGCAAGCCACGCTGTCCATCTTGGTAATGGTAGGGGTTGGACAAAATCGACTTTCCCGAATAACGCAAACCCTAGCGTGATACCTAAAAAAGCACCAAAATAGAGCTTAAACAGCAACATGATCGAGTCCATGACTCGAGCGGTTCCAGAGACCAAATGCCGAGCTGATAATTCAGCAAATCCAAGTGCGAGTGCTAACCCTGGAATAAACACGATAATCGCCGATAGCACAACCAAACGGATATTTATTTGTGGATCGATATACACAGAGACTGCGCAGGCAGCTACAGCCGAAACAATGGCAACCAAAGGCTCAAGCATATGGGTCACGCGCTTGGAGATACTCGCCCAAAGTACAAACAAAAACACCAACAAGGAAAGTAATGCTGACCACACGACGTCGTTCCAGCTGGTGCCCATTAGCATTGCGAACGCGCCACCAGAAGTAGCAAAAGCAAGTCCAGTGAGGAGTTTATTATATGGGGGCTGGGCATGCAAAATGGCTTCGAGGCATTGCTCGGCCTCTTGCAGTGATAACTCTCCGGATAGCACTCGAGTTACTACGCCATCAGTATCAGCAAGCGAGCCTAAGTCATGATCGCCTGGGTCAACCCGTGCCACATGAGTGTACTCTTCTTCATGGCCTTCAGTCCAAATCACAAATGTGACGGATGTTGGGGACATAACAAAAGAAGACTTTAACCCTAAGTGAGTGGCAACTTCCATTAAGTGTGCTTCGAGCCGATAGGCAGGGGTACCGTATTTATGAAGCATTTTGCCTAACTTCACAATAAAGCGGCGTTTCTCTGTAAAGGTTGCGTTATTCAACGAAAGAGAACCTTAAATGTGTACTACCAGTCGGTTTCAAATACGATTGGTAAAAGTGTTAAAAAACAGGAGTATGACAACAAAAGTAACGTTGTGCCAAGTATAAACTCGCCATTCTAGTATGGTACATCTATTTGCTTTTACTAGATTTATTTAATACCAATTATCTTTAATACTTGCTTGATTTGAAGGAGTAAATCTGACGCTAACTACGTTAAAAGTTTATTATTTAGAACAACTAAATAGCAAAAATTTTGCCTTGCCTATATGGATGTAGGTACCTTAGCGATAGCAGGACGCGGCAGCGGAGTTATCGAAAAGATTTACTCCCTCAAAATAGACCACAGTATTAAGATAATTGGTGTAAGTCGACATCAGTCACTTGTGCATATTTCCTAAATGTAAATATAGACGGCTGAGATTGCTGCGAATTCTATCCAGATTCTCAACAATGTCTATAGGTTTGGCCGCAAATATTTGCATTTTTTTAAAATGTAATTTGATAGTAATCAAAGCGCTTGTCTGTACGCCGATTTCGCATATTTACGAAGAGTCCCTCAATTGAAGCGTTACATCGACTATGGTTGTCGCCGCAGGAGTTGTGCCACTGAGCTGCTCTGAGAGGGTTTGACAAGTGCGTCTACATATCTCGTTAATATCTATTTTTACACTACTCAAGGAGGGGGTCATAAACTGAGAATCAGCAAAATCATTGAAACCAATCACTTTTATATCTCTACCTGGTGAAAGTCCAATCTCCCGCATCGTATCTAAAACGCCATAGGCAATAAAATCACTAAAACACATAACTGCATCTATATTACGATGAGTTTCGATCAGTTGTTTGAATGCCTTTTTGCCGGCTCGACGGTTATTTTGGACGTCAATAACAGTCGCCTGATGCTTAACGTGGTGTGATGTTAATGCACTTTGAAAACCCGCCAGTTTAGCCTGGTACTCAAAGCAGTCTTGCTCACCAAGTGCAGCAATATGTCGAGCTCCAACTTCAATCAAGTGAGAAGTTGCAAGGTGAGTCCCCTTTTTGTTGTCGGGCAGAATCGAGGGTGCTTTGGCAAAAGCAATTTCTCGCATTATTGTGATGACTAAAAAACCGGAGTCATAAAGATTGTCTAGCCACTGTCGGGAAGTACCTTTGGCAGGGATCATAATGAAGGCAGAAACATTATATTCTTTAAATGCCTGTACCGCTTGCTGTTGACGTTCAATACACTCGTTCGTACTCACCAGCATGGGAACCATACCTAACGTATATACCTGTTTTTCGAGTTCAACAGCTAATTGTGCGCACAGAGGACAAGTTAAGTCATTCACCACCAAGGCAACTAAATTGGTACGCTTACTTCTAAGTGCAGCAGCCTCTCGGTTGTAGACATAGCCCAGCTTTTCAATTGCATGTAGCACTTTGGCTTTGCTTTTATCGCTCACTTTCTCACTTTGAGTAAGCACGAGAGAGACCGTAGACTTTGAAACTTGTGCTTCTTTGGCAACATCAAAGATGGTGACATTAGCGCGTTTTTTATCATTTTTCATGCTAATTAACCTGAACTTCGGATCATGAATACTTTATCTAGCATCTAGATGTGATGCTAACGGCGCTGAGTTTACTCCTTCAAATTGAGCAAGTATTAAGTCAAACTGGTATTATCTGTATCAAAATTTTCAGATCGACCAGACTCACCAACAGCGATTTTTCAGGGTCAATGGTACCGCAAGTTTTCTTTACATAACATCGCAAATCTGTGCACATTTTCCAAAAATCATTATATGATCGCACAATGAACGCCCAAGATAGGTGAATACAGTGAAATTATTAAAAAAAGTTGCATTTATCATCATGATAACTGCCGTATCACAAACGGTATTTGCAAATGAACAAGGCTATATGAAGCCTTCTTCAGAACTTGCTAAGTTAGTTGATGCTCCTCTCATTCCTGCTTCAAAGTTGAGCGCTAACGGAAAATGGCTTGCGCTAATGCAGCGTAATCGAGTCCTTTCTCTTGAGGAGCTAGGTAAACCGGAAAAAGCATTAGCAGGCATTAAATTTAATCCTGAGAGCTTTATGAGAACGTCCAGTCGACAATATAGCTCAATTGAATTTAAACATGTGGATACTGGGGCATTGATCAAAGTACAGGGTCTACCTGAGGGTAAAATAAAGGAACCTAGCTGGAGTGCAGATAGCCGTTATCTGGCGTTTATTCTTGAGCAAGCGAACAGCTCTACGCTGTGGGCATTTGATATAGAAAAGCGCGCTCTGAAGCAATTAACACAATCTACTTTAAATGGAATAGTGACCTCAACCCCTTATCAATGGCTGCCTGATAGCACTGCAATTGTTGCAAACATTGCGGTTAACCATGGCAAACAACCGAGCGAGCGTGATAGGTCGCAGTTGGCGCCAATCGTGCAGACAACATCTGGTAAAAAAGCATCGACCAGAACTTATCAAAACTTATTATCAAGCCCTTATGATATTCAGTTGTTTAAATTTTATGCTGAAGGCCAACTGATAAAAATTAACCTCAATTCAGGTGCCCAAAAAATTGGTAACCCCACCTACTTGAAAGACTTTTCAATCTCTCCTGACTCAACCAATCTAATTGTAGGCATGATGGATGACCCATTTTCTTACCAAGTACCGTATAGCCGTTTCCCTGCGGTATGGCAGGTGTGGGGTATGAGAGGGTTCCCGCTATTTGAAGTGGCAAGGCAACCTGTTGCAGACGCCTTACCTGCGGGCTTCGACAGTGTGAGAGAAGGACCTCGTAAAATCCAGTGGCGGGACGACAAAGGGGCAACTCTTATCTGGGCTGAGGCGCAAGATGGTGGTGATATGAGCAAAGATGTTGAATATCATGACTATTTGTACACAATTAGTGCACCTTTCAAAAAAGAGCCTGAATTATTTGCAAAAGTTGAACGACGCTTTGCAAGTATTCAGTGGGCTGATAATAATGTCGCTATTTTAAATGAGTGGCGCTTTTCAGATCGTAGTGTGCGCGCTTCGATATTCTCGCCTCGCAACCCGGATATGAACCGCGTGGTATTTTCAGAGCGCAGTTATAATGATGCCTACAAAGACCCTGGTAATTTTGTATATGAAAACAGTGATTTAGGCTCTCGTGTACTGAAGCTAGTTGGTGGTCGCTATTTATTTTTAACCGGCAATGGCGCATCTGATCAAGGTAATATCCCATTTCTAGATCGATTTGACGTAAAAACGAATACATCGACTCGGCTTTGGCAATCGAGTGCACCTTATTATGAAAGGGTTCGGGCATTACTTGATGACGAAGGAATGCGGTTTGTTACTGTACGTGAGTCGCGTCAAGAGCAGCCTAACTTTTTTGTCCGTGATTTACAGTTTGATACGCTAGAACAGTTAACAAAGTTTCCACACCCATATCCTGCATTTAAAGGTGTCGTGAAAGAGCAAATCAAATATAAGCGCGATGATGGTGTTGAACTATCGGGTAATTTGTATTTGCCAACCAACTATGATCCCTCTAAAGGCAGAATACCGGTATTAATGTGGGCATATCCACTTGAATATAAAGATAAAGCTGTTGCTTCTCAGGTACGAGAGTCACCTTATCAATTTCCTTATATTGGTTATTGGGGACCCATGCCTTACCTTGCCAAAGGTATTGCTATTTTTGATGATCCAACTATGCCTATAGTGGGAGCCGGAGATTCCGAGCCGAATGACACTTTCAGAAAGCAGCTGGTGGCAAGTGCTCAAGCTGCGGTGGATACGTTAGTTGAGAAAGGGATTGCTGATCCTGAGCGTATCGCGATTGCAGGTCATTCATACGGTGCATTTATGGTTGCGAATCTCTTAGCGCACAGTGATTTATTTGTTACCGGTATCGCACGCAGTGGTGCGTATAACCGGACACTGACTCCATTTGGTTTCCAAGGTGAGCCTCGTAGTTTTTGGGAGGCACAAGATGTGTATGCCAATATGTCACCTTTCTTCCACGCGGAAAAGATTAACGAGCCTATGTTAATGATCCATGGTGAGGAAGACCCAAATTCAGGCACTTTCCCAATGCAGTCTAAGCGGATGTTTGCTGCAATGAATGGCTTGGGTGGTAATGCAAGGTTAGTCATGTTACCTGAGGAAGGTCATGGGTATAAAGCACGAGAGAGCATCTTACATGTTCTTTGGGAGCAAGAGCAGTGGCTCGATACCTATTTGTTTCCAGAAAAAGCACAAGAAGAGATAGAAATGTTGCCTAATGAACCGACTTCTATTGCAACACAAGCTATTGTTGAGCAGTAAACATACTTTCATCTAAGCGCAGTACTGCGCTTAGATGAAAACTAAAAATTCGAGATAATTATTGTTCTGTGCAGGTCAGCGGCTGTATCGAGTTTCGAGTGGCTAATGATAGAGATCAGACAAGACAGCTGCGCCATAGAGGAGTACGCAATGATAGATTTACTCGCCACATTCATTTTCTTTTTTGCGGTCATTGATCCCATCGGGACCGTTCCCGTTTTTATTGCTGTGACGAAAAACTATGATGAGGCGCAAAAACGTAAAATAGCACTTTTTGCTACCTTGGTATCTGCGGCAATCCTAGTCTTTTTTGTTGTGGCTGGCGAACTTATCCTAACTGCGATGGGAATTCCTCTGTCAGCTTTTCAAATTGCAGGTGGAATTGTGCTCTTTCTTTTTGCATTGTCGATGATCTTTGGCGAAAGTAAGCCAGAAGAAGAAGTGAGAATGGTTAAAAGTCATAATGATACGGCTATTTTTCCTTTAGCAGTACCATCGATAGCAGGTCCAGGTGCAATGCTTGCTGCCGTTTTGTTAACTGAAAATGCGAGATTCAACATTTGGGAACAGGTGCAAACTGTTGCTATGATGCTAATCGTTTTAGCAATCGTGTGTGTGCTAATGCTATGTGCCAGTTTCATGCACCGTGTTATTGGTAACGGTGGTGCAAGTGTTATTAGTCGAGTGATGGGACTGATATTAGCGTCAGTTGCGACGACAAACACACTCGCAGGCTTAAAAGTCTATTTTGGGTTATAAGGTTTTAGGTATTGAAAGTTCGATGTTCAGTTTGGTGTAATACCAATTTGAAGGCGTAAATCTGACGCTAACAGCGTTAAAATTTCTTATTTAGAACAACTAAATAGCAAAATTTTTGCCTTGCCTTGCTTACACCTACTCGGAGGTAGGTACCTTGGCGATAGCAGGACGCGGTAGCGGGGTTATCGACAAGATTTTCTCGCCTCTAAATAGACCACTTAATTCAGAAAATTGGTATAAAGTCTTGTTTTGAGTGCATAGAAGGCTTCGCTATTGAAGCCTTTTGATGTAAGTTTACTCTTTGCTCGATACTGAGCTGCCAACAGATGCAGTGATAACCATCAATATTGCCAGCCATTGCCATACAGTGAGTAACTCTCCCAAAATTAAAAAACCAGCCAATGCAGCAACTGCAGGCTCCACACTCATTAAGATGCTAAAACCTTGTGCTGGCATTTTTCGCAGTGCGACCATCTCTAAACTGTAGGGTAGGGCGCTTGAAAGCAGGCCGATAGCAATCCCTAACGGGATAATTGACCAATCTAGTAAAGCGGTACCTTGGGAGAACACGCCAAATGGCACAATCGCGAGTGCGGCTATACTCATACCAATGGCAACTGTCGCCCCACCAGAACTCTCACTGCCTGAGCGCTTACCATATAAAATGTACCCCGCCCAGCATGCGCCAGCAATTAACGCCAATACGACGCCTATTGGGTCAAGCCCATTTACATCACCCAGATCAGGCAATAGCAGTAAAATTCCCGCAATCGCAAAGGCTACCCACAAATAGTCACGTTTACGTTTAGAGGAAAATAACGCGACCGCGAGTGGTCCGGTGAACTCTAAAGCAACCCCAATGCCTATTGGAATACGTTCTATAGCATAATAAAAAGTGATATTCATGCCACCCAAACATAACCCGTATACAATAAGCGGCCGCCAATTTGATGGTAAGTGTCGCCAAGGTTTGAATACCAAGCACAAAATTAACGCTGAAAAGCCAAGGCGATATGCGGTTGTTCCTTCAGGGCCTACGAATGGGAACAGCTGCTTGGCAATAGATGCACCTGATTGGATTGTTATCATAGCGCACAGTAGACATAAAATCGCGATGATAAAGTCACGGTTAATGAGTGGCATTATGCCCCCTGTAGATAAAAAAGCAGGTAAAGAGTTTGCAGATGGCGTTAGTCTAATCTTCTGTAGTGAGCGGCTCAAATATTTTTGTATATTTTATTCTTTTTATTTTTCAAACCCTCTGGATATTACCTCTAGGCTGCTTTTAATTGAAGTTTATGTTTTATTTTTTACCTTTGTTTTACTTATGTTGCTGTAAATATAATTGCCACTGGTCTTCGTGTTTCTGCATACTTTTATGTTTTTTTGATTCTTGATGTGATAACGCATCAACTTCGCTGACAAATGGGCCTGCTCTACAAATAGTACAGTGATTTGGCGCTAAGTAATGTGGCATTTGCAGTTTTGAGGTTATTGGGTGCGAGTGATTTATCGACCAGTAATAGCTGACGCCACTAGTATCCTTTACATGTTTATCTCGATCTACATTACGGATAAGATACTCAGGGAATTGTGAAATATCAAAAGTAGACTGACCGAGGTAACACAAGTCTGTGTTTGTTATCAGGCTCTGCTCTATATTCCACTCAATATAGGGCTTGACGTCTTTAGAGGTGATTATCCCAAGGTTTACACCTGCTGGGTCTAACGCATACTTTGTTGCGTTGAGTAAAAACCTTCTTAGCAACTGGCGATTTAACGTGTTTACGCTCAGTGTTTGCTGCTGGAAGCTTTCATAAGAGGCAAATGCCGGGATCAATGGAAACTGAAATATCACCGCATCAAAGCTTTGCTTAGAGAGCCTATGCCAGCAGCTCGCCTTGGTAACATCAAACTCGGTGATAATATCAATACCAATATTTGCAAGTTTATCAAATGCGTTGTCTTGGTATTTATGTTTAAGCGCACTTTCGCTGTCATAAATACTGGCAGTGAGATGAATTGGCTTTAGGTACTTTGCTAAAGAGTAAGAAAAGCTTAAATCACCATCGCCAACAGTGAGAATACGCCAGTTTTTATCAAGGATCATGGAACTGTCTAAATCAGCAAAACGTAGAGTTTACCAAATTAGGCTGGTATCTTGTAGCGGTTGGCTCTTGTCTGGGGGGATTAATACCAATTAATGAATATAATTCGTATAAATTAGATAAATTCGCCGCGGCAGCAAATGTTGCAATACCCGCAAAATACACAAAGAAACATACAGCCTATAGGTCATTTACTATGGCGTCGTATAATTTCCCTTAGTGTTAAAGCGGGTATCCGATAAAACAGCATATCGCTTTACTTATCAATGCCCTAGCTGATCAAGTAAGTCCATTACTTCGACACTTGCTCGTTCCATTTGATTAAGCTGCTTAACTGCACCTTGAGGRTCACCGGATTGGAATTTTCTAATTGCTTCCACGCCTGCACGGTGTACCTCTTTATGTGGCGCATCTAAACGTTTAAAGGCATTGTGAGATCCAAATTTGTCAGCGCCTTCGCCGCTCCACCACTTTCCTAGTCGGCACATTGTATGGTCGGCAAAATCATTTACTCCCTTGTGACTATTACCGATAATCACGTTGTAAACATCCCCCTTCCACACCACATGGTCAAGCTTCACTGTTTGGATAAATGTCTGTGTTGTAGACACTAAAATTGTGTCTTTCATTGAATCACAGCATGCAACAATCCCTTCATATTCATCATTTAAATGTCCAATACTGTCGGACAGGGTAATATTGGAGGCTTGAATTTCCTCTACAGCATTCACGGTTGTGTGCGTCGTGTCGATGATTTTCTTCACGAGATCTGAAACTTCATTAGCTGATTCATTCGTGTTGGTGGCAAGTGCTCTTACTTCATCAGCTACAACAGAAAACCCTCTTCCAGCTTCGCCAGCTCTCGCCGCCTCTATGGCGGCGTTAAGTGCCAGTAAGTTAGTTTGATCTGAAATCTTAGAAATCGTGGTTACAAACGTATTTATACTATCAGCCATTTGCGACAAGCCGGAGATGTTGGCCGTCATTTTGTCCATATTTGTTCCAAGCTGATCCATGCCTACGAGTATTTTTCGTAGTGCCGTTTCCGACTTAGAAAAGGCGGCGTTTACTTTCTCAATAGAATGGCTTTCTTCTTCGATCCCCATAAAGCTTGCGAGTACTGTTTCGCGGATCCCCTGCACTTGACCAAGTCCAGTCAGCGCACATTGAAGTAATTGATTATCTGTGTTGTCATTCAGAGACACCTGAGCGCTGACCATCTCTGCTTTGAGTGATTCATTTTCGGCACTTAACTGTTCATTTTGTTGTTTCAGTTGGAGCAGTTCTTGTTGCGCTTTTTCGAGCGCTTGCTGGGTCTCGTTGTTTGTAAATAGCTTTGCAAACACTGCACATTCCCTTATAACTTAATATTAACGATAGCTTAGCAATTATTGTG
This sequence comes from Pseudoalteromonas sp. J010, assembly GCF_003934235.1. Classification (NCBI taxonomy): domain Bacteria; kingdom Pseudomonadati; phylum Pseudomonadota; class Gammaproteobacteria; order Alteromonadales; family Pseudoalteromonadaceae; genus Pseudoalteromonas; species Pseudoalteromonas sp. J010. The sequence continues at coordinate 105,349 of NZ_RDBW01000011.1, read as the reverse complement.
TGTTAGTGCTACAAATTTAGTGAGGGCTGCAAGTCAACTGATGATTCTTACTGCAAAAAAGTCAGTTTTTGTTTACAAATTTACCGCTTCTGGGTTTTTTAGCCTCTAGAGCTGGAACGAAGAGATTTACCTTTCTTATCACCGTACATTTGTTTATCTGCTTCATGGATAAGTAAATCAGCTTGCTTTGCAGGGTCGACCATAACCTGCCCTATACTGACATTGATATTATATTCAAGCAGCCCGTTTAGTAATGCACTTCTGATTTCATCTAGGTTAGGTTGCTCACAATCCACATAAGCAATGAATTCATCCCCTCCTATCCGAAAGCAATGCGACAAACCAAAATATTGCTGCATATTTTGTGTGAAGCTAATGAGTACCTTGTCTCCAACGTGATGTCCATACGTGTCATTTACTTGTTTAAAGTTATCGACATCGAGATAGAGTAACCATAGACCCGCAAACTTATGTGCTTGTAGCCCTTCGAAGCAAGCCTTGCGACTGCCCACTCCGGTCATCGAGTCGTGATTTGCTTCGTAACGCATCTGCTGTTCGAGCTGCCTTCTTCTTTCCACTTCTGCTTTTAGCTTGTAAACGTCTTTACGCTTTTCTTTGATCATGCGATAAAAGCCGACACTTATTAATAAAAAACCTAGATTTTTCAAAGATGTATCCAACCCTAAAATAGGCAGATTAGTGTTGCCGATAAAGCTGTCAAAAATATCCAGCAGTAAGCCAATGGAATAGACAAGTAATGCTACACGTAATAGTTTATTGACGACTTCTTTGGTAATGATAAAAAATAACGTGAACGAAACAGCAAACCAAAAAAGCTCCTCGAAACTCTCGTAATCTGTGTGACCATTGGTGTACATAAACACCGCTAACGCGATATTCACTATCCAGATCAGTAGCAATGGAACTGCCGTTTTTATCAAAGTAATGTAGCTCGCTATGGTTCGCCTACAGTTAGTTATAGTTAATGGGTCATGGGACGCAAGTTTCCTAAGCGCTGAGTTCAAGGGCTTGAGAAATCATAAAGAGGTGCCCGACGAAAACCATTGCGCTTAGCACGGTGCGCATTTTCTGGTAATCCTTATGGTATTCTTTCCACATTGGGGATAAACGTTCAATCAGATAGACCAGCCAGTACGCCACGGATAAGTATACTAGTGACCACTCGAGCGTTAGAAAACTCAGTAGTGGATAGGGGATCACAACAACAACAGCCAGTATCGCTTGGCTTTGCGTTTGTTGACCTGCACGCCATAAACTGCCAGCCATAAAGGCTAAAATACCAAAACTATAAAATTGAAACGCTTGTACTGTGTTAGCTGATGCGCCGGTCATTAAGGTCCATGCAATACAGGCAAGAAAGGGAACAAAACCAAGGTAGCCAAGTTGGATATGATTAAAATAGGGGTGCATAGTAACGCTCTGTTATATCTGATGATTGGATCATACCGTATTTACAGTACTTTTATACTCTTATGCTAAATTAGTTGATCACTCAAAAAGCTATTATCAGTTTTTTCGATTACAGTGATTCAAACAATCCATTTTATTTAAATATCACTTCCCCTTACCTTTGTACTCAAGCCAAGGCGAATAGCAATCGCCAACATTAATTCAAACTAAACAACAGTGAGGAAAGCGATGAGCACTTCATTAATCAACACAAAAATTAAACCTTTTAACGCAACAGCATACCATGGTGGCGACTTCGTAGAAGTTTCTGAGCAAGACCTATTAGGTAAATGGTCAATCGTATTCTTCTACCCAGCCGATTTTACTTTTGTATGTCCGACAGAGCTTGGTGATTTAGCTGATTATTACGCACAGCTTCAAGAAATGGGTGTTGAAGTGTATTCAGTATCAACAGACACACACTTCACACACAAAGCGTGGCACGACGCGTCAGAAACGATTAAGAAAATCCAGTTTCCTATGATTGGCGACCCAACAGGCCGTATTACTCGTAACTTCGGTGTAATGATCGAAGAGGAAGGGTTAGCGCTTCGTGGTACTTTTGTAATCAACCCTGAGGGTGAAATCAAAGTTATTGAAACGCATGACCTAGGTATCGGTCGCAGCGCTAAAGAGCTAGTACGTAAAGTACAAGCTGCTCAATACATCGCATCTCACGATGGTGAAGTATGTCCAGCGTCTTGGCAGCCAGGTGAAGAAACATTAGCACCTTCACTAGACCTAGTTGGCAAAATCTAAATTGTCAAAGGGAGTGCAGTATGCACTCCCAAGTCAACCATCCAGATGAACTGAGTTCATTGTTTTTGCGAATTTTTACTGTAGTTTCTGCAGAGGGTTACCATTTATGTTAGACAACCAAATTAAAACTCAACTACAAAGCCACTTTAGCTCTCTACAACGTCCGATTGAACTCGTCATTAGTCTTGATGACAGTAAAAAATCGCAAGAGCTAAAAGAGTTAGCGCAAGATTTAGCGTCTTTGAGCGATAAAATTTCACTATCTGAATCGAGTGAAGGCAAGCGCATACCACAAATGTCAGTTCGCGGTATAGACACAAAGAGTGAAATTACGTTTGCGGGCGTACCTATGGGGCATGAATTTACTAGCTTGGTTCTTGCATTATTGCACTCAGGCGGGCATGCCACTAAAGCATCGGCAGACGATCTCGAACTGATCAAGGGTATTGATAACCCATTGAACTTTGAGGTGTACATTTCACTGAGCTGCCAAACTTGTCCACAAGTCGTGCAGGCATTGAATCTCATGGCGGCTGTTAATCCAAATATTACGACTACGATGATTGATGGTGCTTTGTTCCAAGAGGAAGTCGAATCACGCAACATCATGGCCGTGCCAACCGTATACTTAAATGGTGAGCAATTCAGTCAAGGCGCAGTAAGCCTAAGCGATATTTTACTAAAACTTGATAGCAAAGCTGGCGAAAAACAAGCAGCTGTACTTAACAACAAAGAGGTGTTTGATGTGCTCGTTGTTGGTGGCGGCCCAGCTGGTGCATCTGCTGCTATCTATGCCGCTCGTAAAGGACTAAATACCGGTGTTGTGGCTGAGCGCTTTGGTGGTCAAGTTGCGGATACTCTGGGGATTGAGAACTTTATCTCAGTGCAAAAAACTGAAGGCCCTAAATTGGTTGCACAGTTGGAAGAGCATGTTAATCAGTATGGCGTTGATGTGATGAAGAATCAGCGTGCAGCGGCAATTAACAAAGGTGAAACTATTGATATCACACTTGAAAGTGGTGCGGTATTAAGAGCCAAATCTCTAGTATTGGCAACCGGTGCGCGATGGAGAAGCATGAATGTACCAGGCGAAACCGAGTATAAGGGTCGAGGTGTAGCATATTGCCCACATTGTGATGGTCCGTTATTTAAGGGGAAACCTGTAGCGGTAATTGGTGGCGGTAATTCGGGTATAGAAGCTGCCATCGACTTGGCAAATATTGTTGAGCATGTCACGGTATTAGAGTTTGCCGATACACTTAGAGCTGACGAAGTGCTGATCAAAAAGGCAAAAAGCCTTACCAACGTTACCATTATCAAAAACGCACAAACCACTGAAGTCGTTGGAGATGGTAACAAAGTAACCGGTCTTAACTATATAGACAGGGTAAGCGGTGACACTCATTCGTTAGCACTCGCTGGCATCTTTGTACAAATTGGGCTGGTGCCAAATACTGAATGGTTAAAATCGAGTGAAGTCGAACTTAGTCGCTTTGGTGAAATTGAAATTGACAGCAAAGGGGCGACAAGTTTAGCGGGCGTTTACGCGGCAGGCGATGCAACCACCACACCGTTTAAGCAAATTATTATTGCGATGGGTGGGGGAGCGACAGCAAGTTTAGGCGCTTTTGATTATCTAATTCGGTTAGGACAAGACGACGAGCAAGCTGCTTAAGTATTTGCATTATCACAAAGAATCATTGCAACTATACACCCATGCAATGCTCCCAAGCCACACTCCAGCAGTGTGGCTTTTTTTGGCTTATAGTCAGAAGGCTCGATGCTGCTTTGTATTCTATTTTGGTCTTTACGATAGTGGTTTTTAGATCAATTTATCCTGTTGATTAGGCTGGTAATATTTTCCCTCTTAGGCCGTTAAATAAACGGAGCTTACGAGCGACAAAAAACATAAGATCGCTGCGTAAAGCAGCTCCTACTCAAAGTGTAGTGGGCTGTGGGAGAGGTTATTTACCCAGCGAGACCAAATTGTAGTGGGCTTTGTGGGAGGTGGTTTAACGGGCGAGAAGTTACTCGCTTAGTAGAGTAGATGGTCGGTTGGTTAAGGAATACAAGATCGCTGCGTAAAGCAGCTCCTACCCAAAGTGCAATGGATTGTTTGGGAGATGGTTTATCTGGCGAGAAGTTACTTGCTTAGCAGAGTGGATGATCGGTTGGTTAAGGAATACAAGATCGCTGCGTAAAGCAGCTCCCACCTCAAAGTGCAATGGGCTGTTTTGGGGGTATCTGGCGAGAAGTTACTTGCTTAGCAGAGTGGATGGTCGGTTGGTTAAGGAATACAAGATCGCTGCGTAAAGCAGCTCCTACCCAAAGTACAATGGGCTGTGCAGTCGCTATTAAATGCTGAAGGGCAAAATGGCTGGCAACTAAAACAGGTTGTTATTCCTGCTTCAGGCTTTGGTGAATCTGATTCCATGGTTGTTATTTTGGAGCGAGAGACAGAATAACTGAGCTAGCGTTGACTCGTTTTTTTGCCTGTCACACCATCAATTCAAGTCTATTTACTACCTGTGGGTTGTAATGGTGCTGCGGAGATAAACTGCTCAAAATGTTCACACCAAATAATAGCACTCTGAAACTGAGTCAGATCAACTTGGCGATACTTGGGCTGCACAAACTGTGAAAATTGATTTATGTTGGCTATTTCTATCATGGTATGTTTTTGCGCTTTAAAGTCGGCTTCCGTCTCAATAAATGTCTTGGCGAGGTAAAGGCGATAATCAGGACCTGGAGCTATCTTACCCACGAATGCAATGTGGTTATCCGTAAAATAAATCTCCCCGACGGCGTAGTGCAATGCGTCTGAATCTTTAAGCTTTTTCTTGAATTGACCTTTGTATGATGCAGCTTTACTTATCTCAAGTATTTCCGCGTGGCTTGCCGCCGGWGGTTGCGTCATTATCGGCAAAGTGTACACACCCATAATAAACCCTGAGATAAACACCAAAATGAGCACCAGTAAGGTAAATAGCGTTCGCAAAATTATTCCCAAGTAAGCAATAGAGTTTAAGTATAGCCAAATCATAGAGTTATAGTAGGAAAATTAGATAAGTAAAAAGGGTTATTTTTAATTGTATTTATAGGGATAAAGTGTTTAATTGAATGTAATCTAGCATCTAATGTATATAAAAATTTACAAAGAATGGCGCCTTCTAATTGTTAATTATTAGAAAATAAAGTATTTCAATTGTTTTTATTATTGTAATAGTCAAGGTAAACAGGTGTTTAGGTAAAATTTAGATCGTGATGGTGTTTTTTTGATTTAATCATAAAGTATTGAATGTAATTAATAATCTCATCTATTGTTATTGATTTTTGCTTGAGTAAAATGCCCAAATCCAAGTTGGTTACTTAAATAAAATTAACCTGGATACTTTTTTGTTACAAAAGGATAAGGGCGAGAGCACGCCATGGACGAGCAAAAGCTTATCAGTTTTTAAAAAATGACAGCGTTGTTTTTATTGTCGAAAAACAGTGAAGTGGCCTAGGTAAGTCGTGTTTATCAACCAATAAAACCTTAGTACGCAGAGCAAGGCTGAATTTCGTGAGATAAGCAACAATAGATCCTCGCCCGTTCTAATCTAAATCGAAGTAGCTGTAGTTATTTCTCTAATCCGAGTAGAAGAAAATGAAAAACTCAATGTTAACAGTCAGTATTGCCATAGCGCTTGGTATGGCAGCATCGAACGCATTCGCACATGGCTATATGGATAGCCCAAAGGCAAGACAAGCGATTTGTGAAGAGCAAGGCGGGTTTTGGTGGCCAAAAGATGGAAGCAATATCCCAAACGCAGCATGTAGGGCGGCTTACCTTGCGTCTGAGCACGTGCAGTTTGTTCAAAAGCACGAGTTTGCAGCGAATGTACCTGATTACTTTAATTTGCACGCGGTGCAGGCTGCAATCCCTGACGGACAACTTTGTGCAGGGGGCGACAGAAGCAAAGCGGGCATGAATATCGCATCGAGTGAGTGGCAAAGAACCGCGATAACACCAGATGCTCAAAACCAAATTAAAGTTAGATTTCGTGCAACAACGCCTCACAACCCCAGCTTTTGGCAGTTCTATCTTACCAAACCGGAGGCTGATATTCAGTCAACGCCCCTTGCGTGGCAAGATTTAGAGCTGGTGCAAGAATATGGCAATGTTGACTTCTTCGTTGCGCCAGATGGTAAGCGCTATTATGAAATGCAGGTGGCGGTACCGAGTAAATTTAACGGGGATGCTATCTTATATACGCGGTGGCAGCGAGATGACGTTGTTGGTGAAGGCTTTTACAATTGTAGCGACGTCACTATAGTACGCGATACCACGCCAACTGAGCCGGTGAGTTGGACATCTGCGGGCTTCTTCATCAAACCCGGTCAACAAGCCAATGTAGGTGATACGGTGTGGTTACGTGTATTTGATGGTGATGGTCAAGAGTTGGTGCAAGAAAAACTGCTCATAACACAAAGCAATATCACCCACTGGGCTGCGCAATTTGCCAGTACACTTAATAATAATCATGCAAATACGTTGCAAATTGGCGTTCAACAAAGTGACGGCAGTATCACTTTTGATACTGCACAACTTGCTGCTAACCAGCTGTTTGTTAGTGATCCCCAGCATACTTTTAATCTTTCAATTTTGGCTAAGCCACAAAACCGTGCTCCTGTGGTGCACACCCCCGCGGATATCATGCTAAAAGAAAACGCTAGTACATCAATTCATGTTCACGCATTTGATGATGATAAAGATCCGCTCACCTTTTCATGGCAGATCCCAGCGCCACTGAGCTATAGCGGTAGCGGTGCAACTATCACGTTGATTGCACCAGAGGTTCAGCAAAATACCGACTATCAAGGGCAAGTAATCGTCTCTGATGGCACATTTGAAAAAGCTGTGAGCTTCACCATTACAGTCACCAACCAAACCGCACCACCAAATGGTGATACGTGGCGTGCCGATCAAGTTTATACCGCTGGCGATACCGCGGTGTATCAGGGCAAAAGCTATCGTGCTAAATGGTGGGTGAGAGGCCAAAAGCCTGATCAAAGTGATGCGTGGGAACTGGTCGACAAGTCTGATGCGAGTAACACATGGAATGCCAATAAAGCATATACCGGCGGCGACAGAGTGAGTTATCAAGGTGCTGAATATCAAGCGCGCTGGTGGACCCGTGGTGAGCAACCAGACACTACTTCTGTATGGCGTAAGCTTTAATGTAAAGTCCCTCTAACAAATCACTGGCAGGTATTGCTGCCAGTGAGATCAAATTTTCAATGATTTACATCATCTAACACAGAGCAGAATGTTACATCAGCTGCCGTGGTTTGATTTCAATATTAGCGCTATCAGAGCTGACCCATACCTCGCCATCTTGAATGGTAATAGTAAGCTTAATGCTGCGATCTGCTAACTGGGCTAAAGCCTGAGTCGCACTATAATCCAAGCTGAAAATACTCAGATTGTTGAAGTCGTATAACTTAGGCTGATGTTTTTGCCACCAAATAGCTTGATTGTTCTCACCATAAGTATAAAGGATCACTCGCTTTGATTTATTGCACGCTTTTTTAAGGCGTTTTTCATCAGGCAGTCCTAGTTCAATCCAAAGCTCAATCTCTTCGCTGTAATTCTTAACCCATAGCTCAGGTTCATCATCAGCGCATAAGCCCTTTGTAAACTCAAGTCCTTCACAGGCATTTAGTGCATAAGCAAGTAGCCTGATCATTAAACGTTGCTCATTTTCAGAGGGGTGTTGAGCCAGTGTTAAATTAACATCTTGGTAAACATGCCTGTCCATATCACTGAGAGATAGTTGGGCTTTGATAATTGTAGATTTGAGCGCCATAAAATTGCTTAAAAAATTTTTGCGCCAGTATAGCGGATTTTATACCAGTTGTATTAAGTAAATGCGCTATTTTGAGGCAGGGCAATAGCTTAAGTAGCACCGCTCTCGCGTCCTGCTATCGCCAAGTTACTTATATCCATATAGGCAAGGTAAAAATTTTGCTGTTTAGTTGTTCCAAATGAGCAATTTTTAACGAAGCTAAGAGGGCATTTAACCCTTCAAATTGATCAGAGAGTTAATTCAATTGGTATTTAATTTGGGATTGAGATAATAACACTGCAGAATGCGATGGTGGATACGAAACACAGCCTCGCAATGAGACTGTGTTTACTTGAATTACCTAACGTCTTAGCAGTTAATTACAGCTACTTGAGATATTCCAAATATTGGGTAACGACTCTTTTAGTGTGCTTACTTGAGCACAGTCGATATTTGGGTTTCCATATAGACTTAAATAATTCAGATTGGTCAACTTGAATAGCGGCGACAGATCTGAAACGTTGGTATAGTTCAACTCTAAGCGGGTAAGTTCGGCATAATCTTTAAGTGAGCCATAGTTTGTCAGCTTGGTGCTATCCAAGTCTAAATAAATTAAGGTAGTAGGCAAGCCAAAAAGCGCGAAGTCATATACGGTTTGGCGATTTGTATTTAACTCAAAGGAGGTCAATGATTGAGGAAGTGTAGCCTTAGCCGTTAGTTCACCCGTGAGTCTGTAGATATCTAGACTTTTTAAGGTGTGTAGCTGAGCTAAGCTAGGATCCCGCAACAAGGCACTGTTTACGGAGCCACTTAGTGTTAAACTATTAATAGCTTCAAACTGTGTAATTCCATTTAATGATTCAATTGCTGAGCCATCACAAGAGAGTGAAGTATTACGTATAGCATCTTGGTATCCGCGCTTTTCAATACATTGCTTAAATGCTTCATCGGTAATTAAGCTCAAATCGACCGGCTTCATAATACAGTTAGAGTTATACATACTTGTTGTTACACCACCAAGAGACTTTAGTAGCTCCTGATCATCACAATAAATGGCACTACTTTTTATTTCAAGTCTTTCAAGAGTGTGTAAACTGGCAAGCATGTCAGCTCTAAAAAACGTTGAAAAGTTTTTCAGTTTTAATGACTTAAGTTTAGTTAATGATGCTATCTCTGAGATATCAGCCGCTTGAGCATAGTCAATAAAGAGAGTTTCTAAGTTTTCAAATTGAGATACCTGGGTGATATCTTCTAGTTCTGTAAAGCCGCCTACCTTTAACGATTTCAGGCTCGTATTTACACCTAAAGCGTCAAGAGTTGTAATTTTGGTTTTATTACTATAATGGTATTCTTTTAATAACTCAGCTGATTCGAGCGCAGGAAAGTTAGCCAAGTTGACCATGTTTGAATATCGGTTACTTTTTACGCTTAATGTCTTTAAGTTCGGTAACGTTGCCTCATTTGAAGCCTCAAATAAACTAACTTCTAGGTTAAGTGTTTCTAATGCTTGCATTTTACTTAACATATCTAGTGCAAAGCTTGAGTAATCGTTGTAGACGGTGAGGTTGCGAATATTTTCAAGCTCAGACAATGCACTAAAATCTGTGTCACTATCCAATCCACGAATGTACAATTCGGTTAGGTTTGTTGTGAAACTTAGCCAGCCTAGGTCATTAACGCTGTGTAACTGATTGAGCTTCAATGATGTTAGCTTTGGCATCATTTGCAAAAACCGAAGAGAAGAAAGGTTCAGGCTCTCCAAAGATAAGGATTGTAGTTCCGTAAAAGTTGAAAGCTTGCCGGCATTATCAACGGTTAAATTGTCTAATGACAGAGATGTCAGCTTCGCATTACCACTGATGTCCGCGATATCAAACTTAACATTGTCGGAATAAGTACGAAGATCTAGTTTTTCCAACTCACTAAACTTTTCTAAGAATGAGAAATCTTCAATCTGCGTCCTGTTGAGTTCAAGAGTTGTCAGATTTGTTTTAGCTTCTATTGCCGTTGAGTCAGCGGCTTCGATATTATTAAGTGTTAATGCTGTGAGGTTAGGTATAGAGTTTAAAAATGACAGCGAGCTCAGATCGTACATATATGTCAAAGATAAACTTTGCAAGTTACTAAAGCGTTTTAGAGTATTTTTATCATCAATGTTTAGAGTATTTAAAGCTAAACGAGTGAGCTTATCACTTGGAAGTTGACTAAGCTGTATCGTTTCATATTGGTTACTGTCGTTGTCTATTTCAAGCGTATGAAGCTGTGCAAAGCCTGATAAATCTAACAAAGAAAAATCTAGGCGTTTACTATAATTATCACTTCCTTGGGCTTCAACAATAGACAATGACTCAAGTGTATTGAGCTTACTAATTTGTTCTAAATGTGCATCATTATTTGAGCTGTGCTGGGGCGCGGCAAACGCGTTATCGAGCTTTAACGTGGTGAGCGTAGAAATTTCAGCTAACTCTTCAAGATTATTCAGCTCAGCGTTTTTAATAGATACCGTAGATAAACCACTAATACCAGAGAGCCCTGCTAATGTTGCAATTGGGTAGTCTGTACAATCAACAACAGAAATACCCACGTCTTGATGTGTATCTGATAAACATTGCGCTAGCGCTGCGTCTGAAATCGTCAAGCTTGAAAGTGGAGCGTACGCACTTAGGTTGACCGTTAATTCTTGTGAGCTTGTGCTTCCTTTATCGTCGGTAGCCGTTAGCTTAAACGTGAGCGTAGTTGTTTCATCAATATCAGGAGCTCTAAATTCTAACGTTTCACTATTGTTTTTTGCTAGCTCAACAGTTGTACCTGCTGTTTGTTCCCATAGAAATGTTGCGATACTGCCATCTTCGTCATTTGCACTCGCTACAACGGTGATATTGTCTCGTTCCATAGCGGTGACCGGGGCTAGACTTGCAATAACGGGGGGGTTGTTTGTTGGCGTAGGCAGAGCGCTATCCGTATTATTATCGCTACTGCCTCCACCACAGGCTGCGAGAGTAGATGCTAGGAGAGAAGTGAAGATCCCTTTGTATATAGAGCTTTTTATCATCTTGATATCTTACTTAGTGTTATTGTTGAATTGGTTATCCGGCGTAGTGTACTTGATTAGGGTAAATGTTTCCAATAAGTGCACAATTTAATGAGGGCCACCAAGAGGAAGTGAGGCTTATTTGGCCAGTGTTAGCCGGGTCATAGTGGCCGGAATCCTCATGGCTTTCGACTTGCTATTTTTAAACGTTTAATACCAATTTGACTTAATGCTTGCTCAATTTGAAGGAGTAAATCTGACGCTAACAGCGTTAAAAATTTTTCATTTAGAACAACTAAATAGCAAAATTTTTGCCTTGCCTATGTGGATATAGGTACCTTAGCGATAGCAGGACGCGGTAGCGGAGTTATCGACAAGATTTTCTCGCCTCAAAACAGACCACTTAATTAAGCACATTGGTATAAATATTCATCTCTGAGGTCGTTTACATAGCTACTGCCATTTAGTAAATAACTGAATAAGTCATCCAGCGTATTAAGAATGAACCGCGGTTGTCTTGCATAAATTTAAATAGAGCTACTTTTGGTTTTTCGCGAAAATAGGTGGCCAACTTTTTGAGGATTTTTAGCTGCTCTGTTTGTTCAGCTAACTGGCGTTCTTTTCGCGCAGCCTGCGCAATTCCGATTCTGGTCGCCAGCTTCAGGGTGCTACTTTAAATTCGGCTGAATAAGTTTCTTTGGGGGTTCATTTTTTTATCTCTATGAGTTAGTTAACTAATTTAATGAGGTGTTCAAAAGTGTTGGAACAGTCAAAATAAAGCTGGTTATTGTGGAATTCTCTGCTTTGTGCATTACACAAAGAAATACATGTATCCGGCAAAGCTTCCTATTTCCCAAGCACATTACACTACTGCTAATCGCTCTTTATGCCTGTGCGCAAAGTTAGAGCCGACACAACCAGACATAATCAATAACTACTTCAGCACACTGTGACTGACGTGGCGGAGCTTGCCAGATGTTTGATGACAAAAAAAAATGGTTTCAGATTTACACTCAGCCAAACTGTGAAAAAAGGCTCAACACAAAGCTTGAAGCATTGGGCTTAACGAGCTATTTGCCACTGCGAAGATTAACAAAGCAATGGTCCGACAGGGTCAAGACAGTCGAAGAGCCTGCGTTTAAGTCTTACCTGTTTGCCAAGCTTCTCCCCGAGGAAATGCGCCTAGTCGAGCGACTGTCTGAATTTGGCTTTTTCGTTTCTTATGACGGCAGAAATAATGGTCATGGTAAGGTCTTTCCAAGCATTACAGATCAGGATATTGAGCAGATTGAGGCTGTTTTGCAAGCGTTCCCGGAAGCACTGGTATATGAAGACAGACGCCTTAAAAAAGGCGTGCAAGTGGTTATTCGCGAGGGCAGTTTAAAGGGCTATCGCGGGGCGCTGCTGGCTGATGCAACAGGTAACAAAGTCGCGCTTGCGCTGCAAGGTTTGTCACAATCTTTGGTCATCACTATCCCGGTTGAGTTACTGGACCTGGATCCACAGGCGCAACCTGAACCGCCAAAAAAGCGCTGCTCTGGTAAAAGTAGTATTGCAATTGAATAGGGTATGTCGTGTTTGTGAAACTTAAGGGCGAAAGTTTGCTGGATATCGAGCAGGTTGAAGCAAGTGCTCAGTCGCCCGAGCTGGTGATCCAGCAACTTTATCGGGATAAACGTGTCAGGCAAAAGCAAAGCAGCCCGACTCTGGGGTTCAACTTTATCCAGGATCTGATCATACAACCATTGCAAAACGGTGGGAAAACGGCACTACAGCTAACTGAATCCCGCTCTGACGATGTCAGTTACTCAGCGCTGGCAAGGGCGATTGCGATTACCACACTTGACTTGCAAGAAAACGGCGTGACCAGCGGTGATACTTTGATGCTGGTGAACTTGCCCGATCTGAGTTTACTGGTTCATATACTCAGTGCGATGCATCTGGGATGCGTGTTTTGTGTAGCAGATATGCCCCGAGATAATCGTTTTGAGCGATTTTTGCTCGGGCAAAAAATAGCGTCAATCACACCGCATCACATCATTGCTAATACCCAAGCAGAGCTACTGTGGCTCAGTGAGTCTGTCGAGCCAGCAAAGTGCAGGCTGCATGTCGCTGACATAGTGTCAACGCCACTTAGATGCTCAGACGATTTTCTGCTCAATAGTGTGAAAAAAGACGCGGCCATATATGGCGCAGATGAGCTTGTGTGTATCGAGTTCGACTCCGACTCATCAGACACCTGTAAACCCTACCAATTAACGGCTAGGATGTTTTTTGAGAGCCTGATGTTATCCAGTATTTATACGCTTAATCTGAAAAAAACCGACACGCTGGCGGTGCTGAATCCCGGGGCGCTGCGATATCAGCTGATGCTCACCAGCCTGTTCACCGGAGGTTGTTTTAAAGCACTGAGCCCAAGCAGCAGCATGCTGCGCGGCAACGGCTCCCTGCGCAAATTTAAGTGGTTAAGCAAACTGCTAGACTGGCGCGCCAACACGGTTTTGTTGTTGACTCCGACACTTCGGGATCTAGTTACTGCACAGTCCCTTTATATCCGGCAATGCAGGCGTTATTTTGTTCTCAACGACGATAACCAAAGTCAGCGCTGGCAGCGCTTTTATCAGTATAAGTGCCTGCACGCAAAACCGGAATTAATGGGAGTTTTTTGGCATAAAGTACTCGGTGGGATTGGTGCATTAAGCTATAAAAATGCTGAAACGGACACATTAAGTGTGCTCCCACTGCCAGGCAGAACCCATATGCTTATCGACAGGCAAACGGGCGCAGCGTCACTGAATGGGTTTGGCTACTGCGCTTATCTTCTTGCTGCTAATACGCTTTATATCACCCGTTATGGCAAGCTGAGTTACGGCGATAAAATCAGTTACTTCAATGAGCTAAATACTTCCAACTATCCGTGTACCGATATTCTTGGTTATCTGACACATAATACAGCCAATGAGCGTTGGTGGGTGTCTTATCATTTTTTAGCCGATAATCCACCTCAATTACAGGTCTTGTATTGTGCCAAACCCAACGGCGAAAACACCACAGACAGAGTCACCTGCTATTACGATGTAAAACACGCAACGCAAAGTCTGCTCACCGAGGCGTATGCAGAGGCTTGCGAGCAAAGCGATACGGCACCGACCGTCCGCTATGTGTATCGTTATCTGGGACATGAAAGCAGCCCTGACAAGCTAATAGCTAACCTTCAGGCCAGCCAGCATGTATTGGCAGCCAAATCCAATTTAGCGATTTACAACACCCTAAGTGAAATTCGCTATCTACTCGATATCAGACGCACAAAGTCTTAAACGCTTTATTTAAAACAAACAGGAGTTTTTATGGCCATTCAAGATGATAAGAATATGCCTAAATCCCGCGTAACCTTGCGTTATCGCACCCAAATTAACGGTGTACCAGAAGACATTACTTTGCCGATGCGGATCCTTATCGCCGGCGACTTTTCTGGTTTTTCAGGTCATGAACAAAACACTGTAGCCAAAAAGCAAATCGGTCAGGCCGATGAGCAAGGTCAGCGGTTATCACTGGACAAACGGCATATTTTTGATGCAACAGAAATCACCGATATCAAGCTGCACAGCGAAAACGGCACTAAGCTGACATCCATTGAGCAATATAACCCAGTGATGAAGTTATTGCGGGTTAAAAGCGTGGTAGGCGGTGATCTTCAGTTTACCCATCTGGATGCTTTTAGCCCCGACAGGATCCTCGAAAACAGCCGCTCGGAGATCAAAAACAAACTTGAAATCAAGCGCCTGCTGAATGAAGTGATGTCAAATCTGACCAACAACAAGCGCTATCGACAGGCACTGCAAGACTTGCTGACCGCCAGTAACTCACAAACGGTGCAAGACGAATTGAAAGAAATTATTGGCATTTACCTCCCAAAAACTGAGCAGAGCGAAGGAGATTTACGATGAGCGATCAAACCGCAACCAATTTTATTGATGACGTACTCCAAAGTGTCAACCTCATCACCAAGGAAGAGAGCGCAAGTCCTTCATCGACTGTACAAGTTTTGTTAGCCAAAAAGAAGCAGAAACTGACCATTGATGCATTGATACTGGCTGTCAGCCCTCTTGCCAGTGTGCTAAAAGATCCTAGCAAAGAAAACCTAGAACAATATAAAGAGGCTTGGCAGCAGTGTTTCACTGCGCTCGGTAAGGTGGAGGCGCATTTTGATGATGGAGCAGGGAATACGCTACTATTTAATATCGACGATCTGAAGGCTGCCTTGCCCTCTTTGGCTATGGCAGACAATAATCTTGATGAAAGCCTGAAGAAGCTATCCAAAGTTGTTGGCGATAAGGAGAAAGTGAAGGTACTTGAAGCAGCATATAATAAAGTGGTTGCGGCTGTTGAGAGCGGCGACCCCGAGAAAGTCACACAAGCCATTGAAGCGCTTAAAGCATTACCTGAATATCTGGATTCTATCGGCATATTAGCTACCTGGACACCGGCACTCCTTGGCGACAAAGACAAACCGATGTTTGAGCTGTGCATCAAAGAAACAGAGGTAGATCGTCTACTGATGCAAATTGCGGCATTGAGCCACACGGGCTGCCTACCGCAGAGCGAAGCTGCTGACGCAAGTGGTGCAGAACTACTGTTTGAGCTAAAAGAAAACATCACCAATAACACCACGGCGATAGACAACGCAATTCAGAAAGAGCTCGACAATGTACTTCATGAACCTGCCTTTCAGCATCTGGAAGCCAACTGGCGCGCACTGGAGTACCTCATTGAACAAACGGACTTTTCTAAAGACATTAAGATTGATCTGCTCGATGTCACTAAAAAAGAGCTGGAAGATGACTTTGCCGAGAACCGCCGCGATATCGCCAACAGCAGCTTGTTCAAAAAGCTCTATACCCAAGAGTACGATCAGTACGGTGGTCAGCCTTACAGTGCCATGATAGGGCTTTATGAGTTTGAAAACAGCGAGCGCGATATAAATTGGTTAAGAACCATGGGTAAAATTGCCAATGCGTCACACTGTACCTTTGTGTCTTCGGTGGGCCCTAAGTTTTTTGTTGGGCAGGACGACATCAACCAGTTGGCGGAAATTAAAAACTTAGAATCACACATGCTACAGGGCAAGTTCTCTAAGTGGAACGAATTTAGAGACTCGGATGAAGCCGCCTATTTGGCTTTTACAGTTCCAAGGTTCATGATCAGGGCGCCTTATCATATTGAAGATAACCCGGTGCCGGGTCTCAACTACACGGAGAAAGTCGACGACCATCACCATTATACTTGGGCCAATGCGGCGATGCTATTTGCCCGAAATATTGTGCATTCGTATGAAGAGACCTCCTGGTGCCAGACTGTTCGCGGCCCTAAAAACGGTGGCCATATACCCAACCTTGCCAGTCATACCTTTAAACAAAATGGTCTGACTCTGACCAAAGTACCGGTTGAGCTGGTGATGCCGGATTATCGTGAACTAGAGTTTGCCAAAGCTGGGTTTATGCCGCTGGTGTACCAAAAAGACACCACTAACGCGTGCTTCTTTTCTTGCCAGTCGATCAAAAAGCCCAAGCGTTTTAAAGACCCAAGAGACACAGAAAACTCCCAGCTGGTTACAAACCTGTCTTACACACTGTCCATTACCAAAATCGCTCACTACATCAAATGTATTATGCGCGACAACATAGGTGGTACGGCCGATGCGCCATACATTACCAACACCATCAGTAACTGGCTGAACAACTACGTAACGACGGTGGTCAACCCGGACGACCTGACCCTGCGAAGCTATCCATTTAAAGCCGTTAATGTTGAAACCGTTGCCCAAGAAGGGGACATCGGGTGGTACAAATGCACCGTTAGTGTCTCTCCTCATCTGCAGTTTGAAGGACTGGATGCCGAGCTGAGACTGGAAACACAACTTTAAAACTTAACTTATTATTGCGGAGACTATTATGGCTTCAACAAATCTGGCTTGCAGCGTTGAGCAGGGGTTTAACTTTCAAAAAGATGCGCAAATACAGGTAGGTCACATTACCTCACTGAAAATTGGCGACAAAGAATATAAAAAAGACTTGGCGGTCACTGTACCCACAGACATCAGTGGCGACAAGGTCAAAGTGGTGGGTGTTATCTCAAATATTTTTTGGGAAGGCGGACACGCCGACCCTATTATGTTCGCCTGTCGCATTTCTACAGACAACAAGGAAAGCAGTGTATTGCTGCAACATACCTCGATGAGCGATACCAGTGTGTCATTTTCTTTCGTCATTTACGATTATGACCCGAAAGAGAAGAAGTTCTATCCTAACTTCCACACCAATGAAACCGACCTGAATGGTTTGGTGGCCAAAAACGGCGGCGAACTGGACTTTGGTGTTGACCTGGATCAGGCCGAGGATGTGGTCTCGCCAAAAAACTTTAGCTTCTTCTTGGGCGTTATGCCAACAGAGGAAGAGCAGGAAGCGCACTTTGCCGTCAATACCAGTGCTAAGTTCGTCAAGAAATGGGGTGTCAGCGTCGCTGAATAACCCGCTCTGCATCAAGGGGCGACTTATTCTGCATGGTTGCTCCCTTATATTCTGGTTCTAATATTTTACATCTGGAGAGATACATGCTGGGAGAACTGGCTCAGGTCCACTGGCAGCTTGGGCAAACTCTATTGCCGGAACATTTTGTCGCACAAGAAACTGCTCTGTTAACCGATAGTTCAATCAGGTTCAGTCTGACTGGTAAACCCTTTTATGGGTTGGCGCAGCTGGCCCTAGACCTATCCGAAACTGCGAAGGACATAGTGGGGATCTCGGAGTTTTGTTGCATTTTACCCTCAGGGGAGCTCATCAAGCTTAACGCCAATGCTGAGTTTTTGTTTAACCGAGGGCAAGTGATCCTGCCTAAAAGCGCCGTTTGTGCCGATCTGTACATCAATATCTATGAACACAATGCTCTGACCGCACAAGATATTCGACTTGAATTGCAACAGGATACTGAGTGCAATATCGCGCCCGGAAATGACGATGTGGTACGCAAAGGCTATGTGCTGGAGGTTATCTCAGTGCCAAACGTTAGAGACGAGGCCACGTCAGAAATTGAAATGCTCTCCAGACGCGCAAAACTGACCCAGATCCATCAGTTTAAACTGGTTCACTTTGCAAAGAATAGCGCACAAAACTGGTTGCCAGATGAGCGTTACTTACCGCCACTGCTGGTACTATCACACTCCTCACTGTTTGCTAAGCGGGCTCAGAAACTACAACAGTACCTGACCTGCTTCAAAACAGAACTCGAAGAGCCGATTTTACAAGCTATCGAAGCTAAAAATTCGCAGCAAGCGGCATTGTCAGCCATTGAGTGCCAACAACAAAGAGATGCCAGTGACCAGCACTCGGCAGAGGTGATCAAAACACATCAGCTGAGCTTGCTAAGCAGCTTGTATAAAACGCAGCGAATGCTCAACACCATCACGCAAACCGACAGCGAGGTGTTAGTGCACCCGTATGAGCTGTTCTGTCAGCTCGAAGCGTTTTATATCGACTGTAAACTTTATCGCAATGGCTTGCCCCACACGGATGCTATCGTCTATCGCCATAATGCCTTGGCAGAGGTGTTTGATAAACTCATTGACTTGCTGGATGAGGTGATTTTCCTCAAAGAATACAGCTACCGCCATAGTGCTTTGCGCGAAACCAACGGCATTTACTCCTGCGCGGTTGATGCCGATGCAGCACAAGAAAACACACGTTTTTATCTGGCCATTTATCATGAAAGTCAGGCTCAGGTGGGACAATGTCCGGTACCGAGTTTGGTCAGTTCAGAAGCCAGACTTCGCAGTGCCACCCCAGATACTATTGAAAGTCTGAAGCTGACTCAGGTTACCAGCGATACAGTGCTGGCTCGGCTGAACAAGAATCGCCTATATGATTGCGGCGCACAATACTATGAGGTACATAAAGATGGCGAGTGGCATAACATCGTTAAAGCACACAGTTTCGCCTTTTATGGGCAAAGTGAGTTCAGGGGCTACCTATTTGAATTTATAACGGAAACCAAAAACTATGCGGCTCGTCGGTAAGTTTTGTAGTAAGCCGGTTTATGCCGCCCATACGGTTACCGATGCGGTGAAAAATCACCTTACAGTCCTGCTTAATGCCACGGCTGGGTTTAGCCATTTCGATTTTGATTATGGGATCCCCTGTGAAATAGGTGAGCGTCTTTCACCGCAACTGATGCAAAGCCTGTGTGAGCATATCAGGATCCAGATAAATCGTTGGGAAAGCCGCTTTAGCCTGACAGACGTGCGCTACGAATTAGACGCGCGCGAGTCGAGCATTTTGCTGTGCGGCGAAATTGACGGCACGCCTTGTCAATTTAGGGTGCAACTACGCGGGCCGATAATATGAGTACTCTGATCTGCACCATTGAGCTCAGCAAAGACGAGGGTGAAGGGATCACGGTGCATGTTAAAAATAAAGATTCTAGCGACGAGCATCAGATACAACTGAGTAATACCAGTATCACGCTCATCAGTAAAAACGATTCGTCGACCACGCAAACAACGCAAACCGCAGACTCACTGAGCATTAACGTAGACGGTAAAAAGAGTGTGCTGTCGATGCATAAAGATGCGATTGAAATGAGCTGCACAAACTTTTCCCTTAAAGCCAGTGGCAGCGTATCGGTTGAAAGCGGATCAGAAACCAGTATTAAGGCTGGCAGCAACTTCAAGGCGCAAGCTAATGCGCAGGTGAACGTGAAGGGCAATATGACGACCCTAGAAGGGCAAAGCATCACTAACATCAAAGGCGCGCTGATAAAGCAAGGTTAAATACATGTCTGATAGTCATCATATCCATCAAATTTATCTTTCTCAGCTACAAGGCCTGGAGCAGTTCAGGTCTCAGTACCAAAGTGCGTTTGCTACCGCAGCGCTGGACAGGGACGACCCAGAGCTCAAACGGCTGACAGAGGCCATTGCCTATTGCACCGCGCATACTCAGCAGGCTGCGCTGTCTTCACTGCGCCGTCATGAGCAGCAGTTATTGATACAGACCCACCCCTACATGGCGACCGCGCTGCCGGCAAAAACCATTATTCAGGCGCATCCAGATGCAAAAATGACGATGCGCTATCAAATTGAGGCGGGAACCCCGTTTGCGATACAAAATGAAGACTTTAAAACCGCCATGTTTAGCACCTGCAATGCGCTTGCTTTGCAGCCTGTGCAGCTCAGCCAGTTGGACTGTGCGCCGAGGGGATTAACCGATCAGACGCTCAGGCTGAGGTTTGACGCTTTCACCCAGATGCACGAGGCGCCCGCAGAGCTGCCGTTTTATCTGAATGTGTGCAATGACTTTAATGCCACACTGGCGTTGCTCACTGCGTTGCAAGACGAAGAAACTCGCCTTGAAGCGACTTTTGATAACGACACGCAGCGCATCCCCTGTACACTGGTTTTTCGCCAGCCTGAATGTCAGTTTGGGATGCACCCTATAGAAACCGTTCGCAACTTGCTGCACTTTCCTTATGCTTACTTTTGTCTGGCACTGTCAATCAAGCAAGCACCTAAGCACTGGCATAGTTTCTATCTGAACATTCACTTAAAACAGCACCGCACGCTGCCAGCGCTGTCGAAAGACTGTTTCAGACTGTTTTGCACACCGGCAATTAATTTATACCAAACTCAGGCGAAAAGTATCTGGTGTGATGGCACTCGCTCGCAATATACCATTGTTGGCGACGAACCAGAGGTTGAGATACATTCGGTGCATGGGGTTTTTCAGCATCTGGGCGATAAGAAGTTGCCCTTATTGCCCTCACTGCTCAGTCAGGCAGACAACACCTATAATTTGACAAAAAATGATCAGCAACATTGGGATCTGGATCTTAATCTGCCTGATGCTTTTGCCGAGCCGCGCACCGTCAGCATCCATGCCAACGGACATAACCCAGCGTTTAGCCCTTGGCTGTGGCATAAGCTGACGGCAACACCGAATAAAATGGAACTTCCCGGTGTAACTTGGTCATTAAACGAAGCTCGGCAGGCCTGCGCTTTAGCTCATAAAAACAGTGCCTTACCACCCATGTATTTGCTAGCTATTAGTAGCAACGAGGTGGTTACCACAAAGCATCTGACCGAGCTTTTTTATGTCTTTACCACACAACTGGCGCGCGAGTTTGACGTTATCACACTCGGATTCAGAGGGGTTGAAGCAACCTCAGATCCGGCGCACTTTACGATGCTCATCAGCTATGGCGATGCCAGTGAGCTAACCGCTCGTCTGTTTGTCCGGATATTTGAGGTGGGGGTTAATCACTGGTTTGGGGTTCAGCACATTCGTTTACACCTACAACAAGCAAATCCCGAGGGACGTAGAGTATGACAGCGCCCGTGTGCGATACAGCGCTGTTAACACAGCTTATCGGTCAGCTTCAACAAGATATCAGCAAACTGGACTACCCCCTAGAGCCTGCGCATAAGGCCTGCTTGGTGATGCTAAGCAACGAGCTGTTTGAGTCTTCCCAAAACGGCACTGCGCAGACTGAGCTGATTGAGCAACTGCAACTGCTCGAAGACTTTCTGGATGTTTGTGTACTTAGGCAAGTGACTCATGGATAAAACAGCACAACAGATCAAAGACAATATTCAGCATTTTGACTTACTTGCGTTATTGCGATTACTCAGGCATCTGGGTTACAGCAACATTTGGTTTGCCAGTCACGACAGCCTGATCTCTGAGCAGCGCATTGTCGAAACGATAGAATTTACTTCAGATGCCGTGGTGATCAGTCTGAATCTGGGGTTGCTGAGCCCGCAAAGCCCGCTGCCTGGATATATTTTGCAATTGAGAGACACCCTGATGGATCGCGCTGAGGAGTTCAGGCACTTTATTGGCTACTTTGATCACATTATATTGCAACAGCTGGTGCACAGCCTGTTCCCTGAGTTCGATCACAGTGCATTTGGTCACTGGCACAATTATCAGTCGCAAGCGCTGGCAATGACAAACCTCAAGTCAGTGCGCACTATCCAGAGTGTGTTTGACTACGTTTATCCCGAATACCACATACACACGCAACCCAACCAAAAAATTAAAGTACAGCAGCTTGCCAGAACCCCGTTAGGTCAGGTCGTGACTGGTAACCATTACTTGCTGGGTGATACCGACTTTGTCAAAGAAGAAGGGATTGTTGTGACCTTATTTGAGCAGGACAAGCATTTTGACATAGCGCAGCTACAACGGCGGCTCCGGCTGCACATTCTGCCTTTGCTAGCACCTCTATCATTGCATCTAGAAGTGCGGTTCCAAGGCAGGCTGAGACCATTAAAAACGGGTAATGCGGGCTTTATGACCCCACTTGGCTTTCACGCACTGGGCAGCGCACAACAGGCGGGTAAAGTAACGCTGTTTTACGGACAAACCCATGGCTACGGGAGGTCGAGTGAACAATCATAATCAAAACCACTTAAACGATCTGGAAGAGGGCATGGGAGAGCGAGAAGTCTACGCTGCGGTCTATGAGTCGTTGCAAGGGTCTTACTCTTATCCTGATGATTTTGACCAGACGGTGTTAGCGCCAATTGACGAACACATGCGTATTCGGGCATTACCTGCGGTCACTCAAACTTGTCTGACGTTATTCTCTCAGGGATGCAGCGATATCAGGGTGATCTGCCTGTATCTGTATGCCAGCGACCTTTGGCTTTGCCGGGCTGGAATGTGCGCTTTGCTTCCCTTGTTGGCAGAGTTACTCACTGAGCACCGTCATCAATTGCTGCCGGACACGTTTACAGCGGAAGCTGCACTTGCGGAAATTGACCTCAACCTGGCGCTGTTATTTAAAAAAGTCACTCGCAAACTGGGGTTTCAGCTCACGCAAAGTAGTTCGACATTGCAGCAGCTTGTTGATGAGTTAGATACGGACATGCTAAGTGCACATCTGGAAGAAATCGAGGACTTTACGCAAGGGCTGCTGCAATATCTAGATGGAACTGAACTAAGCGCTGTCATGTACCTGAAAATGTATCAAGAAAAAATTGCGTTGTTAGACGTATCACCAGGCATGGTTGAGGCACCTCACTCGGCGTCTGTGTCAGAGGATGAGAGCGAGCAGGATATTGAGCAAACGACTACAAAGCCCCAAATCGGTAGTGACTTGCCAGTTAAGAGCAACTCATTTGCACAGCCAGAAACATCACATGCTCTGGCACTGCTGCTCAAAAAAATGACTGTGTTTCAAAACTTGCTACAGCAACAAGATTACCTCAAAGCTGCCATCATTAAAGAAGACATCGCGCACATTATTGAAAACTTTGATCCACGTCTTTATTTTCCGACGTTATTTGGTCCTTTTGTACATGCACAAATCAGTCATGGAGAGGCCTTGATGGAAGCGCAGATGGCGCTGTCTCAGCAAGCGAGCATTGATGCGCTGAATGAGTTGTATCAGATGGATCTAGACGCTTTTATTGCGCTAGAACTCAACTCTTTCTACGAGTAATCATCATGTTTACTGACAAAGTAGCGCTTACGCTGACACTCACAGTTAAGCAACAAACCCACACGGTGGCCGGCGGCAACATTAAGTTCTGTCAGCTTAATTTAGGTAAACAAGGCTTTAACGGAGAAGTTCACTTTTGGCTGTCGGACGAGTCGGACAATGACTCCCTCATCAGTGACTTTACCAGCGAGCAGTTGATTGACCTGACATTGGGGGTGACCCAGGATTCGAGCAATCCGGACAAAGACACCCTGACACTGAAGGCGCTGGTGGCTGAGCGCTCTGTCTATGAACAGACCTTTAGGGATGTAAAGGGCAACAAGGTGCTGTATCGCAAATATCAGTGTCGCTTTTTTGATGCTGCACAGTTTTTGTGGCAACAGCATTTTCCATGTGAACTGTACGTGGGTAAGTCCATGAAAGAGGTGATCAGCGCCCAAACAACCGATGCGCTCAATATTCAGTTTGGCAGTCAGATATTAGAGCAAGTTCAGCCACTGATTTGCCTGTCGATGGGGGCAACGGATCTGTGCTTCTACCAGTTTGTATTGAATTATCTGAAACAACAGGGCGTTTTCTGGCGCTATGATTATAAAAAGCATAGTTACACCATAACCGATGACAAGGTACGCCCAGCGGATAACTTGGATTTACTTCCGGCCGATAAGCCGAGGTTTAAAGTCCATTACCCCAAAGTGGATATTAAGTCGCAAAATCTGCTGAATGCAAATAGTGCGCAGGCAAAAATCATTCCTCTGTCGCAGAACTCGCTTGTTCAGGGAATTAAAAATGACCGGCTAATGTGTAGCCCATTCACCGACACCGAAAATACGCAGAAAAAGTTACAGCTCAGGCATAGTACACCTCAAATGGCAAAGCTTCAGTTTACACTGCGTGCGATACCGGTAAATCAGCTTTACCCGGGTGTGGGATTAGAGCTCAAGCACCCAGGCTGGAGTAACATTTCGCTGGCCTATCAACAACCCTATCAGGGAGTCAAAACCGGGATTAAGCTCACCGCCACCCGGCAAAACGCGCCGGATGATCTTAATATGCCAGCGACTCAATATCAGTGCGAGTATCAGGGGATATTTGAACACCAACAAGACAACAGCAGCGATGGTGAGGCCCCGTTACCAGAGCCATGTTTTGTTGAAGGGACTATCCTCTCTGAGCCAGGTGCTGACGAGGACAAAAGCTACCAATATGTACAGGATGAAAGCACCAAACAAAACCAGTACCGTGTTCATATTCCGCTTTGGGATCAGGAGATTAAGCTATTATTTCGGCCTGATTTTCTGCCCCCTCATTTTTATTTTCCATTGTATAAAGGGTGCCGAGTACTGCTGGAAATAAGCTTGTTTGAAGCACAAATCTGTCGGGTACTGGACTGGGGCGCTTCGGTTTTTTTGGAGCAGAACACCCAAGGAAATCATTTGCTGCTGGGCAATAATGACAAAGATCAGACTGCGATTAAACATGAGTATCAGGACGACAAGCCCGTATTCAGTATCAAACGAACCAAAGACAAAGACACAGAACTGATGCAGTGGCAGGACGGAAAAATTACCATTCAGACACAAGAAGCAGACGGAGACTAACCATGGCACAGGCCGTAGCAATGGGGGCAGTACTGCAATGTTCATGCGGAATGGCACCTTCAACCCTGATAGTGACACCAGAAAACAAGGTCATACAAAACACC
Source organism: Pseudoalteromonas sp. J010 (assembly GCF_003934235.1). NCBI lineage: Bacteria > Pseudomonadati > Pseudomonadota > Gammaproteobacteria > Alteromonadales > Pseudoalteromonadaceae > Pseudoalteromonas > Pseudoalteromonas sp. J010. The sequence goes on along the minus strand of NZ_RDBW01000011.1, from coordinate 80,061 downwards.
CCGATGGCCAATATTATGGACCACATTCCCTTTAAAAATATTCTGCCCTTTGGCATGTGTAACTCGCCTGCCAATCCGGCGGTGGCCGCTGCAACAGCTGCTGCATTTGGGGTACTCACCCCCATGCCCTGTATGCCTTCGATACCTGCTCCCTGGATCCCCAGTGCGCCAACGGTTTTGCTCGCCAATAAGCCCATCTTAACCGACAGCTGTAAGTTGATGTGCATGTGGGCTGGGGTGATCAGCGTTACCAGCCCGGGGCAAATACCTGTGCAGGTTAAGGGGTGAGTATTAATCAAAAGTATAGCTTTAATTAGGTTTCTAATAATTAGTATATCTATTTTAATAAATTTTTAATAAATTTTTAATTCGGGGTGGTAAATGCCAGATTCAAAAAATAAATATTTGGGAAGACTGAGAAGTAGTAAAAAGAAAAGAAATTTTCAAAATAAAGTGGTAAATAAAAAGAAAAATGAGAATAAAAAGAAAGATGAAAATAAAGATGTTAACAATGAAAATAAAATAACAAAGAAGATAAGTAAGCGCTATGTAAAAAATAAAGAAAAGTTAAAAACTAAAGAAAAGTTAAAAGCTTCCGAGGGGAATGTGCAAGTAGGAACAAAAAGACCTAGAAGTAACAGTATATCAGGGAGATTAGAAAATGGAAAAATAATTGAGGAAAGTATCACACTTAATTCAAGGAGCTATATATACAAAGGAAATGATGTGAATTTAATAAAAGAAAAGCATGGTTGGCTTACTAAAACAGCGGTAATCTCGACTGAAGCCTCCGCAAACTTCAGTAAAAAGTATGGTGAATTAATGCTAGGTAAAGAAGCAACTTCAAGAATGTTTAATTTTCTTGAAAAAAAACCTTCTAATTTTGATAGTATTTTTTCTAAATATAAAGATGTATTGATTAATAAAAATAAAATAACTAAAGCTCGTGATTTTAATGGCTTTATAAATGACTTTTTTGAATTTAAGGATATACCTCATGTCATAGTTATTGTCGAAAGCGGTTCTCGTGAATTTCCAGAAGAATTCAATTTAAATCATGGTGGGTGCAATTATTTATATGATATGAAAGTAAGCGATATTAATAGCAAAATCAAGCAGAATATGACTGCATATCTTAGAAGAGATATGGGAAAGGTTTATACCGTAGGTGTTGAATCGGTTGATGTGAATAATGTGTTGAATACTAAATGTATATCTGTGAGTTACAACTTGATTAAATCTAACTCTAAAGAACAGAGAGTGTCAAAAGAACTCATTGTGCATCTGCCAAACAAGCAAGCAGCAGGGAATAAAGAGCTAATGGATAATTGCATAAAAGCATTCCAAAGTCATGCTAATCAACCTAAATCAAAAGGAGCACAATACATAGCATTTCATGGTGACACCAATTTTAGTAGTGCATTATCTGCGAGAAACTTACCTAGTGTTGGAGGAAATATAAAGTATGGAGAAAATACTTTCACATTTGCACCAGCATCAAGTGGATCTGAAAAATTTACTACCTTTATGCAGTCTAATGTAATATCCCCGCCTGACGATGTCATTGTTTATCAGCCTTCTGCATTAAACTTTGTTCAGGCGAGTACCGGCTTGTTTGGTAAGCACGTAGCAGTCGATCACCCATCAATGCTGTGTCGTGTTTTTCATAATGGATGGAGACCAAAAGGAATGTAGGGCAAGGTTATGAACTTTATCTTGACATAAATTTATGATCTTCCAATACTTTTAAGATTAAGCAGCCGAATTATGTCAGCCAATATGTTGCTTGAACACTTTTCTTCCATTGATGACCCACGCCGGTAAGGCAAAGTACAACATCCATTATTCGATATTCTGTTTCTAACTATCAGTGCCGTAATCGCAGGCTGCCAAGGTTGGGAAGAAATCGAAGATTTTGCCCATGATACACTATCTTGGTTACGTAAATTTATAACGTTAGCTAACGGCGTGCCGTTAGGCCAATGCAAGACTGACTAGAAGTCCAATGAAATCATCGCGATCCCAGAGTCGCTTCAGCTGATCGAGCTAAAAGGTTGTATAGTGACCATTGATGCTATGGGCTGCCAAAATGAGATTGTGAAGCAAATTATAAAAAAGAAGCGGATTATTTGCTGGCACTCAAAGTTAATCAAAGCCGCTTATTTGAACAAGTAAAAYAACTCTTACATCCAGAAATCACACGCCAAGATGTGGGAGATATGAATAGTTATAGGCAGAGCCGTAGTCGAAAAAACACTAGAGACAGTAAGTGCAGACTATGACAGATCGGTAAAATCAAAGTTCATTGAAAATAGAATAATGTTTAAGTAGAAAAAAGCTGGTCATTTTAAAAGAGAAAAATATTATGTACAAATTGCTAATAGATATTTTGAAGAGAACAAAACCCTTGATGGACAGTGCTGAAAGCGGAGTCCGCATAAGCAGAAGTAAAGCTACAACAGTAAAATCTTTTCAGTACAAACATGAAGTTCAGTTTAACGGAACTATGAAAGCTTCAATAGATACCCTAATTCCTGCATTAATTAATAACCTACAATTTAGATTTAGTGAACTAAAGCCAGAAAAAGAATCGGGCTTGAGGGAGCTCAAGAGTATTGCATTTTCTTTAAACTTCACCAATTTTAAGTCTCCCAGCATGGGGGTTGAGATCTTCTGGGGAGAAAGGTTCGACATATTTGGACTGAGTGTTGTTAAAAAACTCAGTACTGAGCACATCAGCACAATTATCAAAAACAAACTATTAGAGTCGACCTATGGCTCGACAAGCATAGACATGAAAGGGCTTAAAGTTTGGGATTACCTTATAGAAGATGTCCTGGAGATAAACAATCAATACAAGTACGATCTTCAGAAGCTTTGCAACCATTTAGTACTATCCGATGAATGCACTCCCCAATACTTGCGCATGCGATTAGACCTTGGAAATTATTACGGTGACTATGAACTACCCATCTGGAATGTACACGATGGTGATGCTTCTAGCCTTTTAAAAAATAAAATACTAAACTCCAACTTTACAAGGGAAGTAACATTAGAACAAAGAAAACTCTTACAACCACACTTTAAAGAAAAGCAGGGCAAAGAGCCTTATCAGTTATAGCTATACGAGACTGTAGCTAAATTTGTGTAGCTGCCTATCACAACATACTCTACATTGAGTTAAGGAAAGGCAGATGCAAATGAATAAAAAGAGCTTGAAGCTTTCGCAAAGTAAGCAGACAAAGGCATCAAAAGGCCTAAGGGTTTAAACACGCTTTTGCTTACACCCCTCTCTTTCCAGGGAAATCAAAAAAGCTCACTAAAACTAACTCATAACGTAATTTAATCAAAAACATATCCCTGAACCCAAAAATTAAAAGTTAATATGCTAATAAACAAACGTATTGATGAACTCAACGCGATGCACCGCTACGCCAGTATGCAGGGTATCGCGGTTAATCCCGAAACCAATGCCTTTCTCGCTGCTGTGACATGCAAGCAGCAAAATGGTGAGAGGTTATCAGAGCAAGACACTGCGCAGCTTGAGCAAACGCACAAACAGCTTACTGAGTTGATAGCCCCAGCAAAGCCTGACTGTATTGAACTGATCCAAGCGCATGAAAACAGCTGGTTAAGGTTTTTAGGGGCAATCCCGCTGGTGCGCCAGTTGCTTCTGGTACTACTGGTTTGTTTACTCAGTGTCGGCGCGCTGGCAATGTCACCTTATGTCACCAGTGCGACATTAAACCAAACGCTGTCCAGCCTGTATGGCTGGCCACGGCTAGCTAATTTTATGCTTTATCTGTGCGCTGCCAGCTGTGGGGCTGCGGCCACCAGCTGGGCAATTGCTGGGCACTATCTAAAAAGTATGCGTTTCCTTGACGAGTTTACCTCCTGTTATTGGGTAAAACTGAGTATCGGCACGAGCAGTGGGCTTGTGCTATGTACCTATCTGCCGATTGAGCGCTTGCATGGCATAAAGAGCCAGTTCATGCTGGATATCGATAAACCTTTACTTGCTTGTTTAGGCGCCGCAGCCACGGTTTTGCTTATGCACTTTTTAGTAAAAGGGTTAAAGCGTCTGAGTGGCGCACTACAGGTTGTTTACCGTCATGTGGTCACGGGTATTGAGGCATTGGGCTTGTTTCGCTCGAAAGACAACTCAGGTCAAACTTGGTCACATGATCAGACACACATAGAGCCCGCTATGCCTGATATGGAAGAAATTGATGCACCGGCACCATCAGTGCAGCCGGAGGTTGATATGACCACTTCACCCAGTGAGTTTACCTGGTGGCAGGAACATACCCGCAAGGCTTGTTGCCAAAAAGGCGTTTTGTGCGCGCCGGGCGATAACGCTGGGCTGATACTGGTGAGGGGGTATGACTGTAAAGACCGCTCTGCTGAGCAGATCATTTATGATTTATCCCGCGCCGGATTAGACTTTGCTACGACTTGTGTGCTGGCAAAAGCGGCGGGTTTAGTTGGCGAAGACGTGAAACGGTTTATCTTGGTTGAGCAGTTATCTCAGCTTAGGCTGAGTAAACAAGTACAGCACAAACTATTTGAGGTAGTCTGGCGTTCTATTGAAGAGGAGGTGCGAAGTATTTGTGCCAAATCCGACTGCGTGGCGGCCTATGGCAAGGTAAACTGGCGCGCACTGGATAGCAAGATTAAGGCAATGGTCGGCGATTTACACTTTTGCGGGCACTATACACCGCTTAGCCGCAAAGTGATCCAAGAATACATAGTCAAAAACGATCTGAGCGGCTTTACGCAGGTTTTATGCAACGAAGACTACTGGCCGTATGTACCAGCAGCACGCTTTGAGGCGCGTAGACAGTTTTTACAATCAACACATTAAAGGCTCAATCGGTTTATGCTATTTTTTCCATACAGCGCTGTGGCACTGCATTGGCGCGCTTTGCGATAGTTCAAAGGCGACATATTAAACTGTTTTTTAAACGCAGTAGAAAAATTATTGCCATCGGTATACCCCACGCGCTCTGCAACCTGTACCACACTTAACGACGTTTCGGCCAATAATTGTGCGCCTTTGAGCATTCGTTGCTCTCTCAGCCAGTTAAAAATCGATGTATTCATATGTGTTTTAAACGCTTCGGCCAGGGTATTTCTGTTCGTTGAGAGGGTCGTACTCAGCTCAGCTAAAGTGATATTCTCAGACAACCTGGCGCGCAAAATCTCAACCGCCTCGCTCGCCAGACGCGCTTTTTTATTTCCCAGATCTTTACTATTTAGACCGGCATCCTGTTTAAAGGTCAGTAAGTGTTTAAGGCAGTTAAGCCGATGTAGTAGCTCTGCGGGAATTAGGGGATAGCTCACATAGTCCAGCGCGCCCCGATCAAATAGCACCTGTTTATGCCCACACGACTCGCTAACCATAGCTATTACAGGTACGAGGAAGCCAAATTTTTTTTGAATACCGGCCACTACTTTATCCAACATAGCACTGGCGACGATCTTGGTTTTTGCAACGACATCAATTAAAAATGCCACGGGTGTCACAGTAAAGCTTTTTTTGCTAAATTCCTTATCACTGATATGCACAGTGCTAAATCCTTGTGGTGATACCAACATATTAATATCCCTGTGTGCTTTGATATTAAAGTTAATCAGGCATATATTGGGCTCTGCATTTTTGGTATACACCTTTTCCTCTCAACATGACCTGTACTTCGCACTCTGTCTTGCTTGATTACAATCCAGGTTGCTCAATAGGCAGAAAAAGACTGCATATTCTATTTTATGAGCTTGTTGATATTTACTATTTTTCAGCCGGGTATTGTCGGAGTTAATGCTTAATTCGCGTAGTTGTTAATTGGCTGAATTTAGCGCAATATCATAGTGGCAAAAGTAACAAATTAAATAGGCTTTCTAGTCTATTTTGTTAAAAACCCAACATCAATTACACCCTATTACATGTTGATTAAATAAGAACTAATAATTAATTAAGCGTTTATTGTTGCTTATATTGCAAGGGGAGTGTGGCGCATCAGTTTACCTCAGGTCAGCTGACTGTATAACTAGCCCAAAGTGCAGGGGCGATTCATCTTGCCATTAGATATCTCTGTTCGAGGGGAGTGAGTAGTAATAATGCCACCTAGAATAGTGTGCGGATTTTTTGAATCATAACAGTACGTGATGACCAGAATTGGCAACACGTACTTTATTATCACAATTTAAAAACACAATGATTTAATCTACAGTGGCGATGGCTGATTCAACTCTATTTTCACATAAGGTTGTGCCGGGTAAAGTTGCACAGTATTCTCCCGCTTGCTCTAAGCTGATACGCTGGTTTTCTCGAGCTTGAAGGCGAGTATTGAGCTGTGCAATTTCGCTGGGATCCTCAGATACAGCTCTAAAAGCAGTTAAGCGTTCAATTTCATCGTATACCAGGTCCTGATAACCCCTTAGTCGAGCCGATAGAGCAATATAACGCTCTGATATTGCTGGTTGGCCTGCGTAAGCTAGGTCATAGTGGCCGGAATCCTCATAGCTTTCGACTTCGTATTTTAAAACGTTTAAATGTTCATCTTTAAGGTCGTCTACATAATCTCCACCATCTAACAAATAGCTAAATAAGTTGTCTGCGTATGTTATGCAAGGAGTTAGATTATCGGTTTTGCAGTGCATTGTGCCATTTTTAGTTAGCCTTGCCAGCTCTGGTGTCATGCCACCGTCGGTATTTACTTGAATAGTGTATACAGCATCTTTGGTTGCATCTTGGAACACTTTTGTTTTGGTAAATGTTTTACTAAAAAATAAAAATTTTACTTTGATTTTAGTTTGAAACCATTCGTATTTGGTTTGATCTGCAAAGTGAAGCTTTGCAGTGACATAAATACGAGAACCTAGCTTTATATTGTGGATAAAACTATCGCCGCAGCGACCTCTGACTTCAGAGGGGCTGGTGTTCAATAGGTCAGAGATGTTGGGCTTTGTAGTTCTATTTTCAAAGTTGTAGCTGCCTTTTTCATAAGTTAACTCGACCGCTGAAGCTGCTGAATTTCTATTTTTGGTTACTTTTCTGCGCATGGAAAATTTGGCTGAGCCACCAAAAATAACCAAGTTGATACCAGCCTTTACACTACCAGTAATGGTATTGATCATGGTATCAGAGTCAAAATCGCCACGATAAGCCAAGTCGCCCATGCTGCCGCCTTGAAATTGCCATTGACCATCCAAACAGGGCTCTAAGGGAATGCCAAGCGTTTGTTCGAACCCTTGACCTAGCGTTTCTTTTGCTGTGTTTAATGAGTAGTAGGTGTGTGCATTTGCTGTAGAGYTCAACAGGCCACAGAACACTATTAGTATGGATCTTAAGTGCATACATAAATTCCTGTAAATGGTTTGCTGTGGAAAAGGGCGAGAAATAGCATTATTCAATAAAATGAATACTACTTTTCGCCCGAGTGAACAATTGAGTATTAGCTATTAATTCTCAAAAGCAGTTCCATAGGTGGGGAGCGCTGTTTTACATGGCAGCCACACCATCACTCCAGCTGCTGGGTCGTTAGCATCAACAAAAGAAGGTGCCCAACCAAGCTGTCTAAACCCGAGTGAAACGTGATTTTCCTCGACACCGAAGTTTGCTGTTGCTTCTCGCGCATTTTCACATTTGAAATATTGCGTCATATTATCTGAAGGAATATTCAAATCAGCCAGCGTGTAATTCTGAATACAGCCAACACCGCTGCCACTACAGGTATTTTGATAATCATTCCAGGCATCTGTACATGCTGTACCATAAGGGTTATCACGACAAATTCTGGCATACTGCTCATAGATCCACGCATTGTTATACGCCGCGGTCTGCACCCCTTGCGCTTTTTGTCTTTGCTCATCATTCATCCAACTGGCGTATTGTGCAAGTACGCCTCTAGCACGATGTTCATGATTAACTGACTTTTTAAATTGATCTTCCAGCCACAAAGTACGGTAGGTCGTTTCAAAACGAATATCTTTATTACCAGAATCTAAACGACGAACATCTTGTGAGCTGATCTCGTATGGAGTCGCTTTGTAACGCACTACGTTGTAATCAGATAACGCATTAAACTGATCACCAAAGTCATTTTTTGCATAATTTACCGCTTGCTCAAACAAGGTAAAACAAGGTTCATAGTTATCAAGCGAACAGGTGATAATATTGTTTGGAATGATGCTCAACAGTTGTTTCGGATCACCGCCTTTTTGTAACGCCCTGACGGTAATTCGGACACTCTTTTTGAGGTCTTCATCTATGTAGTTAAGTTTACCATCAACGCTTATCCCTATATTTCCAGCACCGTAGCTGACGCCTAAGTAACCGCCAATTTCGCTCTTATGCTGCTCACTCAAATATTCAATTTTCATATTAATGAGTAGCTGGGCACCATATTCAATTTCACTGATAAACGCATCGCCAGCCATGCTCATTAGCTTGCTTTGATATTCATTGGCTAATGTGTTTCCTGATGGAGTCAGGGTATAACCGATATTAGGATCGGCTGGCATGAGCACACGCTTTTTCGGTGTTAATGATGCCTGAAAGGTGTAAGTATTTGAAAACTCAGTAGAGGACATTTCTTTAGCTAAGTGGCCTCCAGCTTTGACGCGAATGACGGGAAAGCCTACATCAACATCAACATTTCCGTTTAGTTGGCGCAGAACTTCATCGTAGCTGCCGTTATTAACGAGTTCGAATTGTACGCGGGTATTACCAAGAGTTTCTACGGTTTCACCAGCAACAGTTTGTACATTTAGAAATCGTTTCTGGTCGCTGTTAAACGCGGTACCCAATACCACGTGATCATTCATCAAGCCGGGTATTTCACTTTGAAACGTATTTACATTTTGTGCTTTTTGCATCAATGCGGCTTCATTTACAAAGTTGGTTTCAGCCCAAACAAATGGAGCTGAGCTTGCAAGTAGTGCCACGATAGTGTTTTTGTATAAATTCATGTTGCCACCTATTACTTCACGTAAAGGAGGTAATCTTCTACCTCACCTGAGTCTACTTCTTTACATGCGTCATTACTGCCACCTAAGTAGTCCATAGTTACGCGCATTTTTGTCATTCCTTTCTTCGCTCCTGTCGGAGGAGTGATTTCAACTTGTAGCGCTTGTTCAGAGACACCTGCAAATAGCATCTCTTTGCTATCTTTAAAGTCACCATCTTGGTTCCAGTCAATAAAAACATGCCAAGTTTCAGGGTATGTTTCAGCATCACTGAACCCTGGAGTAAGTGTCAGCTGGTAGCTTTTGTCCGCATATATTTTTGCCGTATCACCAACATAATTACTGTAGAAAGTATTACCACTGGTGTTATCGAGATTTGAAAACTTCACCGATTTGATGTGTTCATAATCGCGCTCGCGCGAACGAGTCTCACAATAGTTAGGCATTGTTGGGGTGACCATTACAGCGCTGATACGGTAATCTGAAGGAATTTGTAAGCAGGAAGTTGTTGGAGATATGCCAGCAAACCAATTTTTTGGGTTGGCGTTGTCTTCATCCCCAAAGGTAATGTACTTCGCATCATTTCTCAGCGCGCTGTTCTTATACAGCATGACTTTTTTGAGGTTAGCAATTTTTTCTTCGTTGGGAATTGGGGTTGTGGGATCAAATATATTGTCAGAGACCTCCACCAGTAACCCCGGATAGCATTTCTCTAACCACTGGAAACGCCCAAGCGCCTGCTGGGGAGTTAACACATCACGGGATTCAAATAGCGTTGTATTTGCCTGTACGGTCGGCGCAGTAATGGCCGCAACAGAGGCAATAAATGTGCTGGTAAGCATGACTTTTAACATAGTCTTATTCCTTATAATTCTAGCCATTTGCGGTCATACTGATGAACGCGATCACGGGTTTGTAGCTCTCTATCGCGACAGTAATTACCAATTGGATTACGTTTACAATAATCAACTGCGTCAGCAAGGATGAACGAATTGAATAACGCATTATCACGAATGGTTTCTAATGCTGTGCGGTGTGCGTTATTGAGCTCACTTGCATAGTAATTCAGGAGGTTGTCCGCGCGGCGGTTATCAAGGATCGCCTGCACCCAATCATCGCTCATATTTTTAAGTGCCAGTTTGGTTAAGATACTTTTTGCAGGGTAGATATCATCTGGTACCAATGCAGATAAACTTGGCCCCGAATCGGTATAGCTTTCAGTGAATACACGGCTGACGTTATATTTGTCTAAAGTGTCAAATTGAGTGACATAGTTGGTTTTGATGTAGTCAATACTGTTTTTGAACACATCAAAACATGGTGTAGGATTTTCCATCGTACAATTTATGAGCTGGTTTGGGATCACCTTCAGTAGCTCAGTAGGGTCACCGCCAAGCTGCAACGCTGAAACGGTGATTTTAATATTACGTTTTACGTCTTCATCAACTTTTTGTAGTTTACCGCTAACACTGACTTTGCCGGCCCAGTCAACACCAAGCTGGCCTCCCCATTTCACCTTATCTTCATCATTTTTATATTGAAATTTGAGGTTAATCATCACTTGAGAGCCATACTCAATCGTTGATACAAACTCATTACCAATATTGTTAAATTTGTCGCCAGGATTGGCGTTTGCTAAGTCCAATGCAACTTGAGTTGGTCGAAAGCCAATTTGCGGATCGGCAACCAACATGCGCTTTTTTGGCTTCAAAGAAAGAAACAGAGTATAAGTACCGGTGTAGTTATCAGCGGCGTTTTGCTTGGCGTAGCTGGCTCCGACTCCAACTTTGATAACGGGAACATCTAGCGCTGCACCTAAGTTACCATCCAACATACTAGAGAGTTGGCTATAACTCATGTCGACGCCAACGACAAAATCCATTTCAGTGTTACCATAGGTCTCATCAACCATTCCTTGTACACTTTGCAACGCATAAAAGCCTTCTTTTTCGCTATGATATGCAGTGCCCAATGTTACCGAATCTAGGTTTGAATTGTTTTTTTGGGCAGTGAACTCTTTGGTATCGGCTGCGTTTGCTGACAAACTACAGGCAAAAAGTCCCACCACCCCCATGGCCTGTGCCAATGGAGAATAACTAAATTTCATATTGAATTCCTTACAGAGAAGTGTGACCTTTCAAGCAGAAAGGTCACCGGGTAGTGATTAGTTCAAACTATTGATGTAATCTGTTTTCCATTTTTCAGGAAGACGTTGCAGGATTTCTTCTTCTGACATGCGAATTTCCTGATCTTTATAGTTAAACTCATCTTGAGTTGCTAAATCACCAACCGCCATACCGTTGGCAAACATGGCAAAGTTACGAGACTCAGACAATACAGACTCTGCTGTTGGCGCAAGTTTTAAGTTGTATATCTTGTCTTTATATTTTTCTTTGGCTATGTCTGTGACGAGTACAGAACCCTCTTCAGTCAAAATACGGTCGCCCACTTTAAGCTCTTTTGCCCACACTATGCCTTTGTTAGACGTAGAGATTGGGTGTGTTTCTGTCATTAAAATATCAGAGCCATCTGCACCTTTAATGCGATACATTTTGATAGCTTCAATACCGACTGACACATCGACCACTTGCATCGGCTCTTTCACATTTGCGTTGGAAGCCAATGCCCCAAGCACAAGATCTCCTTTACCGATATTTTCAATGGCTTGCTGAGAGCCATCTGCCATGGTGATTAACGTACCTTTTGCCAGGCAGCTATAACCCAATTTCATCATAGGTAGTACTTCACTATAGAAGTTACCAAAACGCGTTGACGCCTCAGACGTTAATGAAACTTGGAAAGCCACCGGCCCACGTCGGCCTGTTTTGAAATATGGGTTCCCTTTAACTGCAAATGTCATGTACCAGTTTGCTGTTGCAATATTGGAAAACAACTTAGCGTTGCCAAAGCGTCCTTCGTTGCGAGGGATATTCCAGCGAATAATGGATTCTTTATTGACCGGATCGACTTCCACGTCTAGATAGTCAGAGAATTGCTTGATTGCATTTTCGATACCTCGGTAGCTTTGTTTTGTTGCCCCACCGTATACCCCCTCTTGGAGGTAGATATTAGTAGGTTCATCAATACCATTTGGTAACGCGCCCTCAGTAGGGTAGATCTCTAAAATTTCATGAGGGACACGAAGCTCACCATTGAACGGAATATTTACATCGGTGATTTCATTTGGATCGCCAACTTGATCTGGCATGTAATCACAGTCTGAGTGTTGGCGGTTTAAGCAAACTTTAATTACTGCGTCGTTATTTTTATCTATTGGTGCCGTTGCGTTGTATTGAGGGCGACCATCATAAAGAGCGGGCGTAATACCCATTTCTGCTACATTGGATTTATTTGCACTGTCTTTAGCAACCACGCCATATATTGTCTCAGCGTGTTCCCATGAGAATGGGTACTCAGTATATTTTATGGTCGAGCTGATGGTGCCATCTTCATTCTCTAATTCTACAAAAGAGCTAGCATAGATAGTGTCGATGTTTGGAAAGTGCTTCTTTAAAGACTTAAGTGAAATAGTCGAAACAGCTGTGGTATCTTTACCGTCAAGCACATTCAATGTAGACCCCGCTGGTGCCAATTGGTTACCGTGCTCATCTTCAAGTAGTAGGTCAATATAAGTCGCTTTTGTGCCCCCAAACCGTGTGCTTTTTGCTCTGACAATGATGTAAGGCTCATTGGTATCTGCTGAAATAGCCAAGTTCATATCCATAAAGAAATGTGCTTCTTTGATAATATCAACTTCCGATTCACTCACCGGTGGTGGCGTTGCTGTCAACTTCGCTGTCTTTGCTACGAGATGTTGCTGTTTGGCAACCTCCAGTGTTTTATGTAGCTGTGGGAACTGACTTTCTTTTCGCCCAGCTTGATTGAGGCGTGATGTAGCCAACTTATAATGAAGCGGGTTACTCATGTCTAATTTACGGATCCCGTATTTATCGGGTGTTGTAACTGCTTGACCATATAAAGCAGCAGGCCCTGATTGAGTTGACACAATGCTACTGTCTAAGTGCGACTCGTTGATAGTATTGGCTGCGACTGCATTGCTAACGGCCAGCGCGACTGTGAGCGGAATGAATATCTTTTTGTTAAACTTTTTCATATTATTTTCCTTAATTTTTATAAATTTCTACTAAGTAGTCTTCAATTTCTCCGCTCCCCGAGGTAGCGGCACTGCTATAGTCAGAGCAAGGGTCAATACTATTTACTCTGCTAAATCCGTAGTACTGCAAAATTCTCATTCGTGTTGTTGTGACAGGTTGTGAGAGTTGATTACTTGGGATACTAAATTCTCCCTCAACATAGCCTTTACCGTAGTCTTGGTTTGTTTGATCAAAGTCCATAATGAGTAATTCAGACTTGTCATTTCTCCAATCACCATTGCCAAACTGGCCGTCACCATTGAGGTCTATCCAAACATGATAATTTTCCGCGAATGCCTCACTACCGGCATAACCTGCTTCAATCCGATAGGTATTATTTTGCGTTGCATATAGCTTGATGGGGTTGTTAGGGTTTACCACACCAGCTTGTTGGTTATTATCAAATGGCCCATCTTGGTTAAAGGTGACGTTTGCAATGTGTTCATAATCGGTCAGACCGGCGGCTGTGCAATATTCAACAGGCTGCGCAGACTCAAGCGTTATCAACATATTCTTGGTACCTGTCACTCTTCTCCACCAAGGTTTGTCATAACTGATTGAGAGACTTGCACTAAACGCTCCGGCAGACTGATATATGTGTTGTGTATCTTGGCCAAAGTCGCCGTTTTGGGTCAGCGTAGTACCATCGCCAAAGTTCCAGACTAAGGTGACATCTGGATTGCGAGCGGCATTATCTGGTTTTGAGGTAGTGTTATTAAATGTGACCATAAACGTACCATCACTCAACTCTGTTACTGTAAAACTGACTTCTGGAGTAAAAGAAGATTGGCCGATTTTTACTGCTTTACTGAGCGCTTGCTCGCCATCTTCATGGCGTATGGTTAGTGTGATCGTATATTCGCCATCATTTTGATAGGTGTGCTGGGTATCTTGCATCGACGAAGTTGCACCATCTCCAAATTGCCACTCCACGGTACTTCCTGCTGGCATCACACTTTGGTCGGTATTTACAAACACAGTGTTGCCTGAAGTACTAGGAGTAAACAATGGCGTAATCGTGGTACTAAACGGGACTTGTTTATTCCAGCTACCAATTTCTTTGTTAAATCTGTCGTACGCTTTTACGCTAACGGCATAATTTCCTGATTTTGTGTAGGCATGTGATGGCGACATTTTCGAGCTTGTTGCTCCATCTCCAAACTGCCATTGCCAACGCTTAACGCGATCATCAACAGTGTTATTAACAAAGTTGATCTGGTTGACACCTTGATTTGCAGCGATCTTCATCTCTACTGGATCGTTATTTTCAATTAACTTGACGGTGTAGTCTTCGATTTCACCCCAAGAGATATCGCCGCATGCCGACTTAACAATTCCAAATGACACCATGGTACGAATGCGATAAGTTTGGTTTAATTCGCCGCTTAGTGAAATGTCTCCGCTCAACTGTGTTTTATTGCTGCCAAAAAGCGCCAGCTCTTCAGTTTTATGAAACAGGCCGTCGTTATTCCTATCCAACCAGACATAAAAGTTTTTAGTTTTATCCTTTGTATCTGGATGAGGGGCTGCCACGAGTGTGATGTTCAGCGCTTTTCCATCTTTAATATCAATGACATTGCTTGAGTAATCACTGTAATTACTGGAAGCAGATTCATTTATGTAATCATTCAATGTGACTGAAGAAAGGTAGTATTTACTATGGTTAACCCCTTGTGCCGAGCAATAGTCAGCGTACACGTCAATAGGGAGTGTGTAGGTATCTGACTGACCAGATGGGTCGGTTGCTTTCAAGGAGACATCATACTTTCCTGCGGCGTTATAGCTATGGCTGATTTCAAAGGCACTATTGGTTGCGCTACCATCTCCAAAGTTCCATTCCCATTGCCAACCTTCACTGTTTTCTGCGGAAATGTGCTGTCCATCTTTTCTGGTTAAGTTCTTAAAATCAAAAGATAAAAATTTACGTTCAAAGTTAAGCTCGGACTCTAGCCCTTGATTAACTGTTAGCCTAATTCCCACTTGTGAAAAAGCTTTGCGAACATGGTTTTTCAGCTCAGAGGTTTGCCATTGGCTTCCGTCTTGCTTGCTGACGCCGTCTTGTCTTAATCGATCGCTTATACTGCTGGCTTGTCGCATCACGCAATCTGCGGCTGTAAGATAGGTGCTGTTACTCGTCCAACAGTTCTTGTTAGCATTGGCGAAAAGAATAAAAGAATATTTGGTATTCCATGGCGAAGGTTCATTGGCAAGCTCTGCTGTAGAGAGGTAATAAAACGCCTTATTAAATACACCGGCACCATGGTGAGACGTGATGGAGTCATCATAATCATCTATATGATCAATCGAGTTGCCATCGAGGGTGGGGGTTTTGAAATAACGCAAAGCATCACCGAGCCGAAACGTTTCATGATTACTTTTCCAGTCATTGACACCGGAATAAAAAAACTCAGCAGCTTCTCCAGCCATATCTGAAAATGCTTCGTTAATTGCTCGAGCCTGCCCAGTGAGCATAGACTTTGGTGTATTTGACCCATATTCTTCAGTAAAGCCATGAGCTATTTCATGCGCGACTACATCAAGAGAAACCATAGGGTAAAAGAGATAATCACCATCACCAAAATACACTTCACCACTTTCATAGAATGCTTGATCCATGTTTAGGCCGTAATGGACATTTTGAATGATCTTTTTATCAAAATAGGGTTTCTGACCGAGGTAAGCTTCAAACATCAAGCTTGCTGTTTGACCAAAGTGGTGGGCATCATTCAATGCCGAACGAGCGCCATGATATTCTTTATAGTCGTTTCTTGTTGAATTTGAACAATCGTAGCTATAGGGGACACTTATCTGTGCCGTACTATGATTGTAGTTGCGTGTTTCAACATTTTTTGCATCGAACAAGCAGTTGGTTTGCTGTCCATTTGCTTGCATAGACACTACAAACGTTTTTGGTGGGTATGATACATAGTCGGCTTGTTTGTAATCTTGACGAGAAACTTTGTCGTTTCCAGACGGACCACTACCACCTTCATGAACGATTTTTTGTAATACATCTGCCTGAGTTATAACTTCGTTGCTGGTGAGATCCACAAAAGTTAAAATTCGTTGAGGCTGATAAGGCGCTGAGTGAAAGTCAGTGAAAAAGCTTACTTTTGCCGCATGTCGGGCTTTGCCTTGATCATCAATGTATATCACCTCTTCAGCGTGTTTGCGTTTAAAAATCCGTGGTCGCTCTGCTGGAAATTTGGCAATAACAGCGGCTAAAGCATCTTCGAGTTGCTGCGCTTTTACTTCAGCAATGCGAGGAATATCTTTTTCAATGTTAACGATAATGTCGCCGTATACTTGCTCGACAACACCATTATTATCAGTTAGTACAACGAGATCCTGATCCCAAATTGGGATGTTGTGATATTTTTGAGTAATTGTGTGGCTGTGCTGTGTTTCGCTTATTTGTTCTTGGTGAAACTCCAACGACTGACCTGTGTATTGAGTTGCGAATGTGTTTAATGCGAGCAAATAGTTATGCTGTTGCACGTCCATACGCCCCAACAGTGGTTGTTTTTTTTGTAATGCAGATGTAATGTGATCTGCGTTATTAAATAGAGAAATTCGTTCAGTTGCGTGGCTATGCAACGAAAACATTGACGCTAAAACGCACAGATATTTAAACCCTTGCATATTAACTCCATAATTATTTTTAAGATTCCTTCCCACCTAAACGTCACTGCTCAATTTGAGACTACTTCTGTGCGAATGAGTGTGGTCTGCAGTTAAATCTCAACGGTTTTGTGCTGTAAAAGTTGTGGGGACTTGACGGAAGTATGGAGTTAATCACTAAGTTAATGTAAATAATAGTTATTTTTTTATTTTTTGTAGTGGCGATTGTTCTTTTATTAGGAACTTTTTTTGCAATATTGATGAAATAAAATGAATAAGGAGGGTCGCTTTTAAGTGGGATAATTAGATTTATCAGTCTCTGGTAAAAAGTACCTAGGCTGTAAGGGTGGGCTAGGTACTTTTTATTGCTATATTATTGTACAGTGACGTTAATATAGTTGGTCACAAAAGGGGCTATCTCAATAGTACCTGTGGCATAAACATCTTTACTCACGTCCTTGCCTTCAATTTTAATATAATATTGACCGGCTGGGATGACAATGTCTGAATAATGGTTTGTACCAAAATGAATGGTATCACCTTTTACAAGCCACCCCTCAGGTGAGACCTCATATAAGTAGCCTCTACATTTTATATTTCCGATCCGAGGGTGCTTGCACTCATTAAATTTTAGCCTGGTTTTCCCATCAGGGTTTTTAGCGGTTTTAACAAACGCAAGTGAGCCATAGTTACGCGCAGTTTTCTCCGCGTGATGTGTCCATACTTTTTCCTTTTTAACTGAGTAGTCACTGCTCGAGCCACTACTATTTGCTGACACTACGGTGCCAGAGCTGCCAAAAATACCGTTGATAGCACCGTCTACACCATCATTAACTACGCGGTTTATATCGTTGCTTTTGCATGCGGTTAGAGAGGCCATTGAAAGCGCAATAAGTGTAAGTCTTTTCATTATTTATCCTTGAAGTTCCATGAGTATCGCCACTGCTCACTTGCTTGCCCCTTGACTGTACAACTATTGCGTACATCACGGCGCTAGTCTGTGTGAGAGTATGAGCATTTAGCTCTAAAGTGTATTTATTCTTGTGATGTGGTTTTTTTCATTGTTAGTGATCTGACTTTTGAGTAACTGGTTTTTTTAATCAACTATTTAAGAGCTAATTTTGCTGCCTACTTTCCAGTATGGGGGGCTTTAATTCACCAGATTACTCACTTAATCGACTAGACTGATATTCAACCACTCCTTATCCTAATCTCAATTCAATACCAGTCCTCTCCCTCAAATTGGGCGAATATACCCGATAATGCTTCCTGTTATACCAATTAGACTCAATACTTGTTCAATTTGAAGGAGTAAACCTGACGCTAACAGCGTTAAAAGTTTCTTATTTAGAGCTACTAAATAGCAAAATTTTTGCCTCGTTATCGACAAGATTTTCTCGCCTTAAAATAGACCTCTTAATTAAGATAATTGGTATTATTTTTGATAAGAATCGCACAAAAGTTTACCGTGTGGTGAAAAAAAGTCCAACAAAAAGCGGATTATTTATTGGTTTAGGTCAATTTGCCAGCGGATCAAAAGGCTTAACTATCCGATCAATTTAAACAGTAGTATGTTTGTCCAATTCAAGCTTATTGATTCCAGTAAATGGCTACTTTGGGGGAGTCGAATAACAAGGCGATGAGAAGTGGTATAAGGGGGAGCTGTTCATTACAATCCGCAGCGRTGTCGACTTTAGCTCGTATAGTCCGATAACACTCCGTAGAGGATAGACAACTCAATTGGCTTTGGAATATGGGCGTTAAAACCAATTTTAAAGTATCGCTTTACATCTTCAACCATCACATTAGCAGTAAGAGCAATGACTGGTATCTTAATATCTAGCTTCCTTATCGCTTTAATCGCATCAACACCATCCATTACTGGCATATGTATGTCCATCAGTATTAGATGGAAAGAGTTTTCGCGGCAAGCTTTAACAGCAAGATCACCATTTTCAACGACCGTAATAATTGCTCCCGTTTCTTTTAGCATGGTTTTCACTAATATCTGATTAATCGGGTTATCTTCAGCAATCAGGATCTCTAGGTTTTGTAAGTTTGGTGGAGTCAGCGCTTTTGTTTGTGTTACTTGTGATTGAGAGTTGGATTGTTCAAGCGGAAGTGTTACATCAACGGTGGTTCCTTTTCCTGCCTTACTGGTTAGATTAATCGTGCCGTTCATAAGTTTGATCAAATTAACGGTGATAGACATACCTAATCCTGTACCACCGTATTGCCTAGTAGTAGAGGTATCTGCTTGAGAAAACCGCTCAAATATTCGCTTTTGGGTTTGCTCATCCATACCAATCCCTGAATCTTGGATACTTAGATGAATTGCCGCATTGTTATTGTGTATGACGTTAGTTGCTGTGATCGACACTTTACCTTTGTGTGTAAACTTTACCGCATTTGATGCTAGGTTTAGTATTATCTGTTTGACTCGAACCAAATCACCAAGCCAACCATCTTCAAAGTGTTTGTCAATGTTAACAACAAAGTCTACCCCTTTATTACTAACTAAAGCGTCGAGATCATACTTAACGGAATCGAGAATATTGCGAATTGAAATCGGCGCGCTTTCCAGCTCTATTTTGTTAGACTCTATTTTTGAATAATCCAGAATATCATTGATGATGGTCAACAAGCTTTTTGCTGAAAATATTGCGTTAGTGAGTACTTTCCTTAAGTCACTGTCTAAGCTTGCATTTTCTAATAATTGCAAGCCACCTAAAATAGCATTCATGGGGGTTCTGATCTCGTGACTCATATTCGCTAAGAAATCACTTTTTGCTTTAGAAGAATGTTCAGCAGCAAGTCGTGCTGTTTCAGATACTTCGATAGCTTTGATTTTCTCTGTCACATCATAATTCACACCAACTACTCTGGTTGGCTTGTTATCCTTATCGCGTATGATTTGGGCACTGGCTTTTATGGTTCTAATATCACCGTTTGGATGAACGACTCTAAACTCGGGTTCATATTCACCAGTTCCAGCGATGGCGTCTTGTAGTTGTGTGCTGGCAAACTTTATATCATCAGGATGAACAGCACGTTCCCACGCTTCATATACCTTTGAAAATTGTGCTTTTTGGATCCCGTATAAATTAAACATCCAATCATCCCAAATCAGCTCATTGGTGAGTAAGTCCCACTCCCAAACCCCGATTTGGGCAGAGTTATTTGCAAGCTGCATTCTCAGTGCCAACGAGTCCGCTTGGTTTCTCGCTTTTTTGAGTTGTGTTTGTGCTTCAATTTGTAGTGATATATTTTGGATAACTGACCAAATGAAGTTTTTACCGTTATTATCTGCTACTTTAATCCCAGACAAGAGTACTGGAAATACGTGACCACTTTTGTGAATATATTCTTTTTGATACGGGCCATAACGGCCAGTTTTTTGCAAATTATCGAGCTGTATCTGTTCTTGTGCCTTATATTTTTCGGGAGTGATTTTCCAATAGTCAGTATTGTTTAATTCCTCTACCGAGTAGCCCGTCATCTCACTAAATTCGTCATTAACATAATGGAAAATGCCATCGTCCATCGCGTTTACTGCGATCCCAATAGGTGCGGAGTTAACAAAGCGCTCGAATTTCATTTTTTCTGTCTGGTAGGCCGTTTTATACTGTTTAGCATCGGTACTGGCTTTATCTAATTTCTCTTTCGTTGCAATAAGTTCAGAGATATCTCTCACAGTAGCGAGCACCAAGCGTTTATCTTGTATGTGTACGGCAGTAAGGGAAACAGAGCAGGGGAATACCGTGCCATCAGTTTTACTGTGGATCCAATGAAAAAGCTGTGCGCCATCTTGATGGCATTTTTGTATAAAATAGGTGGCTAATTGTTTGGATGATGTGCCGCAAGGTTGATATGGTGGGGATATATCAGAGGGCGCAAGCTTTAAAAAGGTGTCCTTACTATCGATGCCATGTAAGTCTACGGCGGCTTGATTACACTCCACAAACTTCCCTGAATCCAAATCAACAATAGACTGCGCGTCGCCTGAGGCGAGAAATAGCGTTTTATATTTATCCCGCTCAAATGTCGTTGCTGCCAAGCGTGCTGTTAGTGTTTGTATTTCTTGTTCCAATTCCTGAGGGCTACGATTCATTCTTTATGTCCTAGCTTGCATCAATGAAAAAGCACTCAGATTGACGCCGCGTTACTTGGGGGTAAGTTCTTCTATTAATGTAGCAAATAAATACCAAACCTCACGAATAAATTACGCCGAACAAGCGCTTCACATTAATAACTGTGGAGAGAGGAAAAGTGTGTCAGTTTAGTAATGTGTATTTTGGTAAGCCTAGATTGGCAAACTACTCAGACAAGGAGCGCCCACTTCGTCACTTATTTGTCCAAGTGTTTGCTATTATCAATCTCAATCCTAAATGATTGGTCTTGAACATTTGAGTATATCGCATTGTCTTTCCAGTTTTTATTCTCTTTTAAGTTTGATATTACCTTTATTGCATACTCAACAGATGAGCCGTTATCTGGGGTGTAAAAATCGATAGTACATGTTTCTTTTGAGCATTTTATGTCGTCAATTCTTATTTTGGCTAACCGCTCATTTTGACGCAAAAAATGGAATAGTTCATCTTGATGTTCAATCTCTGTTTTTTCGTAGTCACTTGCGTTACCGGAGTTTGTTTCGTCAGTAGCGTTGACTAAGCTTTTGCGCTCATGCGTAAAGCCTTCATTTGAATATGGAACACCTTCTATTGAGACCGTTTTTACTGCTGCTTTCGCGTCTCTTTTTTCCTGTTTATAAGCATTTGAACCCGCCTCAGGCTCAGTTGCGTTAAGGATCTGCTTGTCATCCTCGACTATCAGGTCAGAACCATTCACTGAGGGCTGGAAATATAGGTAAAGTACTGTTGTGATTAATAAAAAAATGATTAAATCTTTTATTCTATTCATGTCTATCCTTGATAAGTCTGGTTATTTTTGCTCTAAATAAGGTAGCCTCAAGACCGTGAGTGTCAATCTTGCTCCTTCAGCTTGAGCAAGTATTAACGCTAATTGCTATCATTACACAGCACAGGCCTGTCGGTGTTTAGATTTTCTTTGCGCTAGAATTAAGTCCTTGTAACATAAATTAATTTTTCTATTTTTCATTTAGCTTTCAAAAACAAAATTAAAGCGCATACAAAATATAAAATTAGTCACTCTGTAATGCTTCGATAGGATCCAGCTTTGAGGCTTTAATGGCGGGATATACACCGAATATTAAGCCAACTAATGCACAAATACTAAAAGAGAGCACAATTGCACTGAGAGACCAAGACACAGCCCAATTTGAATAAAATGCAATGATCTCTGAAAGCACAATGCCAAACACCACCCCGAGCAGCCCACCTAAGATTGAGATAGTAAAGCTCTCTGTAATAAACTGAACCTGAATATTTTTCTGAGTGGCACCTATTGCACGTAATAATCCGATTTCTTTGGTTCGTTCAAGTACAGTCGCGAGCATGATATTCATAATACCAATACCACCAACAAGGAGGGATATACCGGCTACGCAAGACATCACCATATTAAAAATGGCCTGCGTTTGTTTTTGCTGAGCAAGCAAGGCAGCTGGTATGGTTAACTTATAGTCGTCAATGTCGCTATGGCGATTCATGAGAATGTTAGCAATAGCTTGAGATGCTAAAATTGGACTGTGAGATTTGTCGATGGCCAGTTTCAACTCAGTGATCTCTGGCTCCAGTAGCCCCTTATTAAAACGGTAAATAGCGGTTGTCAGAGGTACAAAAATACGACTTTGCTCACCACCTAATGCCACGCCCTGAAACTCCTTTTTATTCAGGTGTGGTGCTTGCAAAATACCAACAACTTCAAACCATAAATGATTTACTTTTACTTGTTGACCAACTGCGCCTCCTAAGGGAAAAAGCGTTTTTGCGGTATTTTCACCAAGTAACGCAACTTGCCTATATTCCTTGCTATCTTCTGCATTAAGTAGGCGACCATCCGCAAGCTCATAATGGGCAAGACTAAAATAGTTTGCAGTGACACCGGCAGCTTCACCATCAAAGCTGCCGAACTCGCTATATATCTGAAAGGTATCTACCAGTCGTTCAGCAGAAAAATCATTAACAAAGGGCAAGGCATCGACTATCACTTGGCCGTCTAATAAGTTAAGACCTTGTGAGTGTTTCCGTTGTTCTTTTAGGTCATTCTCTTCAATGTCTTTGGCGCTGACAATAACATTATTAATCCCCATGGAATCAATCATTTTAAGCGCTTCTCGTTCAGCACCTTCACCTATGTTTAACATAGCAATCACGGCGCCCACACCAAAAATCATACCGAGCAAGGTCAATAGGGTTCTGAGCTTATGCTGCTTTAATTGCACCATGGCGTCGGTGAATAACTCTACATATTTCATTACAATTCCTTATTCGCGACCAATGCAATTTGTTGGTTAGGGGACAAACCTTCCAGTACTTCGGTGTGGCTTAGGTTGCTTTGCCCTAACTCCACTTTTACACGTTGAAACTGGCTACCGTCTTTCACTAGCACAAAAAACGCATTGTTGTCATTGATAATGCTATGTTTCGGCACAAGTAGTGCTTGTTTACGTTCTTGAACAAGCAATTTAGCGAGTACTTTATTGCCGGGTGTAAAGTGGCTTGGAGTTTCGTTGAGGCTAGCTATAACCTCATAGTATTTTTGTGGATCTCCACGGCGAATAGATTGTGGATAGGGCGATACTTTTGTGACTTTACCATCAAAGCGTTCATCACTATTGGAGAGTAAAGTAAACTTAACCGTTTGCCCAACCTCAAGGCCAAGCGCTTCTTTTTCATGAACAAAAAGCTTAGCTTGCAGAGACGAAATGTCTGGTAACCCGCCAATTTTTTGCCCAGGCCATAATGCTTGGCCTGCCTTTGGCTTCTCTCCACGCCAATCCGCGTTTAGGGTAAGTAAGCCGTCATGTGGCGCGATAACTTCGAGACTTTCCAAATTTGCGTTGTACATCGCAATTTTGCTTTCATGCTGTTTTGATTGCAGTTTCAGTAGCTCCATTTCTCCCAGTGCAGAGGAGGAAAATTGGTCTGTCTGCCACTCAAAATATGCTTCTTTTGCGTTGAGATACTCAACATTTTGTAGTTGATCTAAAATATCGAGCTTTGAGCGGATCCGTTCGTCATCTATTGAAAAGGTTTCGGCAAAGCGCTTCTCTTCACTGACAATGCTTTTGTCGCTATCTAAATGGGACTTTCTTGTCGTTAAGTCACTATCTGTCACGGTCATGTCTTGCGCTACTTTGCCTTTGTCGAATTCGCTAAAACGTTTTCGTCTTGCTAACTGGCTGCCATCGAAGCGTGCAATCACATCGCCTTTTTTCACCTGAGAATACTCTGGTACTATCCAAGCAAGTGTTTGCGCTCCTCTGGCTGAAGTTGGGGCAGATATCACTGTTTCGCTTGCGGCTTCTAGTTCGCCTTCGGCATCCACTGTTATCGAAAATGGCTTTGACTCAACAGTGTAGAGCAGTTGTGTTGGTTTATCCGATGCTTCTTGACAGCCAATCAACCAAATAGGGACAAGCAACGCGAGTAATTTTTTGCTCATAGCCTTACCTCCGTGCCTTGGCTAATGCCAGAAGAAACCACGGCAAGCGTCGGTGTTGTATGAGAAATTGTCACCTCTTTTTCACCGTAATTTGTGTTTAGCAGCACTTTGCCAGCACTTTGTTTTAAAGCGTTAAGCGGAACGGTTAAGGCGTTATCGAGTTGGGCTGTCACAATCTCTACACGAGCACTTAATCCGGGCCTTAGCTTATCAGTATCGATTTTATCCAGTTCAATAATCGCATCAACAATACGGCTTTTATCTTGATACGACTTCTCCCTGAAGGCCTTTCCTATTTCAACTAGTTTTCCACTTATGACATAACCGTCGGCACTGTCAATGGTCACTTTTACTGTTTGCCCTAATTTAATCCGCCCAAAATCGGCTTCCTTTATTTGCGCTTTTACTTGCATTTGTTCAATAACTGATAACTCGACCACAGGCTGGCCAAACTGCATGGACTCACCAACACTGGGTTTTTCACCTGCTCTATTTGCTCTATAAGCAACTAAGCCATTCATTGGTGCTTTAACTTTTAAACGCTCAATATCACGTTTTAGTGCTTTTACTTCAGCATCTGTTCGTGCAACTTTACTTTTTGCCAATTGGATACTCAGTTCTTTGTTGTCTAGATGAAAAGCAAGTTTGCTGCGGGCAAGCTCTAACTCATTAGTTGCAATGGTGAAGTCGATTTGCGCTTTTTTACGATCGTTGTCTGAGCGTGAGTTATCTATGATCTCTGCCCGTCGTTTTGCCTTATCGAAGTTCATCTGCGCTTCAGCCAGTGCAAGTTTGTATTCTTCTTCTTGCTCCTCGACTTGAGCTTGTTTATTTTCCAGTTCTTTTTGTGCTTGGCTAAGCTTTGAATTGTATTCCATCAGGCGATCTCTCACGCTCTGATCGTCAAACGAAACAACAACTTGGCCTTTTTGAACTGGAGTATTTTCAGGCATTAACTGTTTTATCTTGTATTGCCACATACGCTTGATTGAAGGAGGTGCTATCAACGCTCGGCTTTTTGATTCCAATTCACCATTCGCTTCTACTGTGATAGTGATTGTCTGTGACTTAACGATATGTGTATCGCTGGGAGCCTGGCTACAGCCAAGTAAATAGAGTGGAATGATAAATGCCAGTACCTTACTTTTCATTTTTCCCTCCTGGCAAAGTGATGCTTCCGCTCATGCCTGGTAGTAGTGGCAAATCAGTGTTGAATGTGAATTTAGCTCGGTAATACATACCTTGGCCCCAGTCTTGGCGTTTTTCAGGTTGTGTTGATAATTCTGTAAGTGTACTTGGCGTTGATGAAGGGCGAAATGCGTCAAACTTTAAATCAGCAGTTTGACCTTCTTTGATACCAGCAGCATCCACTTCATGTATCCAAGCTTCTAAATACAGGCCCGCTGTAGAAGGGATCTCTGCTACTTTCCACCCTGGTTGTACGGTTGCACCTGCAAATAATTTGTTGCCATTCCATGGGTGATCCGCATACAGAATGGGGCCGCTGTTACTGGCCATTAGACTCATTTTTTCTAGTTGCTCTTGGTTGTGCGTGAGACTTGCTTCTAACCGCTTTATCTCCAGCCGCTGTTTCTGAGTATTTGCCTTGGCTTCAGTTTCGGCTTTGCTTAAACTAATTTCGGCTTTATGGTTTTCAATGATCGCTTTTTCTAAGGTCAACTGATGCTGTTCGTAATCATAAATACTGATATTGGCTTTTGGCACGCTTGCATCAATTTTGGCTCTTTCAACGAGCAAAATGGTTTTTTTCAACTGAAACTGGGCTTCGAGTATCTTTTGGGCGCCGTCTTGTTCAATTCGCTTGTATTCATCTTTTGCGGCATCAAGCGCGACTTTGTCTTGGTCGATTGAGGTAGCAATGGAGCCTGAATCGTAGACAACCACAACATCCCCTTTGTTGGCAACTTCCCCCTCGGGTAGCATCCATTGAACTTGCGTTTTCCAAGAGTCGCTCATTGGTGCGTGAAAGACTTGAGTTTCACCAGCTTTAATAACACCTGAGATAATAATTTGCTTGGCAAAAGCCTGCGAAGAGGTGAGCAGGGCTAAGCTTATAATATAACTGCGCATTGGCTATCCTCCACTTTCTCACCATCTTTCATTCTGATGATCCGTTCAGCATATTCGGCAATATCGTCTTCATGCGTTACCATCACAATGGTATGGCCTTGCTGGTGCAGCTGGCAAAGTAATTCCATGATTTCATGTGAAGTTTTACTATCTAGGTTACCAGTTGGCTCATCGGCAAAAATAACTTTAGGTTCATTGATAAGCGCACGAGCAATTGCAACACGCTGGCGTTGTCCTCCAGACATTTCGAAAGGTTTGTGATGTGCTCTACTGTCAAGGCCCACTTTTTTTAACATAGCAAGCCCTCGACTTTTGGCCTCTGATGGAGAGGTATTGGTGTACCTCAGTGGTAAGATGACATTGTCCAATGCAGTTAGTCGAGTGAGCAGATGAAATGTTTGAAAAATAAAGCCGATTTTCTGATTTCTAATTTGTGACAGCGCTTCATCTTCTACAGCTTGAATTTCTTGATCTGCCAGATAGTAAGCACCGGAAGTTGGAGAGTCTAAGCAGCCAAGTATATTCATTAGTGTGGACTTTCCAGAGCCAGAAGAGCCCATCACTGCGACAAATTCGCCTTCCATCACTTCAAGAGAAACGGATTTTAGAGCATGCACTTGCGTTTCTCCGCTTCCGTACACGCGACTTAAGTTTTCGACCCGAATCATTTTTATTTTAATCCTTTGTTTTTTTATTGGTTTTATAGCTGGTTTAGTGGTGTTAAACCTAGTCCCTAAATTCAGTGTAACAAGGCATTAACTCAGAGTAAATCTAGCAAACACAAAGCGAAGGGAGATAAGAACGGCTGATAGTTATAATATTAATTTGCTAAAACAAGTTTTCTATTGTTAGGTTATTAGCAAAGAAAGCCTAGGCGATAACCTGACTTGTGCGCCTTGCTACTGCTTTGAAGGCAAGGCAAAAATTTAGCTACTCATTTGTTCTAAGCTGGTCTTAATTAACCTGAACTGGAGTTCAGGTTAATTAGCGTCATAGTAACTTTATAAAATTGCCCCGGCTTCCTGACAACTTGGTTTTAGTTAGGCTCCACCCAAAACGCACCAACTTCTTTTTTTACTACTTTGACTTCTGTTCCTGCGCTAATTGGCTGCTTACTTTTTAGTTGCCAAGCAATCCCTGAATAATTGTGGAATATTCGGCTGTCTGTGTTGAGATCCTTTTCTAATGTAAAAGTGAGCTCTGCAAAGTCACTATTTACCTCTTTGTTGTCGGTAACTTCTTGCATTCGTTTGAGTGGCTTCCATAAAAAAATAGCCAATAACGTAGTAACTAAAGCATTAAACCACAGTGCGGTAAGCCAAGTTTGCTCTAGCAACTCTGCATACATTAATCCACCACTTATGACTAAAGATAAGCCTAGAAAAAACAATACAAAAGTGGCAAAGCCTAGCACCGTCACTTCAATAATTAGGCAGGCGATCCCAACAACAATTAAAGCTTGAGCTAAATGTTCAAGTAAAAAGGCCATGAAGATCACCCTTGTTTTTTGTTCAACGAGTTGATAATCGACATGCCTTGGGCAACTAATGAGCTGGCATCGGTTCCATTATCAGGAAGTAAGACCACCGAAGACTCTTTAGCAATCGCTTCTTTTGCTGCAATTGCTTTTGTTGCTAAGTCGAGCTGGATCGCTTTTTGCCCTTCGTCAGTGTTTGCTGCTTCACCCACCTTTCTAAGTGCCTCTGCTTGAGCATCAGCAACGGCAATGATGGCTTTTGCCTCACCTTCTGCTCGTAAAATTTGTTCTGCTTTTTCTGCTTCAGCAGCCAGCACTTGTGCTTGTTTCTTACCTTCTGCAACATTGATAGCAGCCTGGCGGTCACCTTCCGACTCTAAAATTTGAGCGCGTTTTACACGTTCAGCTTTCATTTGCGCTTCCATTGCTTCCATTACCGAATTTGGCGGTACAATATCTTTGATCTCGTAGCGTAATACTTGGATCCCCCACGGATCAGATGCTGAATTAATGGCGGCGACAATATTGGTATTCAGTAGGTCTCGCTCTTCAAAGGTTTTGTCTAGTTCCATTTTGCCTAATTCACTTCGCATGGTGGTTTGCGCAAGTTGTGTTACCGCAAAAATATAGTCGTCCACACCGTAAGTTGCTTTGTAAGGGTCTAGCACTCTGAAGTAAAGCACGCCATCAACAATCAGTGAGATATTGTCTTTGGTGATAGCCGATTGCGAAGGTACATCAACAGCCTGCTCTTTTAAACTTCTATCAGCGGCAACGCGGTCAATAAATGGCAGGATAAAATTAAGACCAGCTTCTTTGGTAGATTGGTATTTACCGAAACGTTCAATAATCCACGCTCGGTTTTGTGGCACAAATTTGATACTCCCTTTAAGTACGACAACGACAAAAATCAGCAAAAATGCTTGAATAGTAAAAAGGTATTCAATGATAAATGTGACTAAATCCATGTAAGTTCTCCCGAGTCTATAAGTCCTAATAATTTCGTACTTTGCATATTAAGCTTAGTTGATTGGTATAGGTAACCTGAGCTTCAGATAGATGAAGTTTGAGTTATTCTTTGCATTAAATAACTTAAATTCTGGATAATCAACAACTTTATATTAATTTGCATGGATTGAGTCAGTTAATTTGTTACCTTGAGTCTAGGCGAATGTAGTCTATCGTGTATCAGGTTAGGAGACGGCTTTATTTATCAATAGGAAGCACATTTGGCAGCGTGGATGTGTGCTAGCATTTCTGTGGCTCAACGATGGTAATTGCTTGTATTTCCTCTTTATTACTCGGTGACCATGCGCGTTCACATGCTTGTTGTTTATCTAGCCAAACAAAGTCCGTATGCTCGTCTTTAGCAAGTTGAATAGGGGTGTTCGACGGCACCTGAACACTAAAAACATATTCGGTATTGAGTGTTACACCGGGTTCGTAGCGATGAAGCCACTGCGGCCTGATCTGGTATCGGTTGGTTTTATGGTGGGCATGTATCTCTATTCCAAGCGCTTTTGCGTCGATCCCTGTTTCTTCTTTGAGTTCTCTATAGGCAGTTTCAATTGGCAGCTCGTCATGATCTATACCTCCGGTAACCGATTGCCAAAAATCAGGGTCATCAGCTCTTTGTAGCAACAAAAATTGCTCAAGCTCATTATAAATCACAACTAAAACTGAAAAAGGTTTTCGTAACATAGATACAGTTTATAGAGATTAAAAGTCTAGGTCTGAGTGTAGCGAGATGAACAGGGGGGAGCAACTAAAACGAGATGGCATTTTTGCAAAAAAAAGCAGGCCATCTGGCCTGCATAAAAACTCCAATAGCAACAAGCTGTGCCAAGGAAATCCCAATAATGCCAACGTCCTGGTTAGCAAGCTCTACTTCTCGGGAGTTCAATTGTGACTTTAGGCACGCCTAAGTACGCAGGTAAAAAGGTGCAGCCCCAAAGGAACGAAACCAATGCTAATGCAATGTTTATCTCTTGTAAACTAAAAATTGAAAAAAATAGTTTAAATGCCCTTTTTTTGTTCACTTTTAAATACTGAGCTGTAAAAATATACTATCTAACCTAATCTCGTAACTAATTGTTATTTATGTGATTGATGAAATTTGTACCTGTAATTATTCAAAGGATGTTGCAATTTTGTATGTGGGTTGTATGTTAATGGTTTGTACAACATGTAACCTAGGAACAAAAATATGAAACTCACATCAGCCGCAATGACTGTGGCATTACTGACCTGTACTTCGCTAGTAAACGCTGCTATCCCTTACCAAGATAAGCACTACCAATTTACTCAACCAGATGGCGAGACTATTACGTTAATCTTGAATGGTAATAACTATTTTGCTCAGCAGCGCACAGTAGGAGGTAAATTAGTTGTCTATGATGATGCGCTGCGAGGTATGGCTTATGCGCAGTTATCGGCAGACGGCGAGGCGTTAATTTCCACCGGTGTTTTAGTCTCAAATCGTGCTAAGCAGGGAGTAAAAGTTCGTCAGTTGGAGGACTACCAGCAAGGGTTATCGTCAGCCATTATTGCAAAAAAAGTAAAAGCTGCTCAGCAAAGCATGCTAGGGCTACTAAGCCACGATTTGGCTCACCGTCGACACGAGGAGCATAAAACCGAGCTTACACAGTTGAACACCTCAATTACAGGTAAAGTAAAAGGACTTACGATTATTATCGATTTCCCTGATGAACGCGGTACGATCACAAAAGCGCAGATTGAGCGCTTTTTGAATGACGAAAATTACTCTGAATTTGGCAATGCGCAATCTGTGCGGGGCTATTTTACGTCCGTGTCGGGCGGTAAACTAGACTATACCAATACGGTAACGGCGTACTACACAGCTAAAAATAATAAAGCATACTATGCTGACAGTTCGTTAAGCTCAACGGTTAGGTCACAAGAGTTAATTAAAGAAGCATTGAATTGGTTGGAGTTTAACCAAGGGTTCGACTTTCGCTCGTTGACAACCAACAGCAGCGGCCAGATCCGGGGCTTAAACATCTTCTATGCAGGCAACTCTGATAGTGCTTGGTCTAAAGGGTTATGGCCGCATATGGCAAGGTTAAGCCCACGTTTTTGTGCCGACGGTGTATGTACAGATCGGTATCAAATTACAGATATGGGTGATAGCTTAGCAATAGGCACCTTTGTACATGAGTCTGGGCATCTGATCACAAATTGGCCTGACTTATATGATTATGATGGGAGCTCGGAAGGTTCAGTAGCAAGTTTTGGGGTGATGGGTTTTGGTGCTATCGGTACGTCAAACCGTTTTGAACCTACACCGCCTGTTGCACACTTCAGAGCGCTTGCTGGGTGGGATAATGTGATTGAGCTAAACCCCGCGTTAAATAGTAACGCACCATCAGGGCAGCTAAGCCATATTTCAGGTTCGAATACCTCTTATAAATGGAGTAATCCCAATAACACCAATGAAACGTTTTATATCGAGGCGATTCATCAATCTGGACAGCATTCACAGCAATTGGACTCGGGCTTGGCGATTTGGCATGTAGACCCAGCTGGGAACAACTCAAATGAATGGTATCCATATATACAGATGGAGCATGGCGATGCTAGCCGTGATCCAGAAAACGGTCGAAATCGTGGTGATAACGGTGACTTATTCAATGTAGCAGGGGAGTTTAGTGCTACTTTACCCAATGCGCTAGCGCAAAGAGGAACCAATGCCTTGTGGTGGAATGGTGATGATTCGGGCTTACGGATCAGTAATATTTCAGATCCCGCTGCTGAGATCCGTTTTACCGTAAGTGCTACACTACCGCCTCCTCCTAAAGGAGATATTTATCGCGGATATTTGGCTGATAAAGAGCAAGCTATCCAGCCAAATGGTCGCTGGTTTCAATATAATGGCGGCGTGATAGACGCTGTACTCTTAGGGCCTGAAAGTGCTGATTTTGATTTAAAACTGGAAGCATGGAAAAATGGCCAATGGCAGCAGGTCGCTATCTCCGAGACTCCCTCGTCACAAGAAACCATACGCTATACCGCAAGCGCTGGCTATTATCGTATTATCATTTATTCCTACCGTGGAGCTGGGGATTACCGCTTAACCATACAAAAATAGCTAAATAATACCAATTTTCTTAATTAAGTGGTCTATTTTGAGGCGAGAAAGTCTAGTTGATAATCCTGCTACCGCGTCCTGCTATCGCCAAGGTACCTACCTCCGAGTAGGTGTAGGCAAGGCAAAAATTTTGCTATTTAGTTGTTCTAAATAAGAAATTTTTAACGCTGTTAGCGTCAGGTTTACTCCTTAAAATTGAGCAAGTATTAAGTCAAATTGGTATAACCTAAGAATTGAGCAGCAGCGTGGTTTATCGCTGCTGTTTTGTTTGGTAACAGTGTTAAAAGTATTTGGTGTCAAAAATAACACCTGCTGAGTGTGGGCTAGCTCAATTTTGATTCTTGTTTATCCACCTCATATCAACTTTTTGTTTATATAAACTGAGCTTATTACTTCAAATCACCCATTTTTATATTTCATCTATAATTCATACTTTATTATCAAAAGTGTGATAGTACTAGATGCAGTTTTTTGATGTTGGATTGATAAAGATTAAATCCGATATCGAGCAAGTGTATAGAATAGCTTGGTATCTACAGGGGAGTGGTCTAGATACGAATATGTCCGTTTTTTAACTCTGCTTTTACATTCAGCGGTTTGATTAAAATTGCATTAGGTATCGATAAGGTTTCCCAGCCTACAAACACACTACGTAATAAAGCTAATTTGCCTGTATCAGATTTGCTTTGGAGTTTATTTATGTTCTTTTTTCGCAAACCAACCCAAGAAGTTGAAAGCCTAACGACGGAGCTTAGTCGAGCACGGGCACTGTTATCAGCAATAGATGAAGCAGTAGCAAAAATAGAGTTTACACCTGATGGCCAGATCATCGCGGTCAATCAACATTTCTTATCAGTGATTGGCTACTCAAGCACAGAAATCATTGGGAAACATCATCGGATGTTTTGCCACACTCAATATGTTAACTCACCTGCTTATAAAGCCTTTTGGTCTGACTTACAGCGCGGGCAAGCTCAGTTTGGTCACTTTGAGCGAATCGCTAAAAATGGTGAGACTGTTTGGTTGGATGCCACTTATTTTCCCGTTGAAGAGAATGGTAAAGTAGCACGCATCGTCAAAATAGCCACTGATATTACAGAAGAAAAACTAACCATTAAAGCACAAGCTGCCATTGCTCAAGCACTTGATAAATCTATGGCAACTATTGAGTTTACGCCTGATGGTGTGATTTTAACTGCCAACCAAAACTTTGTGACAACCCTTGGTTACACACTCAATGAAATTAAAGGTAAACACCACAAAATATTCTGTAATGAGAGCTTTTATCAAACACACCCACACTTTTGGCAAGAGCTTGCGAAGGGACAGTATAAAAGTGGTAGTTTTCATCGTATCAGCAAACAGGGTGAAGATGTTTGGATTGAAGCGACCTACAACCCCATCTTTGATGATAAGGGTAATGTTACAAAAGTCATAAAATTTGCAACCAATATTACTGAAAGAGTGCAAAGGGCGCATCAAGTTGCACAGGCTGCCGAGATGGCACAAGTGACTTCTGAGCAAACAGAGCATATCGCAGGACGAGCAGTAAGCCTATTACAAGATTCAGGGAATACTTCAAACCTGATTTCTGAACAGGTTCAACATGCAATGTCTACGATTGCCCAGCTTAATGAACAATCGAAAGAGATTTCATCTATTGTTTCGACGATAAGTGCTATAGCTGAACAAACAAATTTATTAGCGCTTAATGCTGCAATTGAGGCTGCGCGTGCAGGAGAGCAAGGTCGAGGATTTGCTGTGGTTGCTGATGAGGTAAGAAGCCTTGCTGCTAGAACTTCACAATCGACAAATGAGATCAATGAAGTCGTAAAGAAAAACGAATTACTAACGAAGGAGGCGACTGAACTCATGAATACAGTATCTCAAAGTACAGAGCTTGGGTTGGCGCAAGTTGATGAGGTTAATAAAGTCATGACTGAGATACAGCAAGGCGCTGAAAACCTAACCAATACTGTGAAGCGACTCGCTGACAAATAGTTGCAACTAAAAACTCTTGACCTCAAGTTAGCTTTAAGTAGTAGCATCGTGCCTGTAATACCAAGCTGTCTTAATACGTGCTCAATTATAGGAGAAGATTAGGTGCAAATAGCGTGAAACATTTCAGGTTTAGAGCGACTAAACAATCTGAGCTCTGGATAGTTAATGTCTTTTTAGTTTACTCCTGACGCAAACCTAAGGTTAACTCACAAACTTTTTCACCTTGTCTCTAGATAGAAGATGTAAAAAAAGCAAAGTGGTCTAATACCAATTAGACCTAATACTTACTCAATTTGAAGGAGTACGCCTGACGCTAACCGCATTAAAAATTTCTTATTTAGCACACTAAATTGCGAAATTTTTGCCTTGCCTATATGAATGTAGGTACCAAAGCGATAGCAGGACGCGGTAGTGGAGTTACCGACAAGATTTTCTCGCCTCAAAATAGACCACTTAATTAAGATAATTGGTACAAGTAAAGGTATTGATAATAGGAGAGCAAGATGGAAGCAACATATTGGCAAGACTTGTGGGTAAGTGGCCAAACCGGGTTTCATGAAGGGCAAGTTAATAGGATGCTTAACAAGTACTACCACTTACTCGATTTGAAAGTGGGGGAGCGAGTGCTAATACCACTTTGTGGTAAATCTATGGACATCACCCATTTCTTATCGCACGGCCAACATGTGGTTGGCGTAGAGCTATATGAAGGAGCCGTTGTAGCGCTATTTGAATCATTAAAGGTCAGTCCTCGTATTCACCAACAAGGTGCGTTTCGAGTATATCAAGCGCCAAACTTAACGATATTTGTCGGCGATTTTTTTGCTGTTAGTGCGCAGCTACTAGGGCGTATTGATGCAGTGTACGATCGCGCTGCATTAGTTGCCTTACCTGAGCCAATGCGGACTGATTATACAAAACACTTAGTATCGTTGACTAAAGCAGCTAAGCAACTTCTCATTTGTTTTGAATATGAACAAGGTTTAATGTCTGGACCTCCATTTGCTGTATCACCGGAAATGGTTGAGCGATATTATGGTGCCCACTACCACATCGAGCTTCAAGAACGCACGGTTCTTGAAGGAGGGTTAAAAGAAGTGAGCCTCGCCTTTGAGAGTGTGTGGTTACTGAGTAGTTAACCTATTGAGTTAACATAAATATCACTAATTATTCTTACAATTGTCACCTTTTACTTATAGCGTATGACCAAATTTGCTACGGTAATCGTCCCTTTTTGGGAGATTTACCGATATTCTGAGCCGATAGCTTTACATGTCGCTCCTCATTTAGAAAAGATGGTCAGCAAATTTATGTTAATCCCTTTTAAAATAAGCATAGGTTTACAATGAATAAGATTAGTATTTTGTCAGCACTGACAGCGGCGCTCGTACTTTGTGGGTGTGATGATGACTCCGTCGAAGTAGTACAGGTAGAAAAACCAGTCGTTACGACAAAAACCGAGGTGAAGGTAGTAGAAGTTCCTGTCATTGTTGAAGTACCTGCGGGAAGTGCTGACAACATACAAGTTGGTACACGACCAGACTTTCTGGTGCAAGACATGCAAAGCAGTCCACTGAAAACCAAGTTAGCTCAATGTGCTAACGGACCTTTTTACAAAACTGACTTTTCTATCGGGCACCGTGGAGCACCGATGCAGTTTCCTGAACATACCAAAGAATCTTATATAGCAGCTGCAAAAATGGGGGCTGGCGTGTTGGAATGTGACGTAACTTTCACAAAAGACAAAGCGCTTGTGTGTCGCCACTCTCAATGTGATTTACATACTACAACCAATATTTTAGCCACTGAGCTTGGTAAGAAATGCACAACACCGTTTGTACCCGCAGATCCCGCCAATGGCATTGCCGCGCAAGCAAAATGTTGTACCAGTGACATCACACTTGCGGAGTTTATTACGCTGCAAGGTAAGATGGATGCAGCAAACCCAAATGCCACTACAGTAGATGAATATTTAAATGGTACCGCAAACTGGCGCACAGACTTATACGCAAGTCGAGGGACTTTGATGACACATGCGCAAAGCATTGAGTTATTCAAAAGCCTAGGTGTCAAAATGACACCTGAGCTAAAAGCACCCTCAGTATCGATGCCTTTTGATGGGTTTACACAAACTGACTATGCGCAAAAAATGATTAATGAGTACAAGACTGCCAACGTTGATCCCAAAGATGTTTTAGCACAGTCATTTAACCTAGAAGATGTACTTTACTGGATAAAAGAAGCGCCTGAGTTTGGCACGCAAGCGGTGTATCTTGACGATAGATATGAGGCACAATCGGTTGCTGCTGAAGCAATGCTCTCATCTGAACAAATAATACATAGCCCCGAGCTATTATCACCAACCATGCAGGAGCTTGCGGCTGATGGTGTGAAAATTATTGCGCCACCTCTTTGGATGTTATTAACAGAAGAAAATGGAAAAATCGTACCTTCAGCATATGCCAATGCAGCCAAAGCAGCAGGACTTGGCATAATAACATGGACATTAGAGCGTTCAGGTCACTTAGCCAATGGTGGCGGCTGGTATTATCAAAGCATTAACGGCAGCCTAGCGGGTGAAACGATGATAAACAACGATGGCGATACATTCGAAGTATTAGATGTGTTGGCAAAAGAAGTCGGTGTGTTAGGTGTGTTTTCAGATTGGCCGGCAACAACGACTTACTATGCCAGTTGCATGGGGATGCCTGCGAGTATTTGATAGTTTACGGTCAATTTGAGCTGCAAATAGTTAACACCTTGTCGCCGCTAGTTTTAGCGCTAGCGGCATAAACTTTCCCTGCCCTCGGGCTACGAACAACTTGGTAGCTCGTCGAATGGAGATTGAAAGATTATACCAATTTGACTTAATACTTGCTCAATTTAAAGGCGTAAATCTGACGCTAACCGCGTTAAAAATTTCTTATTTAGAACAACGAAATAAGAAATTTTTGCCTTGCCTATATAGATGTAGGTACCTTAGCGATAGCAGGACGAGGTAGCGGAGTTATCGACAAGATTTTCTGGTCTCAAAATAGGCCACTTAATTAAAAAATTGGTATTAGGCTAGGCATGAGTTGATAGCCTATTAAATAGAGACTGAAAAATTAGGCTTCAGATAGGTTGGTAGCCCATCGAACAGAGACTAAAAAATAGGCTACGCATGAATTGGCAGCCTATCAAATAGAAACATAAAAACACACTACGAATAGCTTGGTAATCCGTCAAACAAAGACTGAAAATAAGCTGCAATAGATTGTGTTTTATTGTCAACAGTGTCTAGCGCCTGATAAAACTGCTCGAGTAGTGTCGAAACGTACAGGCGTTGTGCTGTTAACTGTGCATCTAAAGCCTGTAACTTTAACTCTGCCTTGAGTTTTTCTTGATCGGAAGCAGGTGTTTTAAGCTTATTTAATTCATCAATATAAGCCGCTTGGATTTTTGTCTCAAAGTCATTATATTTTTCATCAATTGCATCTAACCAAGTTTTGCCTGCCGACTTTTCTTCATCCATTAGTGCAAATAGCTTTTCGCTTATTTCCGGCTTCGCATATGCTTTTGTATACAGCGCTTGTATTAAATTTCCTTTTAATGAAACAAAGTGCGTTGCAAATGGCATGGCTACCGTGTCTTGGCTTGGAGACTGAGAAGCCGCGCCTACATTAGCCAGCTTATCAAATGTAAATTGTTCTGGGTTTGTGCCTTTGAGAATTTCTTCAATGTGCCGGCTTTTGTATAACGTTTTAGCCATCATATCCAGACCAGGATTCTCTACTTTTTCGATAGCTGACTCAGCAGCTTCCAGGCCAGTTAAAATATTGCAGGCTCCATGGTACTCAATTGCATCAGCTATCGCGGCTTGTAATGTATATACGGTTGTATCTTCATTATGTTTAGCTTGTAATTTTTTGCGTAACTCATTGCGCCGAGAGGTAATACCTTTTGTGATTACTTGCGCGGCCTGACTGGCAAGGTAAGCTTGGTTAAACTCAGCACGAACACCACTGCTTATACCTGCAAGACCCGATAGAATGCGATTACCAACTTGGTTAGTAAAAAGTGCGCCTGCACCACCAAGTACAGTGGTTAATGTGCCCAACCAAAAGTTATTTCGTGACTCTGAGCGTTTCAAATACATTTTATACACGTTACAGCGCTGCTCTGATGCCGCGATAATACGATCTTGTAATTCATTTCTGATTTTTTTTTGTGCTTTTGGTTGTTTCTGAGTGTAAAGCTCAAAAGCGTAATCTAGTCTCGCCCGAGCGAGGATACAAGATTTGCTACTTGGATCACTGTCTGGTTCACAAAATAATTTTTTGCTGGTAATGACAGTTTTATGTTTGCCCTTTGGAGGGGTTTGAGGCTCCTGGCTAATTTCATAGCCTAACACTATATAACCGTTATCTGTTTCCCACTTTTGCAGTTGTGTGTCGTTGGCAATTTGCCGTGCCAAGTCGATGGTAACAAACTCTCCATGAGGAAATAGCTGTGATGCACCAGCCATATTTACTCTATTGTCCCCTGTATGAGAATACTCTGGGTTACCGCTACAGCCAGCAAGAAGTATTGAACATACCAAAATGGAATGTTTCATTGGATATTCCTTATTTTTATTATGTTATTAGCTGTCCTTATACTGCATGACTAAAGACGAGAAAGTCGAAATAGACTTATTTGTAACTTTAGTAAACCACTTGTGAATTTCAAGTTTTAGAATAATCGTATCTTACTACGGCTGGGGGCGGCGCACTAAAAACGTTCACAGACGGATAAACCTCAAACACCACCCACTGGATAATTCTTCAAATGCCAGCACCGGTAGGAGCCGTTTTACGCGGCGATCTTTTCAACAATATCGAGGGGTAAACCCGCTCCCACCACATAACTCTTCAAATGCCACCACTGGTGGGAGCCGTTTTACACGGCGATCTTTTCAACAATATCGTGGAGTAAACTCGTTCCCACACCATATCATCACCACTGGATAACTCTTCAAATTCCACCGCCGGTAGGAGCCGTTTTACACGGCGATTTTTCAACAATATCGCGGGGTAAACCCGCTCCTACAGCATATCATTACCACTGGCTAACTCTTCAAATGCCACCGCTGGTGGGAGCCGCTTTGCACGGCGATTTTTCAAAAATACCGCGGGGTAAACTCACCCCCACCACATAACATGACCACTGGGTAACTCTTCAAATGCCACCACCGGTAGGAGCCGCTTTACGCGGCGATTTTTCAACAATATCRCGGAGTAAACTCGTTCCCACAGCATATCATCACCACTGGGTAACTCTTCAAATGCCACCRCYGGTRGGAGCCGTTTTACACGGCGATTTTTAAAAAATACCGCGGGGTAAACTCACCCCCACCACATAACATGACCACTGGCTAACTCTTCAAATGCCACCGCTGGTGGGAGCCGCTTTGCACGGCGATCTTTTCAACAATATCGCGGGATAAACTCACCCCCACCACACATAACATGGCCGCTGGGTAATTCTTCAAATACCCCACCGGTGGGAGCCGTTTTGCACGGCGATCTTTCAACAATATCGCGGGGTAAACCCGCTCCTACAGCATATCATTACCACTGGATAATTCTTCAAATACCCCACCGGTAGGAGCCGTTTTACACGGCGATTTTTCAACAAGAATGCGGGGTAAACCCGCTCCCAACACATAACATGACCACTGGATAATTCTTCAAATACCCTACCGGTGGGAGCCGCTTTACGCGGCGATCTTTTCAACAATATCGCGGGGTAAACTCGCTCCCACCACATAACATGACCACTGGGTAATTCTTTAAATGCCACCACCGGTAGGAGCCGCTTTACGCGGCGATCTTTTCAACAATATCGCGGGGTAAACCCGCTCCTACAGTATATCATTAGCACTGGATAATTCTTCGAGTACCCCACCGGTAGGAGCCGCTTTACGCGGCGATCTTTTAACAATATCGCGGGGTAAACTCGCTCCCACCACATAACATGACCACTGGGTAATTCTTTAAATGCCACCGCCGGTAGGAGCCGTTTTACACGGCGATTTTTCAACAAGAATGCGGGGTAAACCCGCTCCCACAGCATATCATCACCACTGGGTAATTCTTCAAATGCCACCGTTGGTGGGAGCCGTTTTACACGACGATCTTTTCAACAAGGCTCAAACATCAACCTCAATCCAACGCGGTCAACGCACGATAGGTATCATAAGCAAACTGGTCAGTCATGCCGCTGATAAAATCTTGAATAAGGCGGCAGCGATAATAAAACTCAAAAATCGGCTCGGCTCGTTCAGCTTCACTAAGCTGCGCTATGGTCTCGCGGTATACCGCAACATACTTTTTGGAAATCCGATTAATCAATCGCGACTCTATCGCAAAACTATGCTCGCCATTTAATGCAGCGTGAAAATCATCGGCATCTAAATCAAGCACCCGCTGATATTCGTTTAATATACTGCTGGTGATCTTATAA
Organism: Pseudoalteromonas sp. J010; assembly: GCF_003934235.1. Classification (NCBI taxonomy): domain Bacteria; kingdom Pseudomonadati; phylum Pseudomonadota; class Gammaproteobacteria; order Alteromonadales; family Pseudoalteromonadaceae; genus Pseudoalteromonas; species Pseudoalteromonas sp. J010. The sequence goes on along the minus strand of NZ_RDBW01000011.1, from coordinate 39,572 downwards.
CCTTGAAGCTCCAACTGCTCTACCTCTTTGTTCGAAAACACGTTTTTGATTGCCACCGTTTTCAGCGACTTTACAATGGCATGAAGGTGGCTGTTATCTTCCAATAACGAAGCGTTAAAACYCCCTTCGTAGATCGCTTCAATATTATCGATAAAACGCGTTTTGGCATGTTCGGCAAGCGGGTGTAACAACCCCACGCGGAGCCAAATAAAAAACTCATTATCAAAATTTGCCATATGCTTACTGGCTTTATCATTGGCATAGTGGAGCTTTTTACTCATTAGCTCCAAGTGTTTATCATCAGTAATACCAAACCCTGCGGCGATATTTTGATATTCCTCTATTAAACAGCCCGTTAACTCATCTACGCAAATAATGCCTTTTTCTACAGCGTCTTCCATATCAGCAAGGCAATAAGCAATGTCGTCAGCCGCCTCCATGATGTAAGCCACAGGGTGGCGATTACCTACTTGTATCTGCAATTTGTCGCACAGCTCACTGACAAACCCACTTTCACTAAAGTAATATCCAACTTTCTTTTGTAGATAAGACTTGTCAGTAGCCACAGTTGATTTAGGTGTAGTTGCGCAGCGGGTATATTTCATCACAGTGGCACACTGTGAATAGGTAAGATTAAGGCGAGAAAGCGTATGAATAACGCGAATGGCCTGCGCGTTACCCTCAAAACTACAAATATCGAGCAGTAACTCCATTTCTTGATTTAATACCGCCAAGTCCGACGCTTTGCTCTTATTTGAACCATACCTAAGCGCCGCCCGAGCACTTTTTGCAAACCGTTGATGTTGACTTAAATAACGCTTAAACCAATCATTGATAGCGGCCTCGCCAAAGTGACCAAATGCAGGGTTACCAATATCGTGCATCAAACAGGCCATTTCTGACAGAGTGACCAAACACTCAGACAAACCCACCTGCTGGCCGTTTTTATCTTCATATTGCAGCAAATCTTGCCTACCTTGCTGCACCAGCGCATCAACAATTTTTTTAGCAATGTAACGGCCATTTTGCTGTACCTCCAGCGAGTGCGTTAAGCGCGAACGCACCGCCGCATTACGCTCAAGCGGAAATACCTGAGTTTTTTGTTGCAGCCGTCTAAGCGCAGCACTGTTGATAATACGCCCACGGTCGCTTTCAAGGCTACTCGCCTCACTGCCACCGGTATTATAAGAACGCTCGTTTGTTATTTTATTTTTGAAGTGCATGCGACTTTCCTGTTGAGACCCAAGCTACATTTCCAATGTAGGTGAATGTGGAAAAGTTGTAAACCGAATAAACACTTCACCAAGTCAGCCTACAAGCAAGCCCTCATACAAGACAAGCTTGCGCAGTAACTCTGAGCTGAAGTAACCGCAGGAAAAACACAACAAATACCAATAGAATCAGCAAATCGATAAAAATAGCTGTAATGTACTGTAATAGGCTAGTTCATCTATATTTGTTACTTTTATCAGTTTGAATTAACCCTGGCTTTAATGGTTTGGTAAAAAACACCTAACACTTTTATGACAAAAGCATCGGAATTTGACGCAAATCACTACAAAACGTATGGATTTTCGGGTTTAATACCCACAGCATTCGTTTACATCTAATTTCAAATGAATATATACAGCGGTTAAGGATGAAGTAACCGCTCACGAACAGGATCTTTATGTGTTTGAGCGTTTATCCAACCATTTAGATTAGTAATATCAGCTTTACTGTGGCATCACATTGGTAATGGACAGCAAATGTGATCTGACGGAGTTTCAATGGTGACATGGAAATCATACTTTTCGTCATTTACACTGCGCCACTAAATGAAGTTATGTTAGGTAAAAAATGTCCAAAATTACGCTCGCTTATTACGATCAACACGCAGAAGAATTTGCAAACTCAACACTCAATGTGGACATGCAACCGCTTTATCGGGAGTTTCTTCCTGAATTACCAAAGCGTGATAAACGCCATATTCATATTTTTGACGCTGGCTGTGGCAGTGGCCGCGACGCGGTAGCGTTTAAGCAACTTGGCTTTGAAGTCAGCGCAATGGATGCGTGCGAAAAGCTAGTGAGGATTGCCGCTACACAACTAGGCCAGCCAGTGAGGCACCAATTCTTTGAAGAGATACAAGATATTGCTGCTTTTGATGGTATTTGGGCCTGTGCTAGTCTTTTACATGTCGCAGAGCAAGATCTACCCAATGTTTTTGTGAAGTTACAAGACGCGCTTAAATCTCATGGCGTGTTGTATGTTTCGTTCAAATATGGTGCAGGTGAACGAGAGCACAATGGTCGCAGATTTACAGATCTCAATGAAGAGGGGTTATCAAAAGTTATCGCAGCATGTCCAAATCTCAACATCATTAAGCTATGGGTGACGGAAGATAGAAGACCCAACCGAGATAATGAGCTTTGGTTAAACGCTCTACTTAGGAAGGATTAATCAAGTGAGCAGTAATTATCAAGGAGGAAAACTTGCGCTGTGCACGGATAAGCAACTTTATGTAGGGGGCGATGACCCCTTACTGCCTGCGTTGCTTCATGCCATCGAGCAAGCTGACGAGATTGAAATTACCGTTTCATTTATTCAGCGCTCTGGTCTTGATTTACTCTTTGATGCTTTGTATGACGCCCTAGTAAACGGCACCATCTTAAAGTTACTTACTTCAGACTATCTAGACTTCACTTGCCCGCTCGCACTTAAAGAATTGATGACACTACATACTTTAGGGGCTGAGCTGCGAGTATATGAAACACGCGGAAATGAGAGTTTCCATATGAAGTCATACATTTTCACCAAAACCAAAGGTGAAGATGGCCAAATTTATGAGGGTAGTGCGTTTATTGGTTCAAACAATATAAGTGCAGTGGCACTAACTCAAGGGTTAGAGTGGTGTTTTCGGCATGATTTTATAGCTAGTCACAGTGCTAATAACAAGGCAACGTTCTTGCAGTTTAAGGCTGCGTTTGCCAGTTTATTTACTCACTCTCAAACAGTATGTTTGAGCTACCCATGGATACTGCACTATCAAAAGCGCCGTAAGAAGCCACAGTTCAAAACCGTTAGTAATAATGTCGATGACGACATAAGTATTGAGCCAATTAGCCCAAGAGTAGAACAGCAAGAAGCCTTAGAAAAGCTGAATAACGCAAGAGCACAAAGCTATAAAAGAGGCTTAGTGGTATTAGCGACAGGAATGGGCAAAACATGGCTTGCTGCTTTTGATGTTCAGCAAGTCGCTGCGAAAAAAGTTCTATTTGTGGCACATAGGGAAGAGATTCTCAAGCAAGCGGCCAAGACGTTTGCACGATTAATTGATTGTACCGCAGGGTTTTATACCGGCAAGCAAAAACAAAGTGATGCCGACTTTTTGTTTGCCTCTATACAGAGCATTGGTAAAACAGAGAGTTTGAGGCAGTTTGCAGCTGATTACTTTGACTACATTATTGTTGATGAGTTTCACCACGCGAGTAGTAAACTATACCGAAACTTGCTGTCTTATTTTGAGCCACAATTCTTACTTGGGTTAACTGCTACACCAGAGCGAACTGACCAAGCCGATATTTTAAGTCTATGTGACAACAACCTCGTCTATGAGCGGAATATGGTGCAGGGGATTGATGCCAAAACGCTCGCACCATTTCACTACTATGGTATTTGGGATAAAAGCGTTGACTATACCGTAATTCCTTGGCGTAACGGCAAGTTTGATCCAACCAGTCTAAACAACCAATTTGCCACAGAGCACAGGGCAAAACATGCTTTACAGCACTGGAAACAGTTAGCGCAAACACGCACGCTGGCATTTTGTATTTCGACCGCACACGCCGACTACATGGCAAACTACTTCAATAAAGCGGGAATTGACGCGGCTTCGGTACATGGAAAGTCAAGCATAAAACGTAGTGAGGCTTTAGCGCATTTAGCATCTGGAAAACTACAAATTATTTTTAGTGTTGACCTGTTTAATGAGGGCACTGACTTACCCTGTATCGACACTGTGATGATGCTGAGGCCCAGTGAATCTAAGGTTTTATTCTTACAGCAATTAGGCCGTGGACTGAGAACCCATCAACAGAAAACGCACTTGGTCGTCTTAGATTTTATTGGCAACCACCACAGTTTTTTGAACAAGTCTTATGCACTCTTTTCTACGCACTCACCTAAAGATTTAGTTACAAAACTAAATAAAGATAACCAAGTAGTTCAGCTACCTGAAGGATGTTTTGTAAATTATGACCTAGAAATTACCGACTTTTGGCGGCAACTCGCTAAAGAACAGCGAACCACGGCTCTTGATGATTATCAAAATTTAACAGAGCAACTAGGTCATGCGCCCGATGCGTGTGAGTTTTTCCATGAGTTTGGTGAATTTAAGAAGGTAAAGGCTTATGGAAGTTGGTTTGAACTCGTTGTAAAAGCAAAGAGCGTTAGTAGTATTTCAGCTACGTGGCTTGCGCCCTACAAGGTGTTTTTAAAAGAGGGTGTAGAAGTGACCAACATGACAAAATGCTTTAAAGCCATTTTGCTTGAAGCCTTTGTTCAGCTCGATGGTATAGCTTACCCTCCTACATTGAGAGCGTTGGCAGATAAGAGTTATGATGTGCTATTGCACTACCCTCAGTTAAGAAAGCTAGATATATCAGAAAAGGACAGAAGCAAAAGTAAAGGTAGTAAAGCTTGGTTCAATTATTGGTTCGATAATCCGATTAACGCTTTCACGCAAGCAAAAAAACCTGCACATAAGCGCAAAGCACACCACTGGTTTTCTATTGAACAAGCACTAAATCAATCCATTGAAGAAGCGCAGTTCAAACTAAACCTTAAAGTTGAAACGCAAGATATTGAACAACTGACCGACTGTATATTGGAGTTAAGTCACTATCGCCTTGCTAGATATCTTCATACCAAACGTGACAGGCTAGCCGAACCCGAAAGTACACAGACGGTGATAGATGATGCGATACCAAACCAGCTACAAAGCACAGATGTTGTGGAACACGTGGTACAACTGCCATATTTTCCTAATTTAAAAATTGCTTGTGGTCACTTTAAAACAGGAGACTGTAGCGAAATGTCCTTCGTGCCTGCGCCACCGAGGTGTGGAAAAGTCGACCCTGAAAAACACTTCTTAGCTCATGCTAGTGGCAATTCTATGAACGGTGGGAAACACCCGATTTTCGATGGAGACCTGTTATTACTCGAGCGGATCACATCGAGCAATGCAGGATCAATTACAAATACTACTATTGCCATCGAGCGATTTGACGCAGTTGGCGACGAACAATTTTTATTACGAGATGTAAAAAAACAGATTAATGCGCAAGGTGAAGTAACCTACTTACTTGTGGCAAGAAACCCAGAGTATGCAGTAATGGAAGCCAACGATGAGTTTGTGACGTTTGCGCGGTTGAGAGAAGTGTTAAGAGCTTTTTAATATTGTGGAGGCTGATATGGCTAGAAATGAACTGTTAAAAGATATTACGAATATAATTGAAGGTTACGGATTTGAATATGCGCCAAATTTTAAGCCAATGACTTATCAGAAGTCGGTTAAATATAGCGGCTTAATTGAGAATAAAATGGAAACGGCACATTTTTTATTATTTACAAATACTGAGAGTATACAGATTACTGCCAAGTGGCAGGAGGTAGGTGGTACCACGATCGAAAAACTTGGCTATACGGTACTTGATGCAGCGAGAACGGAACATGGTAAGTTCTGGGTAGTATGTGGTGGCAATAAGCTTGTAACGAAAGCAATTGATTTTCTAAACAGTAATGTGAGTCTAGCACCAAAGTTAAAAGCGATGGATGTAGAGACATTAGAACTGCATTTATTAGAAGTTATTTAGCTAATCACCGGATGAAAAAATGGTATTTACTCCGTACTTGTCAGTAGTGCTGGGTGCAGAACATCATGAAGAAAAGCATCTCAATTTTAGAGTGATGAAGGTTGTAGACTATATTCAGTAGTCTGCGGTTTTGTAAAGGTGAATTATGAACCAAGCCCTTAAATTTTTACTGTCTATTATGATCGTCGTCGTAACTTTTATCGTGTCAGCCACCTTGGCCGGGATGTTGGCGGAGTATGCGGGCTGGTGGAAGAAGCCGGTGATAGGTGGTGTTGCAGCGGCTTGTGTGGTGCTGTCGGGTTATATAAGTGCGCCGGTGTATAAGCTGTATTCTGCGGCGGTGTGGTTATTGATTGGTGCAGGTGCCGCTTGGGTGATGTCGAGTGTGTTTATGTATGCTGAGGATGCCGACACCTCAGTGCCTTTGTATGTAACCTACGCAAGTGGTGTGTTTGCTTTGGCACTTTGTTGGGGTTGGGAGCGTCGAAAGGTTGTGCGAGGGATTGGTTTTCAAGAATAGTGCGCAAGAGATCGCCGCGTAAAGCGGCTCCTACCGTGGGGCTGGTGTGGTGGGAGCGGATTTATTCCGCGATGTTTGTAGCAGGGTTCGCCGCGTAAAGCGGCTCCTATCGGTGGGGCTGGTGTGGTGGGAGTGAATTTATTCCGCGATGTGTGTTGTATGGATCGCCGCGTAAAGCGGCTCCTACCAGTGGGCTGGTGTGGTGGGAGCGGATTTATTCCGCGATGTTTGCTGTATGGATCGCCACGTAAAGTGGCTTCTACCTGTGGGCTGATGTGGTGGGAGCGGATTTATTCCGCGATGTGTGTTGTAGAGCGCGCCACATAAAGCGGCTCCTACCGGTGGGGCTGATGTGGTGGAAGTGGATTTATTCCGCGATGTGTGTTGTATGGATCGCCGCGTAAAGCGGCGCCTATCGGTGGGGCTGGTGTGGTGGAAGTGAATTTATTCCGCGATGCTTGCTGGCTGGTTCGCCACGTAAAGTGGCTCCTACCGGTGGGGCTGATGTTGTGGGAGCGGATTTGTTCCGCGATGTTTGCTGTATGGATCGCCACGTAAAGCGGCGCCTATCGGTGGGGCTGATGTGGTGTGAGCGGATTTATTCCGCGATGTTTGCTGTATGGATCGCCACGTAAAGTGGCTCCTACCTGTGGGCTGGTGTGGTGGGAGCGGACTTATTCTGCGATGTGTGTTTTATGGATCGCCACGTAAAGTGGCTCCTACCGGTGGGGCTGATGTTGTGGGAGCGGATTTATTCCGCGATGTTTGCTGGATGGWTCGCCACGTAAAGTGGCTCCTACCGGTGGGGCTGATGTTGTGGGAGCGGATTTGTTCCGCGATGTTTGCTGTATGGATCGCCACGAAAGGTGGCGCCTATCAATGGGAAGCCAAGGGCCGGCAGAGCCTCAAGGCATTAATGTTGCACGAGCAAATTGAGCGTTGCAGATCGCTCAACCATCAAGAATCGAGCAAGTTGCTAGCTGAGCATTTCCCAAATTTACATGACAGATTTTTACGGTTTGTACAGAGCCCGGTAGAACCACATCGTCTCTGAGTTAAAATAATGTTACTCATTAGACCAAAGGATAATGTACCTATACTTCCATATTCCTTTATAAAATGGTTATATTATAACTATCGACACTAAGGAAAAACACAAAAATGAACAATAAAAAGTTACCGTTAAACCTAAATAAAAAAGTTATAAAACAACTTGATAGTAAAATGTTGAGCCAATTGGTTACCAATAAAATTGCAGGCGGTTCTAATAGCTATAACGGCCCTTGCTATACACCGGCCACATCGCAACGTTACTGTTAATAAATTGTTTTTTATGGTGGTGCGGTCATTTTCATTTTTACGTCATAATGAATAAATGTGTTTGCAGTAGAATAATAACAGCCTAAAACACCTTGATATTTTGCAAATAACGACGCTGTCACCATCAAGCTAACGGGTACATACGTTGGTTTATACCTAATCTCATGTGACCATTGTCACCAAAGACTCTAATTTATTAGGGTCTTTTTTTATGGCTGGCGATAAGGTGGTCACTACAATCTGTAACCTTAAATGCGGTGTTAATTGGTTTGATCCTATTTAAGCTAGTAGGCTTGAATACAGGGTGCAAACCCCTCTACATTAAAAGCATAAAAGGCTCTATAAAATGATGCTATAGAGCCGTTTGGTTGGGGAATTATAGCGCTTCAAGCATCCATTTTGCGTTTAAGTTTTCTGGCTTGCCATGACGGTTTAGCTCTGGCCGCTCTTGTGCTTGATTAAACCAAATGTACTGCTGCCAAAATTCATTTTTGATGTTCCAAAGGCCACCTTGATAAATTAACGAATACATCGCTTGGTTGGGCGAGTCTACTAGCTTTAAATAACCACTTGCTTTGCTGCTGTAGCTTAAGAACAAAGACGGTGCCTGTGTACTTCTGTAGTAGTGGTAACCTTGTGGGCTGGTGACTTCTGTTAGCATTAGCGGCTCGTTTTGGCTTAATGTTACGGGCGCATTATTTGTGAGCGTCTGTGCAGCCATAAATTGGTTGTTAACTGGTGATTTTATAGCAACCTGCTTACCTGTATCTGGGCGGAGTTGTGGGTATGTCCAACCCGCTGGTGGCGTTTGCCAAGTGATTGACTTCCAGCGCCAGTTATAAGGAATATCAAGGTGGGGATCGTTTAAATCTTCATAGCCTGGCTCAGCTTCAATGTTATATAAGCATTGGTTGCGTTGGGCTTCTAATTGAGCAACACGTTCAGCTTGATTGGTTGTCCCCACATTCAGCTCTGCCATACATTCCGCTAAGGATTTTCCCTTTCCAGTCTCATTCGGTGCAAGCACATAAGTACCATCGCGTTTATCCTCGTCTTGATACCAAGCCTGCATTGCTGCTTCATCAAAAGATAACCAGTGGTCAACTAACTGTTTTGCTTCTTGTTCGGCAATGTCACGCCTTTGTGCTTTTGGCGTTGCCATGGTACGGATAAATGCAGCCCACAGATCTTTGCTGGCCTCAAGTGCAACAATTGCCACAGGTTTCATGCTGCTAATTCGGTATGACTGCCAACCTGACTCTAATCTTGTGTCGGGCTGCCAAATTACGTCGCCACTGGAAAAGTCCAAGACATCCTTGGTATCGTGACTATGTTGCTCTGCGCCTTCTGAGCAAAGATACGCCTTGACTTGCCATATTTTTTCATAATTGTCATTCGGTAGCCGAACGGTGTGTTCTGGGCTGAACGAGTCTTGGAATAAGTGCACAGCGCGGCCAAATAAAAAATAGTTGTGGTCAACTTCTGTGAGCGCTGAATGACCGCCGCCATCCCATACCTTCAAGCGTTTTTCTTCCGCCATCGCTGCATCAATAAAGTGTTGAATAAAGCGTTTTTGAGCTCGATATGCGGCGTCAACACCTCCTTGACCACCAATATCATCATAACGGCGCATGAAATGGTCAAGTTGAATATCTGCAGGCTCTTGAGAGACAGCGCTAAAACAATTCGGACCAGTCGGATCTATGCTTGCATTGGTGACATTAAAACCTGCAATATCAACCCAGCGCTCCCCAACAATGGCAGAATTTACACTATCATATCTTGGCTCATATAGTGCGTTGTTGTTTAGATTTGCTTGCAGCTTTGACACTTCGTTAAGTGCGGTATTTAGCGAAATATTTTTTGCAAGACCATCGCGCCATGTATGGCGTGGATCGTTTGGATCTGGACTGATGACATGCTCGGCATCTAGCACTTCAAGTGCAGCGGTTCGAGTTAGCCATTCGTGACCCATAGGCATGACACCTTGGCCACCAAATTGTGTAAATGCGTTGACAGATGAGGTGAGCGCTAATCCGCATACCAGCGCAAGCGGCTTTATTTTCATATCTACTCCTTGAAAATTAAAAGCTAAAAATAGTGCAAGTGCTCTATATTGGTGGCGATTATAGTTTGTGATTAAAATGTTTCAACAGTTTAATTTTTATTTTTAAAGTGTTTTTGGTGTTTAACTTGTAAATTTGGTGGGGCTTGTTTTGGGGTTGATGTGATTAGGTGTCATCGCTTCGCATAATATGGTGTTGTTTTATTGTTTAGTTATTTAAAATTATTTTAGTGGGCTTTAGAAAATACGTCATTATCTTATGCCACGCACTTACTCTTACTTTTTAATACCGTAAAAAATGAGTGTATCTTGCTGGTAAAGTCGGACTCTGACCATAAGTACACTCGAGGTTGAAGTATTCGTTTTGCTATACTCAAGTGAAGTTTAGCACTACAACAAGCTCAAAATACGTTTGGCATTTTCCCTTGAAAGGCAGCTTTGCACTGGCATACGTAAAAACTTGTTGGCGGGCACCTCCTTGGCTTCTCCTTGATGTAATAAATCACCGCTGTATACATTAACCTGACATGTGGTTTTATCTTGTTCTTCTGAATAAACAAGCTCCACTTTTTCCGCTTTCATAATTAAGTTTTTATAAGGGTAACCTGCGTCAGTAAATACTCTCTCGGCCGGTGTTGATATTGCATGCGATGAAAATACAACCATGGGAAATGCCAGTATAATTGCGTATTTCATGATAAAGACTCCTTCCGTCTCTGGTTTAAACGCTAAAAAGTATTGTGCGTATTCATAAAACTGACAAACGAGAAATTGTGCACTATAGTTAAGTTTTTGTTAAGTATGTTTAGAATGAAAGCACCGCCATTAAAAGGACTCTGGTACTTTAAAACCGCTGCTGAGCTTGGCGGTTTTAAGCAGGCAGCTGAAGCGCTATTTGTTACCCAAGCTGCGGTGAGTCAACAGATCAGACTATTAGAGCAACAACTGGGTATTTTGCTCTTTGAAAGACAAACCAGGAAAGTGATGCTGACACAACAGGGTCACGCGTTACTGCCTTATTTACACAAAGCATTTGGCCAAGTTGAAATGGGCTTATTAACCCTTAAAGCCGATCCAAGTCCGTCGACGATTAATCTTACCGTTTTGCCATCGTTTGCGACATGTTGGCTATTACCTCGTTTGGCCAGTTTTAATAAGGCGTTGCCAAACTACCAGTTACGCATCGACCCCACAGAGCAGCTAGCCGATTTCCATCAAGATGATATCGATATAGGGATCCGCTTTGGTTTAGGTGACTATCCAGGTTTAAAAAGTGAACTACTCGCAGAAGATGAGCTAGTTATTGCGTATCGCCCGGGGTTAATAGACCCAAGTCAGCCCATTCGCATGCAATTGTCTAAATTGAATTTTATCTATGACGAAGGGCGCGATAATGAAAAGGCTTGGCTTGCATTAAATCAGCAGCTTGGATTAATGGGGCATACGGTGAGTAACCTCAAAATAGATAATGCGGCATTGGTACAACAAGCGACGGTGGCGGGGCAAGGGTTTTCGCTATTGCGCCGGCGTTTGGTTAACCAATCTTTGGAGCTTGGACAACTAGAGATCTACCCTGACTTTGCGTGGCCTTGCGAATATCGTTATTACTTAGTGGCACCTGAACGGCATTTTGAGTGGCCAAAATTAAAGGCATTTCGAAATTGGCTAGTGGCTGAATTAAGGACAAGTATTTAACTTATACTTTGGATAATGCCAGTTTGCTTTGACGGCAGTAAGACGCAGTAGCAGTGTTATGAATAAGCTTCTTTTGTCTTCATATAGGAGACTGAATTAGGTTAATAACGCAAATAGATATGACCAAAGTGGATCTGAGCGAGATAACTTAAAGCGATATGCTCAGATCCAAAGGCTTATTAATTAAAGGTGTTTTTTAAGAAAGTCGAGATAGGCTTGAGAGGCCTCAATACGATTTTCCTTTTTTGAGAATCCGTGTCCTTCATCTTCAAATAAGACGTATTTGACCGGCACATTGTTTGAGCGAACCGCTTCGACTAACTCATCACTTTCAACTTGCAGTACTCGGGGGTCGTTTGCACCTTGCACCACCATCAGTGGTTTAGTGATATTTTTAGCATGAAAAAGCGGTGATATACGATGCAAACGTTCCTTATCGGTAGCTGGATCGCCTAGCTCATCATACAGTGACTTGCGATATGCCTCCCACCAAGCAGGAATAGACTCAAGAGTTCTGACCCAGTTAGTTACACCAAAGATATTGATCCCAAGCTTAAACTCTTCCGGCTCAAACGCCAATGCAGCAGCTGTCATATAGCCACCATAGCTTCCACCCATGATGCCGATGCGGTCAGCATCGACCCAGTCCAGTTGTTGTAGGTATTTTTTACTCCAAACGATATCTTGTAAATCATCTTCGCCATGACGCTTGTCATCTAAGTGGAAGAAGGTTTTACCGTAGCCAGAGCTACCTCGGTTGTTTACGGCAAAAATGGCATATCCTTGGTTAACTAAGTGCTGAGTAAGTGCACTGTAACCTGTCATGCTCTGGCCTCCAGGACCGCCATGAACGAATACAAGTGCCGGTACCTTATTTGTTGAGCTTGCGAGTTTTGGTTTATAAAGTACTCCAGGGATCTCCAAACCATCAAAACTGTTAAAGCGAGCGATAGTGCTTTCGACCAGGTGGTCAGTATTGATTTTTTCACTTAACGTCGAGGTGAGTTGTTTAACTTTGTCACTTCCAACCTGCCATACGTACAAGTTATTTGGCGATGTATCTGAATTTAAATAAAAAGTCATCAGCTTTTCGTCATCAGAGAAGTTAACACTGTTTATGCTACCAGCTGGGAGCTTGGGTAAATTGATATCCTTGCCTGTTTTCAGGTCGGTGATCGTCACTTTAATACTGGAGTCTTCGTTTACACCCACTACGCGGTAGCGGTTGGAATCGGAGAAATACAAAAATCGTACGTCCCAATTTTTTACGATGTAGGGTGTGTGTTTACCTGTCGCGATTTCATAACGCCAACTTTGAGAGAACTCACCATGGGCATCAGTGCTGTAGTATAAATACTTGTCGTCCTTAGAAAATGCTGAAGCGAAAAAGTTTGCCTCGTGCTCCACGTTTGAGATCTCAACAAGTGGGGCATCTGGGTTATGTAAATCGAGTAAGAATAGGTCGCTGTCTTTATTACCTTGGGCATTGACAAGTGCAAGGTAGCGGTCCGTCTCACTCATTTTTTGGACATTTAAGTTTTTGTCATTTTTATAGATAAGTTCACTTTCGTAAGTGCTGGCATCAAAGCGATATAGATCCATAAAGCGTTCATCGCGCTTATTACTTAACACAAAAAATGCCTTGTTATCCTCAGAGAAGCCGACAAAACCGGCTCTGACCTTTTCTCCTGGTGTGAGGTCTTTTACATTGCCATTTTCGTCACGGACAAAGAGATGAAATCGTTCATTACCACCGCCGTCTCGGGTGAATAAGATACGGGGATCGTTGGGAAAGTATCCAACTGGATAGGTTGAGTCTGCGGCATCGGTTATTTGTGTTCTTTTGCCTGTTTTAACATCAACTTCATAGAGGTTAAATATGCCTGACTCATCAGAGGCCACCAAGATTTTTTTTGCATCAGGGCGAAACGCGTTACCTTGAATATCTGTGGTGTCAAAAAATGTTTCTGCCGAATACGTTTTAAAGTCAGAGATAGCTTGAGTAGTTTGCGGTGGATTAACTTGTTGACTGGTTTGATTGCATGCTGTGAGTGACGCGAGCAACGCACATGCTAGGAGTGATTTTTTAAACATAATTTCCCTGCTTTCGTTATTGTTATTGATTTCTAGCATATAACGATAGAAATCAATGGCAAGCGTCTCACCGAGGATTTATGTAAACCAATGTAGGATTGGTATGTGATTGGCTTTCCAGTCAAAGGGCCAATCACATACTAAGTTTAGGGGGAGTAATTATTTAAGGTCAAACCGGTCTGCATTCATCACTTTGGTCCACGCCTCAACAAAGTCACGAACAAACTTCTTTTTACTATCATCTTGTGCGTACACTTCGGCGTAAGCACGCAAGATAGAGTTAGAACCAAAGACGAGATCAACGCGAGTGGCTGTCCATTTTACTGTGCCCGTATCACGTGTTTTGATCTCATAGAGGTTTTCTTCAATAGGCTGCCAGATATATGACATGTCGGTTAAGTTAACAAAAAAGTCATTACTTAAGCTACCAACATTATCGGTGAATACGCCATGGGTTGTTTGCCCATGATTGGTGCCGAGCATACGCATACCACCAATAAGTACGGTCATTTCTTTGGCTGTCAGCCCCATTAGCTGGGCTTTATCGAGCAGCATTTCTTCTGGTTTTACGCTGTAATGTTGTTTTTGCCAATTGCGAAAACCATCATGGACAGGCTCTAATACGTCAAATGACTCGATGTCAGTTTGCTCGTCTGTGGCATCGCCTCGCCCCGCAGCAAAGGGTACCTGAATTGATACACCAGCATTTTTCGCGGCTTGCTCAATAGCTGCGCAGCCTCCTAACACAATCAAATCAGCTATGCTTATGGTCGGCGTAAAGTTACTTTGCACGGTTTCTAATGCTGTGAGGACCTTCGCTAGGCGTTCCGGTTCATTGGCGAGCCAACTCTTTTGCGGGGCGAGGCGGATCCTTGCCCCATTTGCACCACCTCTAAAGTCGGAGTGTCTAAATGTTCTGGCGCTATCCCACGCGGTGGCTACCAATTCTGAAATAGTGACATCGGTAGCTAGAATTTGTTGCTTGAGCGTACTAATTTCATTGTCATTTAGGGTGTAGTTAACGCTAGGGACTGGGTCTTGCCAAAGTAGTTCTTCGTTAGGGACTTCCGGTCCGAGGTAACGGCTTTTAGGGCCAAGGTCACGGTGAGTAAGTTTGAACCAAGCTCTGGCAAAAACATCGTTAAAATAGTCAGGTTCGGCATAAAACTTTTCAGCAATTTTTCGATAAGCAGGGTCCATTTTCAACGCCATATCGGCATCTGTCATCATTGGCATGCAGCGTTTGGATGCGTCTTCAGCGTCAATTGGCTTATCTTCTTCTTTAATGTTGATAGGTTGCCATTGCCACGCGCCCGCTGGACTTTTAGTTTGCTCCCATTCGTAGCTAAATAGCAAGTAAAAGTAACCATTATCCCATTGTGTTGGGTTGGTTGTCCAAGCACCTTCAATGCCACTGGTGACTGTGTTTGCCCCGACCCCTCTTGATGTATGGTTCATCCAACCGAACCCTTGCTCATGCAGATCTGCTCCTTCTGGAGCTGGGCCTAACTCATCAGCATTGCCATTTCCGTGTGCTTTACCCACTGTATGACCGCCTGCGGTAAGTGCGACCGTTTCTTCATCGTTCATTGCCATTCTAGCAAAGGTGACTCGCATATCTTCAGCAGTTTTAAGTGGGTCTGGGTTACCGTCTACTCCTTCAGGGTTCACATAAATAAGTCCCATCATCACCGCAGCAAGTGGGTTCTCAAGCTCTCGCTCTCCATGGTAGCGGCTATCTGGATTAGCCGATGGCGCGAGCCACTCTTTTTCGCTGCCCCAGTAGGTATCCTTTTCTGGATGCCAGATATCTTCTCGACCACCGGCAAAACCGAAGGTTTTGAAACCCATTGATTCATATGCCACGTTGCCTGCTAATATGATTAAGTCCGCCCATGAAATTTGGTTGCCATATTTCTTTTTAATAGGCCAAAGTAAACGTCGTGCTTTGTCTAGATTGCCGTTATCTGGCCAGCTGTTTAGTGGCGCAAAACGTTGATTACCTGTATTTGCACCTCCTCGACCATCGGCTACACGGTAGCTTCCAGCGGCATGCCATGCCATTCTTATCATTAACCCACCGTAATGTCCCCAATCAGCGGGCCACCAAGGCTGTGAGTCAGTCATCAAGCTAGTGAGATCTTGCTTTAATGCTTGATAATCCAAACTATTAAATGCGGTCTTGTAGTTAAACCCGTCATCCATTGGGTCTGTTTTGGTGTCATGTTGATGTAAAATATCTAGATTAAGGCTGTTTGGCCACCACTGGTGTTGGGTTTGTGCAGAGGAAGTGTTTGCGCCATGTGCAAACGGACAAACTGATGGGGTACTTTGTTGCTTACTCATTATAAATCCTTGGTTATTGGTGACGAAGATTAAACACCAATCTTAGCGACAGGGTGTGGGCACTCACTGTTTTAAAATCAAGCAAAACTGTACTAACTGTATGCCCCAAACCTACGGCAAGCGGTATACCAAGTTACTCCTTCCAATTGCGCAAGTATCAAGAGTAATTGGTATTTCTTGGATTGGTATACAGCATAAAGGTAGTTCTGCTTGGATGCTTTTACCAGTATCTAGAGGGATTTGGGTATCTCCATGCTTTTGCAATAATTGCAAAAGCATGGGTGAAGGTGTGTTACCAACAGCAAAGGTCAACAGACCCTAGTTTATCACTTGCTGAGAGTGGGTATGAGGTGTCGTTTGTGTGTTTGTAGCTGTGGTATTTATCCGTGAGATTGTTTTCCAACAAATTAAGGTCATTAATGTTAAAAGTGCGATGACTACAGCAAAATCAAAACGTGTTGTGGGGGGAAGCGCATCAAATTGTGTTATCAATGAGACCAGATTGATTATTGCTGTGATGCAAAATGTAATGCAGCTAAGACCGAGCAATACTTTGCTATATGACAGCACCTGCTTAGCGAATTGACTGCTGAGCAATGCAAATATAAATGCTGAAAACATAGAAAACTTCACGGTTTCCAATTTATCAATATAACTTACTGGGAGTGCTGTAGTAAGTGCAAATCCAACGCTTATGGCTAATAACACGCCAATAAAAGCGCCACTGGTTAAGCGCTTAACAAAAAGCAAACTCCTTGGACTTTGCTTGCGCTGTTTGGCTCGTTTGTCTATCCACATCAGATTCCCACTGACGATTAAATAAGCGGTGGCAAGGCCAAGGCATAAGAAAGCTAAACGCATGCCATAGCCTGCAAAATCACCAAAATGTAGACTTGCTATCGTTGATAGCCCAGCACGAACGGCATTGTCGTAATTGTTTTCTGTGAGGTAAATTTGTGATTGGTCAGCAAGTTTATATTGCACTTCGTTGTAGTTAGAGAAGGCGTCATTGCTCTTTGCACTAATACTAACTACTGCATTTTTATCACCAAAATGGGTGATTTCAACGGAGGTGATTGTCACATCTCCAAAGGTGTTGAGTGCTTTTTCACGCAGCGCATCAATGCCTGTCATCGTAGCTGGTTGCTCGACAGCTTCGACGGTTGGCTCGTTGAACCCAGCCGCTTGCAGCAGTGCTGTTTGGTTGCCTCCATATAGCAACACCGCATAGGAGATCTGATAGATAATCACTAAATTAAATACCAGACCGGTAAATGCGTACATTATATGAAATGGCAACCCCATGGTGCCAATCAAGTTGTGTGCATCAAGCCACTTGTCTTTCTTGCCTTCAGTTCGATATTGAAAAAAGTTTTTAGCAATTTTACGCCAATGGATAACAAGGCCGCTTAAGATAGCAACAAAGAAGCATAAAGTGATCACGCCAACAAAGTACAGACCTATCCGACCAAGCCCTAAATCATAGTGGAGCTGATATAAAAATGTGGCAAACTCAAATGTATCGGCGTCTGCAAGTACGGCTCCAGAGCTTGGYGAGAGAAGTAGGTGGCGATCTTGGTGGTCTTCACCTGTTACTGGGTGTGGCTCATCCAAATGGGTAGCAAAATAAACTTCAATAAATGGGTTATGTTCACTTGGTTCACGCATGAAAAAGCTATGATGCGTATCGATATTATATTGCTGTTGCAAGCTTGAAATAGCTTTATCATAAGAAATAGACTCTTCTGCGGAGGCTGATTTTACTGCCAGTTGAGCTCGCTCCCACCCGTTTATATTGTCTCTAAAGAGGCTAAGAGAACCGGTAATAAATACGATAAACAGTACCGTTGAAATAATCAGTCCTATCCAAGCGTGCGCCTCAGTCAACGATTTTAGCGTTTGATTTTTCATGTTTTATCTCATTAACAGTAGTGCAGAGTTGAGGAGTATCGAAGGGATCAAAATAGTAAATAAACGCTTACTTGCAGCCCCTGCGGTGGTAAAAGCATAGCTCCATGTCATCACGCCAGCCCAAATAGGAAAAGCAAGAATAAGGCCTAGCATAAGCTTAGCGGCTTCAGAAAACGGCAAAAGTAAATTCAAGTTTAAAACTAAAGAGATAGACAGTAGCAGCCCGAGAAAAAATCCAAGTAAAGTTTTAGGCCACATATGCTATGCCTCCCAATAACAATGAAAAAGCACAAACCATTGTGGCGGTCAGATAAAAGCGTCTTTTTGGATAAGCACTAAGCAGAGTGACCGACACTAACGACGACATCAGCACAACGACGACAGCAAGCATTGCTGAAACGATGGGAAATTGTAGCGTTAAAATATAAAAACCAGATAAAATCAGTAGGGCTGCGATAGCATAGCTCGGTGAGCGCTTTAGCGAAGTTGCCAAGTAGCGCTGTTTTGGACTCGCGAAGTAGAGTAAGGTTGTTGCAAACCAAATTGGTATAATTGAGAAAAAGCTCATGATGCTGATAATCATTATTGTTTGCAATTGATTGTAATGATTATGGGTAGGCACTGCAAGAGGGAGAGTGATAATTGTTATTTGCGAGATGCGAGATTAACTATTCGCCCTTTACAAACTCTATAGCTTCATGTTGGTGAGGGGGTAACTCTCATCTACACCATAAGCTCTAGCAGCTTGTTCCAATAGTAGTCAAGAAGGCTTAGTGGTGTATTTGCCGAGTAAAGCCGTGCGGCTAATGACAAGAAAGCACGGCTTTTGATTGTGAATTATACCAATTTGGCTTAATACTTGCTCAATTTGAAGGAGTAAACCTGGCGCTAACCGCGTTAAAATTTCTTATTTAGAACAAGTAAATAGCAAAATTTTTGCCTTGTTATCGACAAGATTTTCTCGTCTCAGAATAGACCACTTAATTAAGAAAATTGGTATTAGCTTTTAGATAAGTGAGAAGCTACCTTGCATGATGGCAAAGTGGCCAGGGAATGAGCAAAAGAACCGATAGTCTTCACCCTTTTTTAAGCGTTCAGTCGAAAAAGTGACCGTAGTTTGTTCGCCACCACCAATGACTTTACTGACCGCATATACGCGATCATCACCTGGTTTAACATAACTATTGCTTGCACCTGCGGTCATGCCGTCTGTGGCGACTGCTTGCACATCTGCTGCCTTACTCAACACCCAATTATGCCCCATGGTTGTTGCTGGTAACTTTCCTGTGTGTTTTAAAGTGAGAGACACTTCTTTACAGCTGCTTGGAGCGCTAAGCGCCTTTGTTGAAAATTGCATCATGTCATTTGCTTCAATAGTCAGTGCGCATTCATTGGCTGAGGCCGCTTTTGATACTGTTCCCGCCGCAAGAGAAATCAAAAGTACAGAAAAAAGGTGTTTCATAATTTAACTCCTAAATAAAAATCATTTTTATTATCAAATGTACGTTATTGTTTGTAAATGGATCAAGATCAAAAAAACTGTTCTATGCTTGATGCTAATACGGAACTTAGCAATGGAATCGATCATGAATAAATATTGGCTTGTACCACTTTTACTCAGTCCACTACTTGCAAATGCTGATACCTCTTCAACCATTACATTGGCTTCGGATTACTTGTTCAATGGGGTAAGTCAAAGTAAAGAAGACGAAGTAATACAGGTCAGTTTAGATTGGCTTGGCGATACTGGGTGGTACGCAGGGGGCTGGGTTTCAAAGGTCGATTTTGGTGATGGCACTGACTTTGAAGGAGATATTTATGGAGGATATAAATTTACACTTGTTGACAACGTAACATTAGATATTGGTGTTTCTCAATATACCTACCATGGCGATGACGTGAGTTCAGAGTACAATTATGCTGAAACTTACGCCAAGCTTGGTTATGGCCATACCAGCTTGGATTTTTGGTATGCGTGGGATTACTTTGGTACCGGTGCAGGGCACGGTATTGTAATGTTAACTCACACTCTAGTACTTGACGATAACTGGTCTATCACACTAGGAGTTGACCATTCTATGAGCTTTGACAGTGATAAGTTTGAATGGGAATCTGAGGATGATGACTACACACATTGGCATTTAACTGGAACATACGCGATAAACAGCTGGAGCATGTCATTAGGATACGAAAGTAATGATATTGACAGCTACGCCGACTCTACATTTTTGCTATCCATTTCAACAGTTATTGATTGGTGATTTAACTTTTGGTTTAAGTTTTATTAACTTTTGTATTGATTTTAGCTGCAAATTGTACTTTTATATAATAGTGCAATTAACGTCACTAGGGAGCTTTTTTATGGTGCCTGACAAGTGACGCGTATTAAGAACAACATATACGCTGTGGAGCTGAAATATGAAGGATTCGATAAAATTAACAGCACTGTCTCTTGCGATTTTCTCCCGTTTTAGTTTTTCTAGCCCTCTAGAATTTGCGGGGGGAGCAGACATGTCAAAATTGATAGATGTACAGCATATCTTACCCAATTTGAATGAGTATTGTAGTGATGTCATCACGCTCAAAGGTGTCGTGACCAGTGTGTGCAAAAAGTTAGGTTGCTGGATGACGTTACAAGTTGCCGACGGTCTTGATGTGAATATTCAGGTGGAACAAGGTGATATGGTTTTCCCTACCGCTGCAATTGGGCGTGAAGCCCATGTTACTGGGCGCTTTACCCGCGTTGAGCAAGCCGCGCAGCCGCAACTAGAGCTACGCGCTGAGCAGAGCGTATTAATGCAGCTGGGATTTGAGCCCACCGCAGTGACTATTTCTTAGCACACCATTGGCTAAACATCGGGCGGGTGTTAATACAGTAGATAGAAGAGTACAAGGCTACCAAGCGTGGTGATATATAAGTTTTTAAACCGATATGCGAGTATCACAGCAAAGGTTGCAGCGATTAGGTAAGGATTATGTACGCTCAGTGCGAGTTGTTCATCTTGAATAAACACAATGGGTACCCAAATTGCGGTGAGTACACACGGAGCGCTAAAGCTTAAAAATCGCTGCAATTTAGGTCCGATAGTAAAGGGCAGTTGCTTTGCGAGAAATAAATATCGTGTCGCGAATGTGACGCAGGCCATTGCTAAAATCGTTGTAATCATGTGCGCTCCTTGTAACTTTGTAGCAAATATCCAACGGTCATGCCTAGTAACGCTGATGCGATTAACCCAAACTCAAAGTGGACTAGCTTAAATATCAGAATACTGATGGCAGAGCAGATACAGGCGCATAAAATAGGCACTGTGGTAATGCTTGGTATAACCAGCGCGATGAATATTGCTGCAATAGCAAAATCTAACCCCAAATTGGTCAAATCTGGTAAGAACTGACCTGCAATAATGCCAATGAGTGTCCAAAGGTTCCAAGCGACATAAAAGCTTCCGCCAGCAACCAGAGCATAAAGCAGCCTGAGTTTCCCCTGATATGCGCGATGGTGGTGAGAAAATGCAAACAGTTCATCGGTTAGAAAAAATGCTATAGAACTTCGCCATTTGAGTGGCTTATCTACCATCTTATTGCGAATAGCAAGACCATACAGCAAGTGTCGAGCACTAATGATAAATGTGGTGATGAGCAAGGTGATCAAAGCGGTATCTTTCGCAATAAGCTCTATTGCCACCAACTGCGCAGAGCCGGCAAAAACGAGTAAAGACATAAGCTGCGCTTCTAATGGCGTAAAACCATTTTGTACGGCCAGAGAGCCACATAATATTCCCCATGGGAGCACTGCTAGGTTGAGCGGTAGCATATCCCAAAAACCCTTGTATACAGCAACTTTCATGGTTAACAGGCCTTACTGTATTGACTGGGCGTGATCCCCATATTTTTTTTAAAATGACGATTAAAGTGGCTTTGATCGTAAAATCCTACAGTCAAAGCTGCATGTGCAACACTTTTACCACAGCGCATAAGTGCTTTTGCGTGATTGAGGCGATGCTGAATTTGAAATGCGTGGGGAGTGAGGCCTGTTTGTGACTTAAATACTCGAATAAAGTAAAAAGGACTCATATCAACAAGGCTGGCAAGTTTATCGAGTGAAACCTCTTCAAACAGATTGTCCAATAAAAACTGCTGGGCGGTGCGGATGCGCGCTTTTACCGATTTTTGTTTCCCTTCAAGCCTCACATTACCTTGCTTTTGGCTCAGATAAGACAGTAAGGCTACCAGCTGAGACTGTTTTGTTAATAAGCCATTTTCAGACTCTAATATATTGAATGTAGCATTCATTAGTTGTACAAGCGTTGGATCATGTACTACGGCATCTTGAAAAAACGGTGCTATGGCGCTGCCACTTCCCAAAAGTTGATTAAAAAGCTCGGGCGTTGGGTACAAAGAGCGATATGAAGAAGGGCCTGCGGAAGCTTTTCGGCAGTCATGTACTTGCTCTGCGTTTATCAAAATAATGCTATGTTGCTGAGCAACGTGCTCTCCACCAGAGCGATAAAATTTCTGCGCCCCACTCTCAACTAAGGCTAGGGTGTAGCCACTGTGACTATGTCTGCCAAAGTCCTCTTTTTTATCAATGTTATGAAGTACTTCTAAGCCACCGAGATCACGGTGAAAACTAAACTTTGCATGTTGCATATTTCTCTCCCCATTGATAAGAAGGGTATCCGCCTTAACGCGATATGTCTTGTACAAAATTGCACAATTGGCTCACCAGACTTGTTTTTTTATAATATTGACCTGACGGCTTTTTATCAGACACCGACTATTTTGCACTATTAATATATCTTCATAAGTACCGTTGAAGATAGTGGTTGGTGCATGTGGCTGTCCTATTGCCTGTTGATGGAGCACAAAGTAACTGTTTGCCTCATACAGATTAGATTTTATATGTTTAATATTGGCACTAGTCATCATGTGCATACTTTTTGTCTTGCTTATGGCTTGCTGTTGCCGCAGTACGATGTCATCTGCACCTGTTAGACTAATCTTGAGTGCGGGTATGGTAAATGTAGCGTTATCAGTGAAAACACTGCGGTAATCAGCCGCTGATTGAGCATCTCGATACGTTATGTATTCTTGTAGTGTCTTTTCACAGTTTTTGAGATGGATATTGTTAGGTTGTGTAGAGGTACATCCAGTCGTGAGTAAAAGTGTGACAAAAAGCGCAGCGAATACTTTCATATTTATTATCCATGTTGAGTGATGATTGTTAATTTCAGGTAATGCTGGTTTCTTGTCAAGCAACACCATTCTTGCCGTTTACGTTAGAAATCGCCGAATTTAACTGTAAACTGCTACTGCACCGTTGACGTTGCAAGGTTTAACGTCAATTTATTATTGACGAATAATTTAACTTGGTTTACTTTTATGAAAGCGCTTACATTTTGCGTGTGTTTTTTTATCTCTTTTTGTAAGCGCTTACATTTTTATTGCGAGTAGGTGAGTCAACTAAACTCAATCGATAGCTACATAATAACATTCGCAGTAATTAACCTTTTGACAACGAAGCTTTATACCACTTTGCTTGATTTCGTGAACTATGTTGAGGTGAGTAGATCTCGTCGATAGCTGAGAAAATTTAGCATACTTGGCTTTGCCAAATACGCAATTTTTAACGCAGTTAGTGTCTGAACTACATCCTCAAGTAGCGCAAGCATTTAAGACAAAATGGTATTACATCGGGGTAACTGATGAAACATGCAGCAAAAAAACTTTCCACGGCATGCTGTGCTATTTCGATAGCGCTGATAGCCGGTTGTGGCGGAAGCGCCGAAACAAAAACAGATGTGAACTCCATAGATACGACACTTGCTGTTGATGATTGGACATTGGTGTGGAGTGATGAATTTGATGGTGACTCCATTGATACAGCCAAATGGACCCATGAAGTAAATTGTAGTGGGGGTGGCAACAACGAAAAACAGTGTTACACCGACAGTGAACAAAACGCGTTTATTGCCGATGGCATGCTGAATATTGTTGCTATACCCGCCTTAGAGGGGGCGATACTACCATACACTTCAGCCAGACTAAACACCAGATACAAAGCTGACTTTAAGTACGGGCGATTCGAAATGCGGGCCAAGTTACCAAGCGGGCAAGGTAGCTGGCCTGCGTTTTGGATGTTGCCAACAGATGAAGTGTACGGAAGTTGGCCAAAGTCTGGCGAAATTGACATTATGGAGGCAGTAAACCTGAAAGTTGCCAACGAAGATGGCACCTTTGAGTCTACTATTCATGGCACCTTGCATTACGGTAGAGATTGGCCCAATAACGTGTATTCAGGCAAAGGTCATACGTTACCCGATGGCTTGAACCCTGCTGATGACTTTCATACTTATGCTATTGAGTGGCAAGAAGGAGAGATCCGGTGGTATGTAGATGGCCACTTGTATGCCACACAACGTCAGTCAGAAGTGCGCTACAACTCAAAGCAAGAAGCAATTGGTTTAAAGCACCGAGGCTGGTTTGCTGAATATTTTGAGCAAGGGACAGGAGAGCTGGTAACGCACTGGGACAGTGCACCATTTGATCAACAATTTCATCTAATTTTAAACCTAGCCGTGGGTGGAGATTGGCCTGAAAATGTGAACAATAAAGGCATTGACGGCAACGCATTCGTTAACGGTCAAGCTTTTGTGGTCGACTATGTTCGCGTATACGAGTGTGCCTCAAACCCACAAACCGGTCGCGGCTGCGAAACGGTGCGTCCAGGTTATGACGATCCAGAGGATGCGTTAGTCGAAGGGAAGGCACCGATCCCTTCAGCCCCCTCTTCTGGCACTGCAAAAAATCTCATCATTTTTGATGATAATTTTAACGCCAATTGGCCTGCGTGGGACTGTTGTGGTGGTTCAACACCGGCATTAGTTACTGATGATAACCGCGGTAACGTTGTCGAGTTTGTTGTTGGTGAAACACCGACTGTGAATGGTTTTACCAGTCGTGCTGAATTTATTACAGATCCAAACGGTAAGGCATCACCGTTTGATGCAACGAGTATGCTAGAGGCGGGTTATATTCGGTTTGATATGCAGGTTCTAGAAATGCCATCAGATCCAAGTACACCTTGGAAAATTAAAGTAGAAAGCCAAGGTGCTGCAAGCGCGGCTGAGCTTGATCTTTTTGCAAGCACCGAAGGGGTTTCGCCTATCGCTGGTGAGTGGCAAACATATACTTTTTCGCTCCAGCAATTGGCAGATGCAGGGCTTGATGTATCTGCCATTGACGTGGTGATGATCTTCCCTGCTTGGGGGGCGGGCAATGGCGCGGTGTATCGTGTTGATAAAGTAGAGGTTGCCCAAGGTTCGAGCCTACCCTCACTCACCTTATTTGAAGAGGGGGTCAATGCTCAATGGCCACTATGGGATTGCTGCGGCGGATCCACGCCTATAGAAGTATCAGATGATGCCGAGCACGGTATTGTTGCAGAGTTCTCCATCGGCGAAGCGCCGACAGTGATGGGTTTTTCCAGTCGAACTGATGTTGGCGGTGGAGGTAAGCCGTTTGACGCGACCGCCATTTTAGATGCAGGCGTGGTTCAATTTGAAATGAAAGTCATGAGTTTACCCAACACAGCTGACACGCCTTGGTTATTAAAAATTGAGTCAGATAATGCTGCGAGTGCCGTTGAGTTACCGTTGACGGACTCGCAAGAAGGCGCTGCCCCGGCCATCGGTCAGTGGCAAACTTATACCTTTTCAATTGCTGCGTTGGCGCAAGCTGGACTAGACCCAAGTGCCATTGATGTTGTGATGGTCTTCCCAGCATGGGGCTCTGGTAATGGTGCGGTATATCGTCTTGATAATGTAAAAATCTTTCACCCCGAAGGTGATTCATCGCCTAGCGGTTTTAGTTTATTCAAAGACACTGCTGCTGAGCTGTGGCAGATCTGGGATTGCTGCGGTGGCTCTACGCCAACCATTGAGACAGACGAAGACGCTTCTCACGGTCAAGTTGCACAGTTTGTAATTGGCAGTACACCCACAGTAATGGGGTTTCTGGCGGATGAGACAGTGTATTTCGATGCCTCAGCGCTAGTAGACTCCGGTGTTGTAAAGTTTGATATGAAAATTACGTCGCCGCCGTTAAACGCACAAGCGCAGTGGTTGTTCAAAATTGAGTCAAATGATGCCAGTGCTGCGGTTGAGTTGTTATTAAGTGAGAGCAATGAAGGGCAGATCCCTGAAGTTGGGCAATGGCAAACCTATACCTTCGCACTTCAGACACTATTTGATGCGGGCTTGGATATCAGCGCCATTGATGTGTTGATGGTGTTTCCGAGCTGGGGTTTGGGCGAAGGTGCAGTTTATCGTCTAGACAATGTTGAAATTGTCAACCAATAAACAAGTAAAGATCATCGAGTTGTTGCACTCGATGATCTAGCAGTAAGAATAGAATCGCAGGTCAGTCATGAACACTAAACAATTCAACAAAAGCAAACTCGCTATTCACTTGTCGTTAGCGATAGCGGCAAATGCCGGTGTGGTCGCCATAGCGCAAGCAGAAGAAGCGCCACAAGCTGCGGATAAAGTAGAAGTTATTGAAGTAAAGGGGATCCGAGGTAGCTTGATCCGCTCAACAGATTTAAAGCGCTCTGCAACGGGTGTGGTGGATGCTATTTCAGCGGAGGAAATGGGGAAGTTTCCTGACACCAATTTAGCAGAATCGCTACAGCGGATCACTGGGGTATCGGTTAGCCGCTCAAACGGTGAAGGGAGTCAGATCACTGTGCGGGGCTTTGGCCCGGACTTTAATCTTGTAACACTAAATGGTCGGCAAATGGCGGGTACGGGTTTTACACGCTCATTCAATTTTGAAAATTTGTCTTCGGAGGGAGTTAGCTCACTTGAAATAATGAAGACTGCTCGGGCAGAAGCCCCGACCGGTGGACTTGGTGCAACGGTGAATATAGTAACGGCCAAACCATTACAAAACCCTGGTGAAAAATACTCTTTTATGGCCAAAGGGATCCACGATTCATCGGTGGAAGAGGGCGATGAGGTCACTCCCGAAATTGCGGGGATATATAGTAATTCATTTGCTGATGATACCGTGGGTGTCAGCGCAAACTTTTCATATCACCGTAGAGATTTTCAACGTCAAGCGGCTGATATTCGTTCCTGGTTGGTGAACCCCACTTTATCTGTAGATGCAGAAAATATTATCGACAACCGTCCTCTTGGCGCTGATGGAGAAGCTGCAAAACAATTTTTTGATCCGACCGTCGGTGAAAATGGTGAATATATCTCTGCTGCTTTCTTTCCTCAGGAAATCAGTTTCTCTAAAGATGATATCAAGCGGGAGCGTCTCAATGCCCAGCTAACGCTACAATATGCGCCTACTGATGATTTAACGTTTACCGTGGATCACACCATTTCTAATGCCATAACAGGTACTAACTCGTTTTCTTGGGGAATTTGGAATGGTTCATTTGGCGGCAACGGTAATGCGTATGAATTAGACGAAAATGGTACCGCTATTTATTATAACTCAGCAGGCGATGATGCCTCTTTTACGGCATTTCGTGAGACCAATGAAGTCGACTCTAAGGCGACCGGTATTAATATTGCGTGGCAAGCAACCGATAACCTCAGTGTATCGCTTGATGCCCACACTTCTAAAACGACAACCGATAATGGCAAAGATGCAGGTTTACATGCCAATGCTCGAGTGATCCTTGGTTCCGCTGCAATATCAAACAAAGAATACTTTTTCCGTGATGGCGATGTACCGGGGTTTAATGTCAACTGGCAAAACGGTACGCAAGAAGTTAATCCCAGTGAAATTGGCTCTAACTTTAGTATCTTCACCAGAACGCCTGGGGAGTCTGAAGTTTCTCAGGTGCAGCTCGATGGTAAATTATTTACCTATACAGATATTGGGCTAGAAACCGTTAAGTTTGGTGCAGCATATACCAAACAAACATTGAGTGGATGGGGAGGCTCAAACAACGCCAATGCACCCGGATTTAACAATGGCACCTTTGCGGAAATTTTCCCTGATGCCATGTTTGAAAGAGTCGATTTAGGCAGCTTTTTGGATGAATTTTCGTTTGGGGGCAATGGTGTAGCACCGGGCTACACTTATATTTTCGACCTTGATGAAGCCTTTGCAAGACAAAGCGCATACCTAACGGAAGAGGTTATCGGAAGCGATGTATATCAGATTGGTACGTTTGATGGTTTCCCAGTAAACAGGGTAGAGGAGGAGACCATTAGCATTTACCTTTCTAGTAGCTGGGTATTTGAGTTAAGTGACTACGACGTCTTTGTGAATCTGGGTCTTCGCTATGAAGAAACAGACATCCTCAGTCCAGCTAAAAGCCGAGTTGCGGAACAAGTCTATTGGGCTGGTGGTTCAGAGTGGTTAACAGAGTTTGCCAGCGGAGGTGAGTTAGTTGAAGTAGACTACGAAGGCGAATATGACTTACTACTGCCGATGATTGATATAAAAGTTGACCTAACGGATGACTTAGTATCAAGAATATCTTGGGGGCAAACAATTACAAGACCAACATTGGATGACATGCTCGGCAATCTGAGCTTAACCCCATCACCAAAGTTAAACTCCAGAAGTGGTAGCCGAGGCAATCCAAATCTCGAACCATTTAAGTCAACAAATTTTGATGTGAGTCTCGAGTATTATTACAGCGAAGCCAGTTACGCTGCCATTGGCTTATTTTGGAAAGATGTCGACAACTGGATAGATAACTCCCAAGTCAAAACCACATTCGATGGTTTGCACGACGTCTACCTAGGCCAGCGTTGGAACGACGCGGTTGCAGCCATTGAAGGACGTGGTGAACAAGCAACCGATGCTGCCATTTATAACGAGATTGTGGCAAATGGAGTGGGTATTGGTGAAAACAACCGAATTTTGCCAGACCCTGCTACCGATCCGCTGATCGAATGGACTATCAACTCTCCAGAGAACGTGGGATCTCGCAAAGTTAACGGTATAGAGTTTGCGATACAACATCTGTTTGGCGAGTCTGGATTTGGTGCAGGCTTAAACGCTACCATGGTTGATGGCGATGTCGAATATGATAACTATATGTTGGCTTCACAAGCGGTGCTTGCAGGGTTAAGTGACTCAGCCAATTTACAGTTATTTTACGAAAAAGATGGGTTATCAGTTAAGCTCACAGGGGCATGGCGAGATAAATACCTTATTGCACAAGGCCTTCCTGATGCAGGTGGCAGCGCGCCACCTCAATATGCACAAGCGTATTTGCAATGGGATGTTAGTGTGAACTATGAAG
This sequence comes from Pseudoalteromonas sp. J010, assembly GCF_003934235.1. Classification (NCBI taxonomy): domain Bacteria; kingdom Pseudomonadati; phylum Pseudomonadota; class Gammaproteobacteria; order Alteromonadales; family Pseudoalteromonadaceae; genus Pseudoalteromonas; species Pseudoalteromonas sp. J010. The sequence continues at coordinate 10,488 of NZ_RDBW01000011.1, read as the reverse complement.
TAAATGAGAGTACCACCCTCTTTTTTGAAGGGGTGAATTTAACCAATGAAACAGAGCGTTCATTTAGCCGCTTTGAGAGTCAATTTTTAAATGCTGCGCAATATGCCCCAAGATACGCTGTTGGATTTAGATACACCATGGGTGATTAAGCCCGTCCTTAATTAACCTCAACTTTTGGTTACTGATAAAACCCCTGCTAAATTTTTAGCGGGGGTTTTTGTATGCGCTAAACCCAGAAATTAACAGCGATAAAAGAGCACGACGGAGAGTGAACTGGGTAATTGAAGCTTATTTTATGGCTCAAAGGCGTTGAGGGTTAGCGGCAGCTGTTTCTTTTATGACTTAAAATGCAGCCCTTACTTCCCCCCACAATGAAGTGGTCAAAAGTAAGATATCGATAAAAGCTGTCCAATTGTTTTACTAATCATAGATATACTCACATATTATCTGTGGTATAAAAACCTCTAATTGTGGTGTATATTCCGCACTTGGTGGGGTATACGCTATACATTGTACAGCCACAATATGTGACCATAGTGCTTTTGCCCTACAGCATAGAGCACATAATGAATGAAAATTTTGAGAAGAAACTTTCAACTGCTTTTGGTGCAAATTTAAGAGCAGCACGAGCTAAAAGAAACATTAAACAAGAAGAACTTTGCGGTAGAGCAAATATGGATCGTAGCTATTTAAGTAAAGTAGAATCAGGTAATTACAAAATTACTTTGGCAAAAGTTTACGCGTTGGCTGCGGCATTGGAATGCTCACTCGATGAATTACTTCCTGATCTACAAGACGTGAAAAACGCAGACTAGTTTTATTGTTCGGCAAAGGAAATCAAAAGATCAGATGAATACACTTTTCCATAAGGTCCTGGAACCTTTCATTGAATACATACACTCCTATCAACCCATGATAGTTATGCGACTTGAACATAAGAACTTTTACCATAGTTTTGGTTGGTGCATACAAGAAGGAGATGGTGAAGTATGCAGTGCGGTTAAAGATCTCCTAAACAATTATGTAGAGAATTTACCTACAACATTAGTTGATTACCTTTGGTGGCAAACCTCGGACGGAAGATTAGAAGCCAAGTATATACAGAGACTTGCTGAATCAACTTCGTTTGATACAAGTATGATAAACCTGTTTGAAGATGGCTATTTTAAGCAAGAAGTCGTAGTACAAGCGCTTTACGAAGAATTACATAAAAAAGCAGATAAAGATTATTCAGAGTTTGAAAACTCATTAGATTATTAAGAAAAGATGATGACCAATATTCAAATTAACCAAGACGAAATAAACAAAGCTGTTTGGAATGCCTGCGATACCTTTAGAGGCACGGTAGACCCGTCTATTTATAAAGATTTTATCTTAACCATGTTGTTCTTAAAGTACATTTCTGATGTATACCAAGATGAATACGACAAGCTTGTAGAGCAATACGGTGACAACCCTGAACTAATTCACGCAATGATGGCAAAGCAACGCTTTGTATTGCCTACTGGCTCAAGCTTTTGGGATTTATACGAGAAACGTCATGAAGCAGGTAACGGCCAGCGTATTGACCAAGCACTTCACGCCATTGAAGAAGCAAACGGCACTAAGCTAAAAAATGTGTTCCAAGACATTAGCTTTAACACTGATAAGCTAGGTCAAGAAAAGCAAAAGAACGACATTCTCCGTCACCTGTTAGAAGACTTTGGTAAAGACATTCTTAACTTACGCCCAAGTCGTGTTGGCTCACTTGATATCATTGGTAACGCCTACGAATACCTAATCAAGCACTTTGCCGCAGGTAGTGGTAAGTCGGCTGGTGAATTCTATACTCCGCCGGAGGTGTCAGACCTACTAGCAGCTATTTTAGAGCCAAAAGAAGGTGATGAGATCTGCGATCCAGCTTGTGGCTCAGGTTCACTATTAATGAAATGTGGCGCGATGGTGCGTAAGAACTCAGGTTCTAAAAAGTACGCGCTATATGGTCAAGAAGCCATAGGCTCTACCTGGGCACTTGCTAAAATGAATATGTTTCTACATGGCGAAGATAACCACCGTATTGAATGGGGCGACACCATTCGCCACCCTATGCTTTTAGATAAAGAAGGTACTGGTTTACTTCACTTCGATATAGTTACAGCTAACCCTCCATTTTCACTCGATAAATGGGGGTTTGAAGGTGCAGCAAATGACGAGTTTGGTCGTTTCCGCCGTGGTGTGCCACCAAAAACCAAAGGTGACTACGCATTTATCAGTCACATGATAGAAACGCTTAAGCCAGCTTCTCCTGGTAAAGAAGGTGGACGCATGGGAGTAGTAGTGCCACACGGTGTGCTATTCCGCGCATCATCTGAAGGCAAAATCCGTACACAACTGATTGAAGAAAACCTACTTGATGCAGTAATTGGTTTACCAGAAAAGCTGTTCTTCGGCACAGGTATTCCCGCAGCGATCCTTATCTTTAAAAAGCACAAAACCGATAATAATGTGTTGTTTATTGACGCTAGTCGTGAGTTTAAGTCTGGTAAAAACCAAAACCAGTTAACGAAGGATAATATTGAAAAAATTATCGACACCTACAAAGCCCGTGAAACAGTTGATAAATATGCTTATCTAGCAACATTAGATGAGATCAAAGAAAACGACTTTAACCTTAACATTCCTCGTTACGTAGATACCTTTGAAGAAGAAGCTGAGATTGATTTAGTGGCTGTGCGCAATGAGCGTGTTCAACTTCAGAATGAGCTAAAAACACTGGAAGCGGAAATGGAAGGCTACTTAAAGGAGCTGGGTTATGGTGCCTAATGGTTGGCTTAAAACTGATCTCAATCCCTTTATAGATATCAAACATGGCTTTGCCTTTAAGAGTGAATATTTTAGAGAGGAAGGTGAGTATGTTCTTTTAACTCCTGGCAATTTCTATGAAATAGGTGGCTTTCGCGACCAAAAGAGCAAAACTAAGTATTATGTGGGCGATATTCCCAAAGGATACTTACTATCAAAAGGCGAGTTACTAGTTGCTATGACCGAACAAGCTGCTGGGCTTTTGGGTAGTACGTTGTTTGTCCCTAGTCATGATCGCTATTTGCATAATCAACGGCTTGGTCTGATTCAAATAAAAGATAAAAATGACATTTGCCCTGAGTTTCTATACCTAACTTACAACTCCCAATATGTTAGAAAACAAATTGCAGAGCAATCTACAGGAACCAAAGTAAAGCACACATCGCCAGATAAGCTTAAATCAGTGATTTGTTTGCTTCCACCACTCCCTGAACAACGCAAAATCGCAAAAATCCTATCTACTTGGGATAAAGCGATTAGTACCACTGAGCGCCTAATCGACAACAGTAAGCAGCAGAAAAAAGCACTGATGCAGCAACTGCTCACAGGCAAGAAACGTTTGCTTGATGATTCAGGTAAGGCGTTTGAGGGTGAGTGGGAACTAGTTAAGCTAGGTGACGTCTGCACAAAAGTTACAGATGGCGCTCACCATAGTCCAAAAAGTGTTGAAGTTGGTTACCCTATGTTTTCAGTGAAAGATATGAGACCAACAGGATTCGCTGAAAATACAGCTCGACATATCAGCGAGGATGACTTTAAAGCCTTAGAAAAACAAAACTGTAAGCCTGAAATTAATGATATTTTGATAGCGAAAGATGGCTCTATTTTAAAATACTGTTTTGTTATGGAAGAGGAAATTCAAGGCGTGATTTTATCCTCCATTGCTTTATTAAGACCAAAGCTAAACAAAATTTCGCCTCATTTCATTGCTCAGTATTTTTCACAAGAATCAGTTAGGTTCTTTGTTGGGAAGGCTCTTACTTCGGGTTCAGGCGTCCCCCGTATAATTCTTAAAGATTTTAAGGGTATTCACCTTAGAATTCCTAGTCTTTTGGAGCAGCAAAAAATCACAACCGTACTAACTAACGCAGATGAAGAAATCGAATTATTAGAAAACCAACTAGCCGATTTAAAACAAGAGAAAAAAGCATTAATGCAGCAGTTGTTAACTGGCAAACGACGGGTTTCATTGTAATGATAAAACTTATAAGCTTGTTATCAGGCACAGATTTTTAAAAGAAGAGTATCAATGAAATTAAAGCACTTATATTTAGAAAACTTTAGAGGTTATAAGAAGTTTAATTGTGATTTTGAAGCTAACATCAATGTGCTTGTTGGACTGAACGGTGCAGGTAAAACATCTATTTTAGATTCTATATCAATTGCTTATGGGCAATATTTTAGCGCTTTAGGCACAGGAGTGGATAGAGGAATTAATGAGCATGAGATCCATTTAAAAATGACTCAGATAGATGATGTGTCCCAAATGAATCATCAATTTCCGGTTATTGTTAGTTGCGAAACCTTTGACGATAATAATTTACGTTTTCCTCAAAAGTGGCAACGCAAACGAACAACCCTCAAGGGAAGAACGACTCAAGTGAAAGAGTTAAAAGAGTATGCTCACACAGTACAACAGCACGTCCAACAAAATAAGATATCTGACCTACCAATGTTTGGCTACTACGGTACTGGTAGATTGTGGAAGCAAAAGTCACTTTCTTCTAAAAAAGTACAGTCCCTAGTTGATTCTAGTCGATTAGAAGGATACAGAGATTGTATGGATCCTGAGTCTAGTTATTCTGCATTTGCAAAATGGCTAAAAGATGAAACGTTAGTAGAAATAGAAAGAAAACTCGCAGCATTTGAACAAAGCGGCTTTTCAGCTGACTCTGTATTAGAAAAATCGACAAGAGGACTATTATTATTGGCTTTGACTGAAGCTGTTAACAAGGTTCTTGCACCTTCAGGTTGGTCTAATGTTCGATATAGTGCAACCCAAAAAGACATTGTTGCCACTCATCAATCACATGGCGTGATTTCGGTCTCCAATCTTAGCGATGGTGTTAGAAATATGATTGGTGTTGTATGTGACATTGCCTATAGGTGTATTAGATTAAATCCTCATTTGAAAGAGTATGCCGTTAAAGCTACTAATGGTATTGTTTTAATCGATGAAGTTGATATGCATTTACATCCACAATGGCAACAAACAGTGGTAGAAAGTCTCGCAAATGCTTTTCCCAATATTCAATTTATTTTAACAAGCCACAGCCCTCAAGTCATTGGTAGCGTGAAACCTGAATGTATCAGTATTATAAAACAAAGCGAAAGTGGTGATTTTTATGGTGAGAAACCCTCGCAAGCTTTCGGTTTATCTAGTAACGACATACTAAATGAACTTATGGTTGATAAATACCACACAGCCACTCAATTATCACGAAATCAGTCGGTTAGCGAAAAGCTAGAGTCTATTTATGAACTAATTGCTCAGTCAGAATTTGAGCAGGCAACGAGCGAAATAGAATTATTGCAAAAAGAACTAAATGGAGAAATTCCTGAGCTTGTCAAAGCAAAGTTATCTGTTGAGTTAGCTGAGTGGGATGATTAACGGTGCGCCAAATAACCAAAAATGTTCAACCTAATAGCCTAACAACATATAAAAATGATGTTGACGCAGCATATGGAAACCTTCCCCAGATGGTTAGAGATGACCTTAAACAGTCATTATTAAATGAACAGGGCTATGTTTGTGCTTATTGCATGAGTCGAATTAAAGAAAATGCTATGCGAATTGAGCATTGGGCCTGCCAAGATGACAATGATGAACTAGCGCTTGAATACTCTAATTTACTAGCTTGCTGTACTGGAAATGAAGGCAAAGATAAAACTACTTACACGTGTGATAAGAAAAAAGCAAATGATCCCTTAAAGTTTTCACCAGCAAATCCTTATCACAATATAAACTCCCGCATTTTTTATCATGAAGGTGGGGTTGTAAAGTCTAATGATAAAACTTTTGATCAAGAGTTAAATAATATTCTTAACCTCAACGAAACTAGGCTCAGGCAAAACCGTGTTTTTGCACTAGAGGCAGTTCAAGAGTTGTTAAATGCAAAACGTGGTACTAGAAGCAAGTCTCAAATTCAATCACTACTGGACAATGTTATGGCAGTCAACCAAAAGAACCAGCACAAGCCTTACTTTGGTTTTTTAGCAGATTATCTGCAAAAGAAGCTGTAAATTATTTACGTTTAAGGAAAGTTAGTGTCATCAATTGTTCCCAATTTCAAAGAAGAATTCAGTTCAAAAATCCCAGCGCTTACCCTACTAAGCAAGCTTGGTTACTCGTTCATCCCACCTACTGGTTGTGAAGAAGTTAGGGGTAATTCGGTAGTAGAAAAATCGACAAGCCAAGTGATGCTATTGCCTGTTATGCGCGAGTTTCTGAGCAAACAAACATTCCCGTTTGCAGGCAGCGAACATAAACTTTCGGGTGCTGCCATTGATAAAATTATACATGACCTCAGCCCTGCAATGAACGAGGGGTTGAAAGCCGCAAATGAAAAGCTTTACAACGCCATGATGTATGGCGTTGGGGTTACTGAGTTTATTAATGGCAAGAAAGCATCGCCAACTATTCAGCTTATCGACTGGCAAACAACTTCAAATAACTTTTTCCATTTTACTGAAGAAATGGTGGTGCAAAACAGTGAAGGCACAGGTAACCGTATTCCCGATATTGTTTGCTTTGTTAATGGCTTGCCTTGGGTAGTGATTGAGGCGAAGCGGCCTGATTCTTCAACTGAAGGCAAATCAACATTAAGCGGAGCGGTCTCGCAACATATCCGTAACCAAGGCCAAAAAGAAATCCCACACCTTTTTGCCTACAGCCAATTACTGTTTGCTGTGAATGGGCATGAGGGCTTGTACGCCACCTGCGGCACGCCTGAAAAGTTTTGGGCGAAATGGAAGGAAGAGGAAATCATTGAAGCCGAGTTTATTCAGTTAAAAAATGCAGGCTTAAGCACCGAGCAATTGGATGCTATTTTCAACCACCGACCTGCCGCAGCCAAAGACGAGTATTTAACTTTATTGGCAGGAGGCGACCTCGCTGTAACTGATCAAGACAGACTAATTATTAGTTTACTAAGACCAGACCGCCTTCTTGAGATGGCACGTTTATACACTTTGTTTGACCAAAAAGCAGGCAAGATCGTGGCGCGTTATCAGCAGGTATTTGGTATTAAAGCATTGATAAAGCGCATTACCAGCTTTGATGACTCTTCATCGGCTAACGGCTCTGGCGAACGTCCAGGTGCTCGTAATGGCGGTGTAATTTGGCACACCACAGGAAGTGGTAAATCGTTTACTATGGTGTTCTTGTCAAAGGCACTAATTTGGTTGCGAGAGCTTTCACAATGTCGTGTGATTATTGTCACAGACCGAGTTGACCTTGAAGATCAGTTAAGCCGCACTTTTGCCTCAGGTGGTGTACTCACCGAGCGCGATAAAAAAGGTGCAATGGCAACATCAGGCAAGCGCTTAGCGGAACAAATTGGTAAAGGTAATGAGCGAGTTATTTTCTCAATTATAAATAAGTTTGGTTCAGCGATTAAATATGATGAATGCTATAACGATAGCCCGAATATTTTGGTGTTGGTTGATGAAGGCCACCGAAGCCAAAACGGTGAAAACAACATTCGAATGCTGCAAACCCTACCAAAGGCAGCGTTTATTGCTTTCACTGGTACGCCGCTACTTAAAGACGACAAAACTGAAAACAAATTTGGCTCGATTATTCACTCTTATACCATGCAGCAAGCGGTTGAAGATAAAACGGTAACACCGCTGCTTTATGAAGAGCGTATTGCTGATCTTAATGTGAATGACAAAGCGATTGATGCTTGGTTTGACCGTATTACTGAAAAGCTCACGGAAAAACAAAAAACGGATTTAAAGAAGAAGTTTTCTCAGAAAGGTCAAATCTATCAAACAGAAGGCCGAATCGAGCTAATTGCACATGATATTTCTGATCATTTTCAAAACTTTAAGCAGCAAGGCTTAAAAGGCCAGCTTGCATGTGGCTCTAAAGCTACTGCAATTCGTTACAAAGAGCTTTTAGATAAAATAGGTAAAGTTACATCAGTTGTTGCAATGTCTCCTCCTGATACGCGTGAGGGACACGAGGCTGTTGATCAAGAAAGTAAAGATATTGTTCAAAACTGGTGGAAGAACAATGTTGCCGAAACTTATGGGCAAGACGAAAAAGAATACACAAAAGCAATAATCAAAGACTATGGCCGAGATGACGGCCCCGACATCATGATTGTTGTAGATAAACTCCTTACTGGGTTTGATGAGCCTAAAAATACCGTGCTGTATATCGATAAGCCTTTAAAAGAGCACAACTTGATTCAGGCTATTGCTCGCGTAAACCGCTTACACAGTAAAAAGCAATTTGGCTACTTAATTGATTATCGTGGCATTTTGAAAGAGCTTGATATGACGATTGAGAAGTATCAAGAACTTGCTGAGCGTAATCAAAATGGCTTTGATGTTGACGATCTTAAAGGTTTGTATAACCGAATGGATACCGAATATAAAAAGCTACCAGGTTTGTACAACGATCTATGGGCTATTTTTGACGGTGTTGCTAACAAAAAAGATCATGCCGCATTACGTCAAGCACTTGCACCTAAGATCGAGGATGTTCAAGGTCAGCTTTTAGATAAAAACCTTAAAAAACGTGACGAGTTTTATGCTGCGTTAACAGCCTTCTCTAATTGTATGAAAGTAGCTTTACAGTCGGCGACTTTCTTCGACGATAAAAGTTTTGATAACAAACGCGACCACTACAAAGAAACACTGAAAATGTTTGTTAACTTACGTAAGCAGGTGCGTGAAGACGCTAACGAAACCGTAGACTATGACGAATATGCTGAAGATGTGCGTCAGTTGTTAGACAAACATATTGCAGGCATTGAAGTAAAAGAACCTGATGGTGCATACCTCGTTGGCAATTTAGGCAAAGATGTAAAACCTGAAGAGTTAACTGACGACGAAGCTCGAAACCAAACCGATAAGATCACAGGCCGTATCACTAAAATGATCGAGCAAGACTTGGCTGATGATCCGTATGCACAAGAATATTTCTCAAACTTACTCAAAAAAGCGATAGATGAAACCAAGGCCATGTTCGATGCGCCTGTGAAGCAATACATGCTATTTGCCGACTTTGAACAAGAGGTTAAAGAGCGTAAGGTTGAGGGTATGCCTAGTGAGTTTACTGATACTGACGGAAAGCTAAACAAACATGCGCAGGCTTATTTCGGGTTGTTTAAACTACTATTCGAAAAAGGCGCTCACACAGGCAGTGATATTGATGAAGATACACTTGTGAAATATGCCTTCGACATTGACGAAGTAGTTAAAACCGCAGTGGCAGAATTTTCAATTAACCCAAGTGAAATTGAAAACGCTATCAGCGTAAAACTACTACCTATGCTATTCGCGGACTTCGGTATTGAGAATGCTCAAAAGCTTATTGAAGAGGTGCTGAAGATCACGCGATTAGGACTGTCTCGTCAATAATAATGAAGCTGTTGTTTTAAATGAGTGAAATTAAAAAAACTACGCAAGAACAAGGCGTATTTATGTACGGTGATGAGGTTATTAACTATGACATCATTCGCCGTACCTTTGAAAAAAATGATGCCAAGCCAAAGGCACGAAAAGTCATCATAAAAGTGCACCCTGACCAACGTGTAGTTGCAACTGTACCGCATGACGCAACACCAGATTCAATTCGAGAGGCTATGCTAAAGCGTGCTCGATGGATCTGGGAAAGCATTTGTGAGTTTTCAGCTCAACATGAGTATGTAATGCCACGTAAATACGTTAGCGGTGAAACCCAGTTTTACCTTGGCAGACGCTATGTTTTAAAGGTGATTGTTGACGCTGAACAAGTACCCAGTGTGAAGCTTCAACGGGGGAAATTAACTGTTACTCTCAAAAAAGATTGTGATGAACGGGTGGTTAAAATTAAAACACTTTTAGATAAGTGGTACACCCATAGAGCCAACGCTATTTTTCATGAAAGATTACAAGCAATGTTGCCCAAAGCCTCATGGGTAGACGGGCTACCTTCATTTCGTATCATGGCGATGACTAAACAATGGGGAAGCTGCTCAACCAAGGGTAACTTGATGCTCAACCCTCACTTAGTTAAAGCTCCAAAAGAGTGCATAGATTACGTGATTCTGCATGAGCTTTGCCACATCGCTGAGCACAACCACAGCGACAGATTTTGGCGCTTATTAACGCAAGTGATGCCAAACTGGAAAGAAGTTAAGGCGAAGTTGGATGATATGGCAGAGTTGTATTTGAATGATTGATATAAACTAAAGTTAATTTTTACCAAATATCGGACTGAGCTATAAAAACCTACTCAATTTCCGCGTTGGTGCTTGTGCTTACAATCCGGCTCACGCTGTTATTCCTTACTACACAGTTAAAACAGTTTAGGACAGCTGTGAAGGCAATTGCTTTAAGTAATACCAATTTGACTTAATACTTGCTCAATTTGAAGGAGTAAATCTGACGCTAACAGCGTTAAAAATTTCTTATTTAGAACAACTAAATAGC